>JASLMH010000078.1 GCA_030746635.1 Alphaproteobacteria bacterium | reverse complement strand
ATGTAGTGGAAGAAACAACGGCGCAGGAAGGCGTCGGGCAATTCCTTCTCGTTGTTCGAGGTGATCAGCACGATCGGCCGATGCTCGGCGATGATGGTCTCCTGGGTCTCGTAGACGAAGAACCGCATGCGGTCGAGTTCCAACAGCAGATCGTTGGGGAACTCGATGTCCGCCTTGTCGACCTCGTCGATCAGCAACACCGGCGATTCGTCCGCCTGGAAGGCGTCCCACAATTTGCCGCGGACGATGTAGTTGGAGATGTCCTTGACCCGCTCGTCGCCCAGCTGCGAATCCCGCAGCCGCGACACCGCGTCGTACTCGTACAGGCCCTGGGCCGCCTTGGTGGTCGACTTCACGTGCCATTCGATCAACGGCTTGTTCAACGCCTTGGCGATCTCGTGCGCCAGGATGGTCTTGCCGGTGCCCGGCTCGCCCTTGACCAGCAACGGCCGCTGCAGGGTGATCGAGGCATTGACGGCAACCATCAGGTCTTCCGTCGCGACATAAGTATCCGTACCGGTGAATTTCATTGATTGTTACGCCTGGTTTCGTTGGGAAGTGGGAGAGGATTTGGGCGCCAATCTAGGGCCCCGATGCGGATAACTCAAGTGGGGCCGGGAATGGGCTGACCCGCGGCGGGGATTGGCTATTATTTGCAGGCGCGGCGGCCCGCGACCGGCCGCGCGGTATGCAAACGCAGGGATTGAGCATGAACGACACCCCCGCCTATGGCGCGGCGACGCTTCCACCCGGCATCCGCTGCCGTTTCCTCGCCGGCGTCAACGGCCTGGATATGCATCTCTTGGAGGCGGGCTTCGAAACCCCGGGGCGTCCTTGCGTCGTGTTGCTGCATGGCTTCCCCGAACTGGCCTATAGCTGGCGCAAGATCATGCCGGCCCTGGCCGAGGCCGGCTATCACGTGGTCGCGCCTGACCAGCGGGGCTACGGCCGCACCACGGGCTGGGACGGGGATTACGACGGCGACGTCGCCTCGTTCGGCTTCCTCAACCTGGTCAAGGATACCCTGGGGCTGGTTGCCGCCCTGGGCTACGAATCCGTGGCGGCGATCGTCGGCCATGACTTCGGCTCTCCCGTGGCGGCCTTTTGCGCCCTGATCCGGCCGGACGTCTTCCCCGCCGTGGCCCTGATGAGCGCGCCGTTCGCCGGGCCGCCGGCGCTGTCGGTCGGCGGGGCGGGCGATTCCGTGGCTGATGCCGTGGCCGATGGCGACATCCACGCCGCCCTGGCGGCGCTGGAGCGGCCGCGCAAGCATTACCAATGGTACTATGCGACCCGGGCCGCCAATGCGGACATGCGGGACTGCCCGCAGGGCATCCATGACTTCCTGCGCGCCTACTATCATCACAAAAGCGCCGATTGGCCGGGCAACAGACCGTTCCCCCTGGCCGCCTGGACGGCCGGGGAACTGGCCAGGATGCCGACCTACTACATCATGGATCGGGACCGGACCATGGCCGAAACCGTGGCGGCGGAAATGCCCGACCCTGGGCAGATCGCCGCCTGCGCCTGGCTGACCGAGGACGAACTGGCCGTCTACACAGCCGAGTTCGCCCGCACCGGCTTTCAGGGCGGGCTGCAATGGTACCGCTGCCAAACTTCGGGGCATCTCAATGCCAATCTTGCGGTATTCTCCGGCCGGACCATCGATGTGCCGGCCTGCTTCATCGCCGGCGCGGCGGACTGGGGCCCCTACCAACGGCCGGGCTCGCTGGAGGCGATGGCCGAGGGGGCCTGCACGGCAATGCGGGACGTGCATTTGCTGCCGGGCGCCGGCCATTGGGTACAGCAGGAGCAGGCGGCGGCGGTCTGCGAACGATTGCTGGCGTTTCTGCGGGAGTTGGATTGAAGAGAGGATGGTGAATGGCTGACTATCTGGTCACGGGTGCCTGCGGGTTCATCGGCTCGCACCTGGCCGAGGCCCTGTTGGCGGACGGTCATGGCGTGCGGATCGTCGACGATCTGTCCTCGGGCAAGCGCGAGAATGCGCCCGACGGCGCCGAATTGCTGATCGGTGACGTCGCCGATCGGGACTTGATGGGCCGGGCCATGGCCGGCATGGACGGCTGCTTTCACCTGGCGGCCATCGCCTCGGTACAGCGCAGCAACGAGGAATGGCTGGCCACCCACCGGGCCAACCTGACCGGCACCGTGGCGGTGTTCGATGCCGCCCGCGAGCTGGGCGGCCTGCCGGTGGTCTATGCCTCCTCGGCCGCCGTTTATGGTGATAACACGGTGGTGCCCTTGACCGAGGACGCGGCGACCTGGCCCCTGACCGCCTATGGCGCCGACAAGCTGGGCTGCGAACTGCACGCCCGGGTGGCCACCCTGGTGCATGGCCTGCCGACCGTCGGCTTCCGTTTCTTCAACGTCTATGGCCCACGCCAGGACCCGCATTCGCCCTATTCGGGGGTGATCGCCATCTTCGCCGAGCGGCTGGCCAGGGGCGCCGGCATTTCCATCTTCGGCGACGGCGGCCAGTACCGCGATTTCGTTTATGTCGGCGACGTGCTGCGCTACCTGCTGGCGGCGATGGCGCGCCGGTCCGCCGAACCGGAGGTCTTCAACGTCTGTACCGGCCGCTCGACGACCATTCTGCAACTGGCCGAAGCCATCGGCGAGATCGTCGGCCGGCCGCCGGCGATCGAGTTCGGCCCGGCCCGGGCCGGCGATATCTACGAATCCCTGGGCGATCCGGGGCGGCTGATCGCCGCCTTCGGCTTCGCCGCCGAAACGGAATTACCCGAGGGCCTGGCGGTGACGCTCGGGTAACGATCGTCAATCTTGTACAGGCGACCGGGCGCGAAGTTCGTGACGGTGATCAGGAAAAGACTTCGGGCCAGGTCGTGCGGCGTGGGGCTCGCCGAATATTCAAAACCTTCGGCGAGCGCAGCATCTTATTAGTCGGGAGCGTTGCGCCGTAGCGCCGCATCGGCACCGGCCAACCGGCCGGTCACGGCACCACGCATGACAGAGGTGGCACCGGTGTAGACCCGATAGTAGATCCCGGCCACCTCGCCGGCGGCATATAGACCCGGAATGGCGTCGCCCTCGGCGTTGATCACGCGGGCGCGCTCGTCGATTTTGACGCCGCCGAAGGTGAAGCAGTTGGAGCAGATGATCGGCCAGGCCCGGAATGGCGCTCGGGCGATTGGCCGCGCCCAGTGCGATTTGCGTGGCTCCAGGCCGGTTGTCGACAGGCCGTCGGTATGCAGCGGATCGAAGCCATCCGATGTGGGGCAGGCCCCGTTGTATGCCTCCACGGTGGCCAGGAAGTCCCGCGCGTCGACCCCGATCGCGCGGGCCAGCTCCATCAGGCTTTCGGCCTCGATCGGCGGCACGCGCGAGCGTACGGTCACCGGCCAGTTCTCAACGTCGTCGAGACCGGCATCGAATACGGCGTAGGCGATGCCATGACGTTGCGCCATGATCAGCCGGGCGACCTCCTCGTAGGTCGCATCGACCATGCCCGGGGCCTCGTCGGTAAAGCGCCGGCCGGCGTCGTTGACCAGGATGCCGTAGGAATAGTTCAGCACCACGGGTTCGATATCGATGGCGCGCGGGTCGACCGGCTGGGCGTGGAAGCTGCCGAAATCGCCGCAAGGCGCGGCGCCGACCGACAGTGCCATGCGCACGCCTTCGCCCCGGTTGTAGTGGCCGCCGCGGGAAACCGGGCGGACAAACTGTGCCTGCGGGCCGACATAATGGGTCAGCATTTCCTGGTTGCCTTGGAAGCCGCCGCTGGCCAGCACGACGTTTCGCCCGCGAAACTCAACCGGTGTGTTGTCGGGTCCGACGGTTGTGACGCCGACAATCGCACCGCGATCGTCCTGGATCAGCGCCCGCGCGGCGGTCTCGTAGAAGACAGTCATGTCCTCCGGACGCGCGTCGACATAGCCGCCCAGGGCCTCGACCAGCGCCAGGCCGCCGCCGATCGGGCCCATTCTGGTGGTCGACTGATTGAGGAAATAGAGCGGCAGATGATCGAACTTGATGCCGAATTCCGACAGCCATTTCAGGGCTTTCGGGGCTTCCTCGGCGATGGTGGCGATCAGATTGGGGTCGATCACGCCGAGCGCGCGCAGCACCGCCGGCTGATCCTCCCGGTCTCGAACCGCGTCACGCACGATGCCGGGATCGGGCCAACCCCCGGCATTGGCGGCGAACCGTTCCACGAAATCGTCCGAAACCGCGTCTATCGATTTCATGCGCCAGAAGCTTTCGGTGTACCGGGTGTTGCCGCCGCGTTCGTCAATTGGCGCGCGTTCCAGGATCGCGACACGGGCGCCATTCTGCTGGGCGGTGATGGCTGCCGACAGCCCGGCGATGCCACAACCCACCACGATGACGTCAAAGTTTTCTCTATTCACTGCGCCGGGGCCTCCGAAACTGGATTGACGTTCCGACGATAACTATAGGCCGATCGGTTTCCGCCCGCCGCCAAAACCGCTTCGCAATCCGGCATGTCAGGCCGCGAATTGCCTCGGTCGCGTGGCAACGACGCTCGGCCGTAGTTTGATACCGTGCCACCAGTTCTTCAGATTGGGCAGGTCAGCAAGGAACGTCTCACCATCGGGGCAGTTCAGCAAAAAGTCGAACAAAGGAATGGCGTGAAAATCAGCCAGACTGGGCAACTCTCCGCCGACCAGATAGCCGTCCGCCCTGACGATCGCCTCAAAGGCGGGAAGGCCTTTGCGGACGACGGCGGCGGCGTCCTCGACAACGGCCTCGTCCGTTGCTTCGCCGCGCAGGGGGCGGAATATCAGTTGCGCGGCCAGACCCATGCGGATGTGGTGCGAGAGATAGCTGTCCAGAACGCCGATGATCTGGGTCATGCGGGCGAGCCGCCGCGGCTCGGCCGGTTGCAGGGCGGGGCCGGGAAAGGCGAGGTCGATATAGCGGCAGATCGCCGCCGTCTCGTACAGCACGAAATCGTCATGCTCGAGGACCGGCACCTTGGCGAAGGGATGGCGGGAGAGATGCTCGGCCGGCAGTCCGCCGCCCGGCGTGAAGGGGACCTCCTGCAAGCGAAAGTCGACGCCCTTCTCGAGCAGCGTCAGCCAGGCGGTTCGCGTGTAGGCGCTGTAGTGCGGACCGTAAAGGACAAGCTCGGACAAACCGCCAACCTCGTTGCTATCTTCGCCCTGAGTGGTTCATGGGGCGAGGGTTATGAAAAGGCCTCGGGCCACAGCCGCGCGGCATGGCGCACGGCGAGTATATGCACGCGATTGTCCAGGGTCTCATAGGCGGCGATATAGGGTGATCGCGGGACGACGAGTTCCCGCGTGCCATCGACGGTCCCCGGTCGGCCCAGGGCCGGATAGTCGCGTAATTGCGTGACGGAGGTTTCGATCCGTTCAAGCATTGCCGTCGCCGCCGTCGGATTGTCCGCAAGGATATGATCGAAAATCCTGAACAGATCGTCCCGCGCCTGGGGCGACCAGAGGATGCGCATGGCCGGGTCTAGTCCTGATGATCCGCGATCCTTGCGCGAAGCCCAGCCATGACGTCTTCGTGCGGGATACCTTCGCCTCTGGCAATCGCCGCGCGGCCGGCCTTGACCCGCTCTAGCCATTGGCTTTCCTCGGCCAGATAGCGCTTCAAGGCGGCGGTCACGACCCAGGTGCGGTTTCGCTCCATGGCCTCGGCCAACTCGTCGATCTGGCGGGCGGTGTCGTCGGGAATTCGGACGGTTATGGCTGGCATTTGACCCTCGAGTCTGACGCAATAATCAGTGTTCATATGTCCGACAGTATCTTACATTGTCATACAATCGATTACAAATACCGACGAACAGACAACCTTGTTGCTATCATCGCCGGCACGAGATCAAAAAAGGGAGTAGGGCGATGTCTAATCCTATCTGGTTCGAGGGGTCCGAGGATAGCGACGGAGCCGGCCGGCGGTTGGCGGCGCTGCTGGCCCGACCCGGCATTCTGGGGGTGCCCGGGGCCCACGATGCTCTGTCGGCGCTGCTGGCCCGGCAAGCGGGGTTCGAGGCGCTGTACCTTTCGGGCGCGGCGCTGTCGGCGTCCATGGGGCTGCCGGACCTGGGCGTGATGACCATGGAGGAATTGTGCGCGGCGGCCCGGCGCATCGTCCGGGCCAGCGACCTGCCATTGATCGTCGACGGCGATACCGGCTACGGCGAGGCCTTGAACGTCATGCGCCTGGTCCGCGAGTTGGAGGACGCGGGCGCCGCCGCCGTGCAACTGGAGGATCAGGTGCTGCCGAAGAAATGCGGCCACCTGAACGACAAGGTGCTGGTGCCGGCCGAGGAGATGGCCCGCAAGGTCGCCGCCGCCGCCCGGGCCCGCGACGATCTGCTGGTGGTGGCCCGCACGGATGCCGCCGCCGACAGCCTGGACGAGGCGATCGCCCGAGCCCGGCTGTATGTCGAGGCGGGCGCCGACATCATCTTCCCCGAGGCGCTGACCACGGACGACGACTTCCGCCGCTTCGCCGCCGCCGTCGAGGCGCCGATCCTGGCCAATATGACCGAGTTCGGGCGCACCCCCTACCGCACGGCGGAGCAGTTCGCGGCGCTCGGCTGCGCCATCGTCATCTGGCCGGTCTCCTCCCTGCGCATGGCGGCGGGGGCGGTGGCGGAGTTGTACGCGCATATCGCCGCGGATGGCGGTGCCGAGGGCCTGTTGCCCCGGATGCAGAGCCGGGCGGACCTCTATGACGCCATCGGCTATCACGCCTTCGAAGCCCTGGATGATAGCGTCGCCCGCAGCGTGGTGCCGGAGACGCCGACGGAAGAGGAATAGGAACCATTCACTGGAGGAACCCCATGGGCGCTGAACACCAGTCCGTATCCACCTTCGAGGTAAATGATCATGTGGCCCGGATCACTCTCAACCGGCCCGAGGCGATGAATTCCCTGAACCCGGAGCTTCGCTGGGAGCTTTCCCAGCATTGGGACGAGGTCGAGGCCAACGATGATATTTGGCTTGCGGTCGTGACCGGGGCCGGCGAGCGCGCCTTCTGTGCCGGCACCGACCTGAAGCACCGTGCCCGCGAGCGCGACGCCGACGAGGCCCAGCGCGCCCATTGGCGGAAACTGGCCGCCGAGACCACGAGCCTGATCGAACGCTGGCATTTTCCGAAGCCGATCATCGCCCGTGTCAACGGCTTCGCGCTCGGCGGCGGCCTCGAGCAAGCGCTCGCCTGCGATATCATCGTCGCCGCGGAACATGCCGAATTCGGCCTGCCCGAACCCCGGCGGGGCCTGATCGCGGGCGCGGCCGGCGTTCACCGCCTGCCGCGCCAGATTGGCCTCAAACCGGCCATGGGGTACATGCTGACCGGCCGGCACATACCGGCGGCACGGGCCTACGAGCTTGGCCTCGTCAACCAGGTCGTGCCCCGCGATAGGCTCGACGAGGCGGTCGCGGAATGGGTCGCCGACATCCTGCGCTGCGCGCCGCTCGCGGTCCGGGCGACAAAGGAAGCCGCCATGCGCGGACTCGATCATCCGCTACCGCAGGCCTACTACACCGCCTACCCCGCCAACCGCCGCCTTGAGAACTCGCAAGACGTCCTGGAAGGGCCGCGCGCCTTCGCCGAAAAACGGCCGCCGCATTGGACGGGGCGGTGAGGCCATTCGCGGGTGGTCGTTATCGTTTTGGCCACCGGCATCATCGGGAGCAAGGGAATTCATGAACAAGCTGGAGAAATGGTCGAGTTATCTGCCGCCTGAAGAGCTGGCGACCTATGCGAAGGGCAAGTTCGGCGAAAAGGTCGGCTTCGGCAAACGCGCCGCGTTGCTTAATATCGATACGACTTACATGTTCGTTGATCCCGCGTATCCACAATGTGGGGACGGTGATCCGGAATTGGTCGAAAACATCACGCGGCTGGTTGCGGTCTTCCGCGATTTGAAGCTGCCGATCTACTACAGTCGGCGGGATGACCGCAGCCATCCGATCCGCCGGGGCATGTGGAACGACAAACTCGGCATCGCCGGCGATGTGATCTATAGCCGTGATCCCAGAGCCGATGAATGGCCGGATGCCTACGCACCGCGCGAGCAGGACGTCATTGTCTACAAGAACAAGGCATCCTGTTTTTTCGCGACACCGCTCGAATCTTTTCTCCGCTATGACGCTATCGATACGATCGTGATCTGCGGCATTTCGACCAGCGGATGCGTTCGCGCGGCGGCCAACGATGCCTTTTCGCATAACTTCCGCGTTATCGTCGCCGAAGAGGCGGTCGGCGACCGTAGCCGGACCGCCCATCGTGCCAATCTCTTCGACATGGATATGAAGATGGCCGATGTCGAGCCGCTGGAAGGCATCGTCACCGAACTGCACCAGCGCTATGGTGCCGTTCCCCGGACACCTACACAGCAAAGCGAATTTCCCGCCAACTGACGAATTCGCGAAAGACACTGCGTACCTGACCTTACGCGAGAGAAAGCAAAGCCATGAAGGAATGCCCGTGCGGTTCGGCGAAACCGCTTGCCACATGTTGCGGCCCGTACCTCGAGGGCGCCCCGGCACCGACCGCCGAAGCCGTCATGCGCTCGCGCTACAGCGCACACGTCCTGGGAAACGCCGACTATCTCGCCGCCACGTTGTCGGAGGATCAGCGGGCCGACCATGACGAGGAACAGGCGAGGCAGTCCTTCGCCGACACCAAATGGCTCGGCCTGGAAATCCGCAGGACCGAACTGGGCGGCGAAGCGGATGAGACCGGACAGGTCGAATTCGTGGCCCGCTACCGCTCCGGGCAACAACACGCCGTTCATCACGAATTGTCCTATTTCACCCGTGAGGAAGGCCGTTGGGTCTTCGCCGGTTGCAAAATGAACCCGAAGGCGCCGACGGTCAGGGTCGAGAAAATCGGGCGCAACGCGCCATGTACCTGCGGATCGGGAAAGAAATACAAGAAATGCTGCGGCGCCTAACGGCCAAGGCGCCCCTAATCCCGCGTCTCCGGCTCGGGTAGTTCGAGGATATCGCGGAAGCTGTCGCCGGCGGCGATGCGGCGTTGCCATTCGGCCTCGGCCGCCAGGGTTTGCTGGCAGGCCGCCAGCACCTCGGCCATGCGTTGGCGGGGCACCACGACGACGCCGTCGTCGTCGCCCAGCACAAGATCGCCGCACTGCACGATGACGCCGCCGCAGGAGACCGGCGCGCCGACCTCGCCGACCTGGCCGGCATGCGGGCCGGCCGGGGTGACCGCCCGGGTGAAGGTGGGGATGCCCAATTCGCGGATCTCGGCGACGTCGCGGATCGCCCCGTCGATTACCAGCCCGGCCATGCCGCGGGCCAGCGCTTCGTTGGCCATGTTGCCGCCCAAGACGGCGTTGTCCGTGTGGCCGCCGGCGTCGACCACCAGCACGTCGCCCGGCCGGGCCACCGACAGGGCATAGAGCAGGGGCGAGATATCCGCCGCGATGGCCCGCACGGTCAGGGCCTGGCCGACCATTTCGTAGCCCGGCTTGATGGCGTGGATCGCCGCCGCCATGGCGTTGGCTCGGTTCATCGCGTCGGTGGCGATGGTTGTGCGGATCTCCCGCCACGGCGCCAGGGCCCGCGCGCCAAGGCGCCTGCCCGGCAGCCGGTGCATCACCACGGCCATGACGTTACATGCCGAGGATGCGCTTGGCGACGATCTCGTGCTGGATTTCGTTCGAGCCGCCGTAGATCGAGGCCTTGCGCTGATTGAAGTAACGCCCGGCGGCCGAGACGGCGTAGTCCGGCCCGATCGGCGGTTCGTTGCCGCCGAAATCCAGGACGGAGCGGTCGAACGGCATGGCGTAGTAACCCACCGCTTCCACCGCCAGTTCGCCGATGCGCTGGAGGACGTCCGTGCCCTGGCACTTCAGGATCGAGGATTCCGCGCCCACCCGCTGGCCGACACTGAGCGCGCTGAGGGTGCGCAGCTCGGTATATTCGACGGCGCTGACTTCGACCTCCAGGGCGGCCAGCTTGGCCAGGAAGCCGGCATCGTCGATCAGCCTTTGGCCGTCGCCGCGTTCCTGCTTGGCGATAGTGCGCACCCGTTCCAGGCCGCCCTTCAGGCCGCCGGCATAGGCGTTGCCGCGCTCGAACTCCAACAGGTACTTGGCCACCGTCCAGCCCTGGTTCTCCTCGCCGATGCGGTTGGCCTTGGGCACCCGGACGTCGGCGAAGAACACCTGGTTGACCTCTTGCTCCGGCGCCGGGGTCTGGTCGGTCAGGATGATCGGCTCGACGGTGATGCCGGGGCTGGTCATCTCGATCAGCAGGAAGCTGATGCCCTCCTGGCGCTTGCCCTCGGTCGAGGTGCGCACCAGGCAGAAGATCCAGTCGGCGTCCTGGGCCCGGGTGGTCCAGATCTTCGAGCCGTTGACGATGTAGTCATCGCCGTCGCCGACCGCCCGGCACTGCAGCGAGGCCAGGTCGGAACCCGAGCCCGGCTCGGAATAGCCCTGGCACCACCAGACATTGCTTTGCAGGATGTCGGGCAGGAATTTCCGCTTCTGCTCCTCGGTGCCGAACTCCATGATCACCGGCGCCACCATCTTCAGGCCGAAGGCCAGGGGCCGGGGCGTGCCGGCCTTCGCCGTCTCGGTCTCGTAGATGTACTTCTGGGTCGGCGTCCAGCCGGGGCCGCCATGCTCGACGGGCCAGTTCGGGGCGATCCAGCCCTTTTCGTACAGCGCCTTCTGCCAGCGCACGTGATCCGCCTTGTAGATATAGCCGGTCAGCGACTTGGCCGAACGGGCCCGCATGTCCGGGGTGTATTTCTCCTCGATGAAGGCCCTCACTTCGTCCCGGAAGGCCAGATCCTCGGCGCTGAATTGGATATCCACGGTCACGCTCTCTCGTATCTTGCGGTCACTGAATTTGCGGCCGGATAATACCGCGACCGCCTAGTGGTTGGACAGGGCCGTTTTGCCGTCACCGATCAACCGGGGCCGGCGTCCGCACCGCCTCGCGGTAGGTGATGTAGACGCCGCAGGCGACGATGATGGCGGCGCCCAGCCAGGTCCAGCCGTCGGGGAACTCGCCGAAAATAAGAAACCCCAGCAGGGTGGCGCCGACCAACTGGACGTACTGGAACGGCGAGACCATCGAGACCTCGGCCCATTGATAGGCCTTGACCACGAACAGATGGCCGAAGCCGCCGAACAGGCCCAGGCCGGCGAACAGCAGCCAATCCACCGGCACCGCCGGCGTGGTCCAGTAGAACGGTCCGACCAGGCTGCAGAACAGGGCGCCGATCACCGCCGTGTAGGTGATGGTGGTGGCCGGGTCGTCATGGGCCGCGATCCGCCGGGTGATCACCTGGTAAGTGGCGAAGCAGGCGGAACTGGCCAGCACCAGCAGTTCGGCGCCGTGAAATGTCACTTCGCCGGGCCGGATGATGATCAGGGCGCCGATGAAGCCGACCACCACCGCGCTCCAGCGTCTAACTCCCACCTTCTCGCCCAGCAAGGGCACCGACAGGGCGGTGACGATGAACGGCGAGGTGAAACCGATGCTGGCGGCGGTGGTCAAGGGCAGGTAGTTGAGGGCCAGGAAATAGCTTGCGGTGGAGGCCAACAGCAGCAGCGAGCGGACGAACTGTGCCACCGGTCGGCCGGTATGGAACAGGGCGCGGCCGCGCAGCGGCAGGAAAATGATCAGCATGAAGGCGAAATGGCCCAAATAGCGCATCCAGACCAGTTGCGTCGTCGCATAGTCGGCGCCCAAGACCTTGACGGAGGCGTTGAGGAAGGGGAACAACGCCACCGCCAGGCACATGTAGGCGATGCCGCGCGCACTGTTGTTCTGGGCGATGCTGCCCCCGGTCGTTGCCATGTTGTCAGTAATGTCCTGCCGACTGGCGGTAGGCGGCTGTTATAGCAGACGACGGCCCGACGGATGCAAGTCGACGCGGCGGGGGAAGTGGATAGAATGCCGGACATGACGGAAGCGACCTCATACTACCCGGCCAACCGGCCGCCGGAGCCGGACGATCAGCCGTTCCGCGACGGCGATCGCGAGGCCGGATTCGAGATCACTGGGAATTTCCGGCGCTTCTCGCAGCGCGACGATATGTTCTGCCGCGCCTTCTGGGACGACACGGTGCGCTCGAAGGAAAGCCTGGAATTCTTCCGCGGCCACGGCGGCAAGGCCAAGCCGCGCCGGGGCGAGGGCTTCCAGCAGAAGGATTTCGCCCTGCGCAACGCCGCCTGGACCGTGGCCGACGACTATGCCGACCGCAACCGGCCGCGGGGTCTGCGCGAGGGCTTCCAGGATCCCCAGGAACCGCGCTATCCGCCGGTCGACCAGAAAGTACCGGTGGACTCGCCGGCCGAGATGGCAGCGGAGATCAAGCGCATCGCCCGGCTGTTCGGCGCCGATCTGGCCGGTATCACCGATTTTGACGAACGCTGGCTGTATGCCAGCCGGGCCGAGTACAAGACCTTCGAGGACAAGCCCAACGACCTGCCGGACGGCCTGACCAGCGTCATCGTCATGGCCCACGGCATGGACCACGGGCTGGTGCAATCCTACCCCTCGGCCCTGGCCGGCGCCGCCGTCGGCAAGGGCTATTCCGGCGAAGCCGCCACCGTCGCCCAGCTTTCGCAATACATCCGCAACCTGGGCTACCAGGCGGTGGCCTCGATGAACGACACCGCCCTGGTCATTCCGCTGGCGATCAAGGCCGGCCTGGGCGAATACGGCCGCAACCAGATGGTGATCACGCCGGAATTCGGCCCCCGGGTCCGGTTCTCCAAGATCTTCACCGACCTGCCGTTGCGCCATGATGGGCCCCGGCGATTTGGCGTCACCGAGTTCTGCGCCATCTGCAGCCGCTGCGCCGATGCCTGCCCGCCGAAGGCATTGCCCCATGGCCCGCCGGCCGAGGGTGGCGCCAACCGCTCGGCCATCCAGGGGGTTCGAAAGTGGACGGCCGATTGCGAGAAGTGCTTCGGCTATTGGGCCAAGATGCGCAGCGACTGCGCCATCTGCATGCGGGTCTGTCCGTTCAACAAGGACTTCAGCCGCTGGCAGATGCGCTTGGCGCGCCGGCTGGCCGGCACCGGCCTGCGCCGGCTGATGCTGTGGCTGGATATCAAGCTCGGCTATGGCGGCCGCCGCAAACCCGGCCAGTGGTGGCAATCGTTGCGGGAGGGGACCTGATGCCGGCGCTGCGCCGCGACGATCTGGCCGCCATGGATCGCGACGATCCGCTGGCCTATCTGCGCGGCCAATTCGATCTGCCGGACGGCCTGATCTACCTCGACGGCAATTCCCTGGGGCCGATGCCCAAGGCGGTGCCGGCGCGCCTCGATGAAGTGGTTGGGCGGCAATGGCGGCAGGATCTGATCCAGTCGTGGAACCGGCACGGCTGGATGTATCTGCCGACCCGGCTGGGCGACCGCATCGCACCGCTGATCGGCGCCGCCGCCGGCGAGGTGGTGGTGGCGGATTCCACCTCCGTCAACCTGTTCAAGCTGCTCACCGCCGCCCTGCGCCTGTACCCGGACCGCCGGGTGATCGTCAGCCAGGCCGGCAACTTCCCCACCGACAACTACGTCGCCCAGGGGGTGATCGATTTCCTCGGCCAGGGCCACGAGTTGCGCCTGGTGACGGGCGACGACGTCATATCCGCCATCGACGGCGACGTCGCCCTGGTCGCCCTGACCCAGGTCGACTATCGCAGCGGCCATCTCCAGGACCTGGGCGAGGTGACGGCGGCGGCCCACGACGGTGGTGCGCTGATGCTTTGGGATCTGTGTCACAGCGCCGGCGCCCTGCCGGTGGATCTGAACGGCGCCGGGGCCGATTTCGCCGTCGGTTGCACTTACAAGTACCTCAACGGCGGGCCCGGCGCGCCGGCCTTCCTCTACGTCGCCCGGCGCTGGCAGGACGACCTGCGCCAGCCGCTGTCCGGCTGGCTGGGCCATGCCGAGCCATTCGCGTTCGAAGCCGGCTACCGGCCGGCCGAGGGTATCGGCCGCACCCTGTGCGGCACGCCGGCGATCCTGTCCATGAGCGTGCTGGACGCCGCCCTGGACGTCTTCGACGACGTGGCCATGGCCGATCTGCGAGAGAAGTCGCTGGCCCTGACGGATTGCTTCATCCGGCTCATGACACAGGAATGCGGCGGCTTCGGTTTCGAACTGGCCACGCCGCGCCAGGCCGAGCGGCGCGGCAGCCAGGTCTCCTGGCGTCACCAGAACGGTTATCCGATCATGCAGGCGTTGATCGCCGACGGCGTGATCGGTGATTTCCGTTCCCCGGACATCCTGCGCTTCGGCTTCGCGCCCCTGTACCTGCGCTTCGTCGACGTCTGGGACGCGGTGGCGGTGATCCGCGAAGTCATGGACAGCGGCCGCTGGGACAGGCCGGATTTTCGCCGCCGGGCGGCGGTGACTTGAACGTAACTTGGTGATTGGGAGGATTTGTCATGACTGAATTGGTGCTCAGATCGGACGAGGGGGGTGTCGCCACCCTGACCCTGAACCGGCCGGAGGCGCTGAACGCGCTGAGCCCGGATCTGTTCGTCGACCTGCGGGCGCATGTCGAAGCGATCGGCGGCGATGCCGAGGGCGTCGGCTGCGTCGTGCTGCGCGGCGAGGGCCGCTCGTTCTGCGCCGGCAACGATCTGAAGGCGATCCAGGCCGGCCAGGTGGCGCCGACCCCGACCTTCCAGGCCGAGACGGTCGATATGATCGAGAACCTGCCGCAGCCGGTAATCGTCGAGGTGCAGGGCCATTGCTACACCGGTGGGCTGGAACTGGCGTTAGCCGGCGATCTGCTGGTCGCCGGCGCCTCCGCCAAATTCGCCGATACCCACGGCAAATGGGGCATGACCCCGCGCTGGGGCATGAGCCAGCGGCTGCCGCGCCGGGTCGGCCTGTTGAAGGCCAAGGAGATGAGCTATACCGCCCAGCCGATCGCGGCCGCCGAGGCGGTGGCCATCGGCCTGGCCAACCGCTGCGTGCCCGACGAGGAATTGCGCGGGACGGTACGGCAACTGGCGGCCGATATCGTCGCCAATTCCTGGCATTCCCTGCGCGGCAACAAGATGCTGTTCAATCGCGGCCAGGATTTCACCTTCCACGACGGCCTGGCCTTCGAGATGGCGGAAAGTCCCGGCCGCGGTCCCGATATCGAGGAGCGGCTGAAGGCGTTCTCCAAGGGCTGAGCGTGCTAAGCTAGACACAAAGGGCGCTGAACAAGGAGGGCGCGCGGATGACGAGCGATCTGTGGCAATGGAGCGCCGTCGAGACGGCGGCGGCGATCCGTCAGGGCAAGGTCAGTTGCGCCGAGGCGGTGGATGCCGCCCTGTCGCGGCTGGCGGAGGTCAACCAGCCGGTCAACGCGGTCACCGTGGACCTGTCCGTGGAGGCGCGGGAAGCCGCCACCCGGGCCGACGCGGTGGTGCATAGCGGCGTCGCGCTTGGCCCGCTGCACGGCGTGCCGATTACCATCAAGGAAAACGTCGATCAGGCCGGGCAGTCCAATCCCAACGGCGTGCCGGCGTTCGAGGAAATCGTCGCCGACCAGGATTCCCCGATCGTGGCGAATTTGCGCAAGGCCGGCGCGATCATCATCGGCCGCACCAACACGCCGGAATTCAGCCTGCGCTGGTTCACCGACAACCCCTTGCGGGGCCTGACCATGAACCCCTGGCATGACGGGGTGACGCCGGGCGGCTCGTCGGGGGGTGCCGCCGCGGCGGTGGTGCTGGGCATCGGCGATATCGCCCATGGCAACGACCTGGGCGGTTCCCTGCGCTATCCGGCCTATGCCTGCGGCGTCGCCACCATCCGGCCCAGTTTCGGCCGGGTGCCCTCCTTCAACCCATCCGGCGCCGAGGAGCGGCCGCCGACCCTGCAACTGATGGCAGTGCAGGGACCGATCGCCCGCGAGGTGCGCGACGTGCGCCTGGCCCTGGCGGCCATGGCTCAGGCCGACACCCGCGATCCCTGGTGGGTACCGGCGCCCTTGCAGGGGCCGGCGCCGGCGACGCCGATCCGGGTGGCGGCGACCAAGGCCCCGGCCGGTATCGCCTGCCACGAGGCCGTGGCCCGGGCCATCGACGATGCGGCCGGCCATCTGTCGAACGCCGGCTACGCGGTGGAGGCGGTGGACCCGCCCCTGATGGCGGAGATCGCCGAATGCTGGCGCACCCTGTTGATGACCGATACCCGGGTGATGACCGAGGCGTCGATCCAGGAATTCGGCTCCGAGGATATCAAGCAAGTGCTGGATCACTACATGGCGGCCAGCAACACCCGCGATCTGAACGGCTACGTGCGGGCCCTGGCCGACCGGACCCGGCTGCTGCGCGCCTGGAGCCAGTTCATGGAGGACTACCCCCTGGTGCTGGCGCCGGTGTCCCAGGTGCCGCCGTTCCCGCAGTTGGAGGATCTCGGCGGCGCGGCGCGGGTCAAGCGGATGCTGGACGAGCAGAGCATGCTGTACGGCGTCAACGTCCTGGGCCTGCCCTCGGCCGCCGTGCCCACCGGGCTGGCGGACGGGGTGCCGACCGGAGTGCAGATCATCGGCCCGCGCCTGCGCGAGGATCTGTGCCTGGATGCCGCCGAGGCGGTGGAACGGGGCGTCGGCGTGTTGGCCCGTCGGCTTTGGGAGCGGACATGAGCACCCCTTGGCAGGAACAGACCTATGATCTGCTGCGCGCCGCCGGGGTGCGCCAGTTCGCCTATGTGCCCGACGCCGGGCATGACTATCTGATCAATCGCAGCCTGGCGGACGGCGAGGTGCATGCCGTCGCCCTGACCACCGAGGAGGAAGGCGTGGCCCTGCTGGCCGGGGCCCATCTGGGCGGCGACCGCGGGGTGCTGCTGATGCAAAGCAGTGGCGTCGGCAACTGCATCAACCTGCTGTCGCTGATCCGGGCCGGGCGCTTCCCCTTCCTCACCCTGATCAGCATGCGCGGCGATTTCGGCGAGGGCAATCCCTGGCAGATCCCCATGGGCCAGTCGACCCAGCCGGTGCTGGAGAGCTGCGACGTGACCTGCCTGCGCATCGACCAGGTCGACGAGGTGGTGCCGACCATCGAGGCCGCCCTGACCACGGCCTTCCAGACCGATCTGCCGGTGGCGGTGCTGCTGGGCCAGCGCCTGCTCGGCGCCAAGAAGTTTTAATACCAATGATCCTTGATATTGACCTGTTTCATGGGCCGTGTCGGTTCGACCGGGTAGGCGCGCCGCGCCGCGCGATGTGGGGCATCGGGCAAGCGGCGCAACGCAGCCGGCGGGCCGACACGGCCCACCTCCGGCCGGATGCTTTTTGCCGCCAGGGGCGTCGCGCGCCGCTTGAAGTGGCCCACACTACGGCGCGCCGCGCTCCTACCTGGCGGCAAAAATCATCGCGGTGAAACAGGTCAATATCAAGGATCATTGGTATAAGGGAGGAGAGGGCATGAACGAGACAGCCAAGGGCGATGGCGGCCGCGCCGCCGGCAAGACGGCCTCGGGTCACCTCTCTCGGCGGGAGGCGGCGAAGGTGCTGCTGGACGACATCGGCGACACCCTGATCGTCGCCGGCCTGGCCGGCGCCAAGGGCGATGTGCTGTCGGCGGTGGGCACCGACTACCCCCTGGTCTTCGCCTTCGGTGGCGCCATGGGGGCGGCCACGGCGATGGGCCTGGGCCTGGCCCTGGCGCAGCCGGACAAGCGGGTGCTGGTGGTCACCGGCGACGGCGAATTGCTGATGAACGTCGGCACCCTGGCCACGGTGGCGGTGGCCAACCCGCCGAACCTGGGCATCGTCTGCGTCGATAACGAGCATTACGGCGAGACCGGCTTCCAGCAGAGCCACACCGCCTTCGGCACCGATCTGGCGACCATGGCCAGCGGCGCCGGCATCGGCGCCGTGCGCACAGTGCGCGAGGCGGACGAGTTGGCCGAGGCGGCGGCGATGCTGCGGCAGGGCAACGGTGCCTCGTTCGTGCTGCTGAAGGTGGCGGTGGACGACCCACCGAAGGTCAAGACCGTATGGGACGCCGCCTATCATAAGAACCGCTTCCGGCAGGCCCTGCTCGGCGCTCCATGACCGACAGCGAGTTACGCCTGGCGCCGCGTCTGGGGCGTGTCAAATCTTCGGCCAGCCAGCGGGCCGCCAAGCGGGCCAGGGACCTGCGCGCCGCCGGCCGCGACATCATCTCCCTGAGCGCCGGCGAGCCGGATTTCCCGACCCCGGCGCATGTGATCGAGGCCGCCACGGCGGCCATGCGGGCCGGCGAGACCAAATACACCGATCGTGACGGCAGTCCGGAGGTGAAGGCGGCGATCGCCGAGAAATTCCGCCGCGACAACGGTTTGGATTACGCGCCCGGTCAGATCATCGCCTCGTCGGGCGCCAAGCAGGTGATCTTCAATGCCCTGATGGCGACCCTGGGCGAGGGCGACGAGGTGATCGTGCCGGCGCCCCATTGGGTGTCCTATCCCGACATGGTGCGGCTGGCGGGCGGTGAACCGGTGGTCGTGCCCTGCGCCCAGAACAACGGCTTCAGGCTGCGGGCGGAGGATCTGGCGGCGGCGATCACGCCGGCGACCCGCTGGTTCGTCTACAACGGCCCGAACAATCCCACCGGCGCCGTCTACGATGCCGGTGAGTTGACCGCCCTGGCCGAGGTGTTGGCCGACCATCCCCACATCTGGGTGATCGCCGACGACATCTACGAGCATTTCCTCTATGACGGCCGCCGCTTCGCCACCATGGCCGGGGTCTCGCCCGAACTGGCCGGCCGGACCCTGACCGTCAATGGCGTTTCGAAGGCCTACGCCATGACCGGCTGGCGCCTGGGCTTCGGCGGCGGGCCGGCGGCGCTGATCACCGCCATGGCCAAGGTCCAGGGGCAGTCCACGGCCTGCCCTTCCAGCATCAGCCAGGCGGCGGCGGTGGCGGCCTTGACCGGGCCGCAGGACATCGTCGCCAGGCAGACCGCGATCATGCAGGGCCGCCGCGATCTGATCTGCCAATTGCTGAACGGCTGCCCCGGCCTGTCCTGCCAGCCGCCGCAGGGCGCGATGTATGTGTTCTGCGACTGTGCCGGCCTGTTGGGCAAGCGGGCCGCCGACGGCAAGGCGATCGGCGATGACGGCGATGTCACCGAATATCTGCTGGATGCCGCCGGCGTTGCCGTGGTGTCGGGCGCCGCCTATGGCCTGTCGCCCTATTTCCGCGTCAGTTTCGCCCTGGACGCGGACGAGCTGCGCGCCGCCGGCCAGCGCATCCACCAGGCCTGTAGCGAGTTGCAGTGATGAGCCGGTATGCCCTGGGCATAGACATCGGCGGCACCTTCACCGATGTCGTGGTCTACGACCTCGACGATGGCCGCCGCCTGACCCGCAAGGAGTTGACCACGCCGGGCGACCCGGCCGAGGCGGTGGTCGACGCCGTCGATCAGGTCGTCGCGGCGCATGGGCTGCCGCCGGCGGAGATCGGCGAAGTTGTGCACGCCACAACCCTGTTCACCAACGCCCTGATCGAGCGCAAGGGCGCCAAGACGGCGCTGATCACCACCGAGGGCTTCCGCGATACCCTGGAGATCGGCCGGGAACGCAAATACGACCTCTACGATCTCGCCGCCAGGAAGCCGGCACCATTGATCCCGCGCGATCTGCGGCGGGAGGTACCGGAGCGGCTCAATGCCGACGGCAGCGTGCACCGATCGCTGGACGAAGCGGCCCTGGGGGCGGTGGCCGAGGCGCTGGCGGCGGAGGGCGTGACCTCCATTGCCGTGGTCTTCCTGCATGCCTACCGCGACGGCCGGCACGAACGGCGGGCGGCGGAACTATTGGCTCTGGCTTGGCCGGATTTGGCGATCAGCCTGTCCAGCGACGTCGCACCGGAAATCCGCGAGTTCGAACGGGCCTCGACCACCGCCGCCAACGCCTTCGTCAAGCCGTTGGCGGAGACCTACCTGGACGCCCTGGGCGACCGGCTGGCGGCGCGGGGGGTCGCGGCGCCATTGCTGCTGATGCTGTCCAGTGGCGGCCTGACCCACGTCGGCGAGGTCAAGCGGGCGCCGGTGCAGATGCTGGAATCCGGACCGGCGGCGGGGGCCCTGGCGGCGGCCGACATCGGCCGGGCCGAGGGACTGGATCACGTCCTGGCTTTCGACATGGGCGGCACCACGGCCAAGTTGTGCCTGGTCGATGATGGCGAGCCGATGGTCGCCTACCGCTTCGAAGCGGCCCGCGAGCGGCGCTTCGCCGAGGGCAGCGGCCTGCCGATCCGCATCTCCACCGTCGAGTTGATTGAAATCGGCGCCGGCGGCGGCTCCATCGCGCGGCTGGACGATCTCGGCCTGTTGAAAGTCGGGCCGGACAGCGCCGGGGCGGAACCGGGCCCGGTGGCCTACGGCCGCGGCGGCGGCGCGCCCACCGTCACCGACGGCGATTTCATGCTGGGCTACCTCGCCGCCGAGGGGTTCGCCGGCGGCGCCATCGAGGTGGACCTGGACGCCTGCGAGGCGGCCCTCGGCGCCCTGGCGGCGGCGGCCGGCCTGTCGTCCGACCGCCTGGCCTGGGGCATCCACGACCTGGTCAACGAGAACATGGCCAGCGCCGCCCGGGTGCATATCGCCGAGAAGGGGCGCGACCCGCGCCGTTACACCCTGGTGGCCACCGGGGGCGCCGGGCCGGTGCATGCCTATTACCTGGCCCGCAAGCTGGGCATCCGGCGCCTGGTCTGTCCCCGTTCGGCCGGCGTCGCCTCGGCCCTGGGCCTGCTGATCGCGCCGGCCCGGGTCGACCGCGCCATGGCCTTCGCCGGCAACCTGGACGCGTTGGACTGGCCCGCCCTGGAAGCCGCCTATGGCGAATTGGAGGCCGAGGCCCGGGCGGTGCTGGCCGATACCGGCGCCGATGGCGCCACCGCCCGGGTGCAGCGCCTGGCCGACATGCGCAATGTCGGCCAGGGCTTCGAACTGGTGGTGGTCTTGCCGGATGGCCCCTATGCCGGCGATGCCCGCGACGGCATTTTCGCCGCCTATGCCGCGGGCTACCAGGCCCGTTTCACCCGGCAGCCGCCGGCGGTGCCGGTGGAGTTCAGCACCATTCGGGTGCGGCTGTCGGTGCCGGGCGCGACTGCCGCCGGACAGGCGGCCGCCGTTGCCGACGGCGTGGCGGTCAAGGGCCGGCGACCGGCCTATTTCCCCGAGGCCGGCGGCTTCATCGACACCCCCGTCTACGACCGTGCCGCCATGTCGAGCGGCCAGGTCTACGACGGCCCGGCGGTGGTCGAGGAGGCGGAATCCACCCTGGTGATCGGACCCGGCGGGCGGTTCCGGGTGTCGCCGGTGGGCAACCTGATCGTCGATCTGCCGGCGGAGGGGGAGGGATGAGCGCGCCGGACCTGGATGCCGTCACCCTGGAGGTGATCTGGAACCGCATGATCTCCATCGTCGACGAGGCGGCCAAGGCGATCGTTCGGACCTCGTTCTCCACCCTGTCGAACGAGGCCAACGATTTCGCCTGCGTGCTGACCGACGCTTCCGGCCAGTTGCTGGCCCAGAACAGCGGCAGCATCCCCTCCTTCATCGGCACCCTGCCGGCGACGGTACGGCATTTCCTGGCCGAGTTCGGCGCCGACGGCCTGCACCCCGGCGACGTGCTGTGCACCAACAATCCCTGGCAGGGCACCGGGCATCTGAACGATTGCAGCATCGTTCGGCCGATCTTCCGCGACGGCGTGCTGGTGGCCTTCGCCGCCACCGCCTCGCACATGCCGGACATCGGCGGCCGCATCCGCTCGGTCGAGGCGCGCGAGGTGTTCGAGGAAGGCTTCCACATCCCGCTGATGAAGATCTTCAACGCCGGCGAGGCCGACCGGACCTTCTTCCGGCTGCTGCGCACCCAGGTCCGCACCCCCGATCAGACCGAGGGCGACATCCACGCCCAGATCACCGCCAACCACCTGATCGAGGCGCGGCTGCTGGCGATGCTGGCGGAATACGGCCTGGCCGACCTGACGGCCCTGTCCGAGGAGTTGAACGGCCGCACCGAGGCGGCCATGCGGGCGGCCATCGCCGAGGTGCCCGACGGCCGCTATCGCTACGCCATGCGGACCGACGGCCTGAGCGCCGAGGCGCCGTTCGACTTCGCCCTGGAACTGACGATCGACGGCGACGGTGCGCGGTTCGATTTTGCCGGTACCTCGCCGGCCCAGGCCCGGTCCATCAACTGCCCGTTCTGCTACACCTACGCCATGTCGGCCTACGCCCTGAAATGCGCCCTGCTGCCCGAGGTGCCGAACAATTCCGGCCTGCTGCGGCCGATCGAGGTGCTGGCGCCGGAGAACAGCCTGCTCAATCCGCTGCCGCCGGCCCCGGTGGGGGCGCGGGCCAGTACCGGCCACTATGTCCCGGTGCTCGCCTTCGGCGCCCTGGCCGAGGTGCTGCCCGGCCGGGTGATGGCGGCGGCCGGCTCGCCGTTGTGGAACTGCACCCAGTCGGGGGTGCGGCCGGACGGCCGGCCCTATGCCACCAACATGTTCTTCAACGGCGGCATGGGCGCGACCTACGGCGCCGACGGCGAAGGCGCGATCTCCTGGCCCTCCAACCTATCCTCGACGCCGGTGGAGGTGGTCGAACAGGCGGCCCCGTTGTTCTTCCACTACAAGCGGCTGTGCCCCGGCTCCGGCGGCGCCGGCCGGCATCGCGGCGGCCTGGGCCAGGAATTGCTGATCGAAAACCGCTCGGACACACCGATTTCCGTGACCTTCATGGCCGAACGCACCCGCCATCCGGCACCCGGTCTGGCCGGCGGCGGCGACGGTGCCGCCGGGACCGTGCTGATCAACGACCAGGTCGCCGACAACCGTGCGCAGCATCATCTCAAGTCCGGCGATACCATATTGCTCGCCACCCCCGGCGGCGGCGGTTACGGTCCGGCGGATCAGCGCGACGGCGCGGCGGCGGCGCGGGATCGCGATCTCGGCTATGTGGAGGCAGAGGACGAACCATGAGCGATGCACCACTGGACGATCGG
>JASLMH010000077.1 GCA_030746635.1 Alphaproteobacteria bacterium | reverse complement strand
TAGGTGAACGTCGAATTCCGGGCGATGACGAACATCTCGTCGATCTTGGACAGCGCCGTGATGATGTCTTCGGCCAGGCCGTCGGCGAGAAATTCCTGTTTGGGATCGCCACTCAGGTTGTCGAACGGCAGCACGGCGACCGAGGGCTTGTCGGGCAGCTCCAAGGCCATTCGGTCCGGTCGCGCCGGTGCCACCTGTTTTACCCATGGCTGCCATAGCGCCAGCCCGCCGGCGGCGATCACCAGCAACAGGCCGGCTGCCATCGCCGCGGCGATCCAGGGACGGCGATCCTTCGGTTTTGCGTCGATGACCAGGCCTGCGTCCTCGGGGTCGAGCAGCACCCGGTAGACCCGCACCGGCTTTTCGATGTTCTTGACCTGGCGCTCCCCGAGATACGCGTAGCCGGCCTCGACCGTCTGCTTGAGATGATCCTGGGCGGTGCCGGAAATGCAAATGCCGCCCGGCTCGGCGATCTCCTGCAGGCGCGCGGCCACGTTGACGCCGTCGCCGAAGATGTCGTCGCCGTCGACGATGATGTCACCCAGGTTGATGCCAACTCTGTATTCAATGCGCCGGTCCTCGGGGACCTCCGCCTCCCGATCCGCCATGGCCCGCTGGACCTCGACGGCGCAGCGCACCGCATCCACGGCGCTGGCGAATTCGACCAGCAGGCCGTCGCCGGTGGTCTTGACGATGCGGCCGTGGTGCTCGGCGATGTGGGGGTCGATCAGTTCGGCGCGATAGGTCTTTTGGCGCGCCAGGGTGCCCTCCTCGTCGGCTTCCATGAGCCGGCTGTAACCGACCATGTCGGCGGCAAGGATGGCCGCGAGCCTGCGGCTGACATTCTCGTCTGCCATGCAGTCTACCAAGGACCCGTTACGGAGACGAAAAGCTTACCGACGTCGCGGAATCGAGTCCACCAGCCGCAATATTTGCAACGGACCATGAAGCGACGTCTCACAACGGGACCCGGGATGACGTTTAACGGGGAGAGCGGTTGGGGGTGCTGGTCCTTGCCCAAACTGTCGGTGGATTTTACAACTTTGAAAAATCGTGAACGGCAAATGGCATGCAAGCCATTGATATTCCAGCGTCCGATGAAGATGGCATGTTCCTTGCATGGTGCAGGTTGGGGTTGGTCCGGCTCCCATTGGAACTGCATTGCGAGGAGGATGCGGGGGCATGATGTCGACACACCACCTGAGGGCCTGTGCGACGACGGCGGCCGTGATTGGGGCGCTGCTGCTCGGCGGCAACGATGCCCGCGCCTTGACCTTCGGCCTCGATTTCAGCGGTTCGTATACGGATTTCGATTTGGGCGGACCCAGCGGCGTGCCGGGGCCCCTGGGCGGCCTGACCTTCAAGGCGGGCGATCCCAATACCCTGTTGATCGGCGGCAACGCCAACAGCACGGCGGCCGACATCTACCAGATCGGCCTGACCCGCGATATCAACGGCCACATCAACGGTTTCACCGGTCCGGCGACGTTCTTCGCCGATGCCTATGGATCGACCGGCGGCATCGACGGCGGGCTGCGCTACGGTCCCGGCGGCGTGCTGTTCTACACCTCATACGGCGACAACCATATCGGTCAGATCAAGCCGGGCAGCACCGCCCCCGACAAGCTGGTTGATCTCAATCCGCTTGGCATCGGGAGTTCGGTTGGCTCGCTCGAATTCGTGCCCGCCGGATTCGCCGGCGCGGGCAAGTTGAAGCTGGTCAGCTACAACACCGGACAATGGTACGACGCGACGCTGACGCCCGACGGCTTCGGCACCTATGACGTTTCCGCGCCGATCCTGCGCGCCACCCTTGGCGGGGGACCGGAAGGCATCGTTTACATCGAGGCGGGCAACGCGGGATTCGGCGTCGATTCCGTCCTGGTCTCGGAATATGGCAACGGCAAGGTCGCGGCCTACGAGATCGACGCCAACGGCGATCCGATCACCAGCACGCGACGCGATTTCATCACCGATTTGAGCAACGCCGAAGGCGCGCTGATCGACCCGCTGACCGGCGATTTCCTGTTTTCCACCTTCGGCGGCGGCGACCGGGTGGTGGTGATACAGGGCTTCGTTCCGCCGACCAACGTCATCCCGGAACCGGGTACGCTGATCCTGTTCCTTCTTGGCCTTGGCGGGTTCGGGGTGATGCGGCGACGGCTTATCACCTGACTTTTCCGCGAGCCCTCCGCGGCGTCGTTGCGCTTCCTTGCCGAGCCGTCCTAGGCGCTCTATTCCGGCCCGGCCCTGGCTTCGCTACACTGCCGGCCTGGAACCAGCGATGGGGGGTGTCATGTCGGACAGCAACATCTATGCCGGCGTTGCCGGTTTCGTCGGCCGGCCCAATGATGTCGGCGCCCACGGCGTCTTTCGCCGTCGCGCCGAGGGCGGCGCCTGGGAGCAGGTGCTGGCCGAGCACGAGGCCTATGCGGTCTTCGTGCACCCGGACGATCCCGGCCTCGTCTTCGCCGGCACCGCCGACGGCGTCTGGCGCAGCGTCGATCGCGGCGCCAGCTTCCGGCGCGCCGACTTCCCGGACGCCGGCCGGCAGGTCTGGAGCTTCCTGGTCAGCGAGGGGGACCCCGACCGCATGTATGCCGGCACCTCGCCGATCGACGTCTACCGCTCCGAGGATCGCGGCGCCAGTTGGCACCGGTTGCCAAACCCCGGCATCAAGGAACGCTGCGCCGGCCCCTTCGCCCCAAGGGTGATGCGGCTGGCCCAGCGGCCCGGACGGGCGGAAGAAATCTACGCCGCCCTGGAAATCGCCGGCGCCATGCGGACCACCGATGGCGGCGAGACCTGGCAGGATCTGAGCGAGGATCTGGTGCGCCTGGCGGAACTGCCGCACCTGCGAAGCGCCATCGTGCAGCGGGAGACCCAGGCCGAGGGCATGCTGGACGGCCACGCCATCGCCATCAGTCCGGCCGCGCCCGATATGCCCATCATCGCCCTGCGCATGGGCCTGTTCCGGAGCCGCGACGGCGGCGGGACCTGGCAGGACATGGAGGTCGGCCGCTTCTCGCCGACCACCTACGGCCGCGACATCAGGGTCTCGCCCCAGGACCCAAACGTGCTCTACACCGCCCTCTCGGTCGCCGCCGACAGCCGCGACGGCGGCGTCTACCGCAGCACCGACGCCGGCGAAACCTGGCAGCGCTTCGATCGGGTGCAGGTGAACGGCACCATCATGTCGATCGGCCTGCATCCATCGGATGCCAATCAGGTCTATATCGGCGCCCGCTACGGCGGCGAGGTTTTCGGCACCGTTGACGGCGGCGAGACCTGGCAGGCCTGGCCGCTGCCGGGGCCGGTGAAAGATATCTATGCCGTGGCTTGTGGCTGAAGCCCGCACCGGCGCGGCCAAGGGGCCCGTTTGATGGCGGCGATTGCCGATGGTGGGGCGGCGCCCGTGCGTTTGGCGCGCCGCTTCATCTCCCTGGGCGTGGCGGCCTATCCGCCGCGCGTCGCCCGGCGGTTGTCCATCGTCAACCTGATCGCCCTGGTGGCGGCGTTCGCCAACCTGCTCTACTGCACCTTCTACGCCGCCCTGGGTTTCGCCGACTTTTGGCCGATCGTGGTGGCGACGTTGGTGCACGCGGCGGTGAATCTCTCGACCCCGCTGTGGCACCGCTTCGGGCCCATGGCGGCGCCGGCCTGGCTGACGACGACGATGCTCGCTGCCAACTTGATCTACACCTATGCCTTGGGCGCCGACTCCGGACAGCAATACTACCTGTTCGCAGCGGCGGCGGCGATGCCGGTCCTTTTCGGCAGCGATCGGCTGTGGCCGGCGACGGCGTTCGCCGTTTGCTGTTTGATGGCCCTGATGGCGGCCGAGTTGCTGATCGACGAGCCCGCCGCGTTCCTGGGCATCGACCCCTGGATCCCGCGAGCGAACCTGGTGATCACCCTGATTATCTCGTTCCTGATCCTGTTCGCCTGGATGTTCTATGTCTTTCGCCTGGCCGAGCGGGCCGAAGAGGCGCTGGAGCGGGAATACGAGCGGTCCGAACGGCTGCTGGACAACCTGCTGCCCGAGAGCATTTCGGCGCGGTTGAAGGACTCGCCCGACCAGATCATCGCCGACGATCTGGGCCAGGTGACGATCCTGTTCGCCGATATCGCCGAGTTCACGCCGCGCGCGACGTCCATGCCGGCGCCGGAGCTGGTGCGCTTTCTGAACCGGATCTTCACGGAGTTCGACCACCTGAGCGAAGCGCGTGGGCTGGAGAAGATCAAGACCATCGGCGATGCCTACATGGTCGCCGCCGGCCTGCCCCGGCCCCGCCAGGACCACGCGACGGCGGTGGCGGAACTGGCGCTGGAGATGCTTGCGGCCTGCGCCCGGCTGTCCGACGAGTTGGGCCAGGCCGTCGAGGTGCGGATCGGCATCCACACCGGGCCGGTGGTGGCTGGCGTGATCGGCACCCGCAAGTTCTTCTACGACGTCTGGGGCGACACCGTGAACACCGCCGCGCGGATGGAGAGCCACGGCGAACCCGGCCGCATCCAGGTGACCGAGGCGGCCCGCGCGGCGCTGGGCGAGGCCTACGCCTTCGAGGCGCGTGGTCCGGTGGAGATCAAGGGCAAGGGTCGGATCGAGACCTGGTGGCTGACGGGCCGGGCTTGAGAACGACCCCAAAAGCGGCTGGTCAGGCGCTCTCGGTCCGCCCCGATGCCTCGTCCCGGGCCTTGGCCAGGGCCTTGCGCAGGACCAGGGGGTCATCGATCTCCGGTGTGACGATGGGATCATCGCCGCCGGTGCCGGAGACCGACACCGTGCCGTAGCCGAACAGGCGGCCGATAATGCCCTGCTCGAGGTTGACCTCCTCGATCCGGTTCAGGGGCAATTCGTTGGTGGTGCGGGCGATCCAGCCGGTCTTCTGCACGAACCGCTTGTTGGTGACGGCGATCTCGGTGGTCCATTTGCGGATCATCGGGATCAGGAAGGCGACCAGTCCCCACAGGCCGAACACCGCCGCCGTAATCCGCAGCGCCAGGGCATAGCTCGGCAACAGATCGCCGGCCAGCAACAGGCAGATGCCGGCGATGATCCAAAGCGCCAGGGCGCCCAGGCCGGCGTTGACCGTGTACAGCCAGTGGAAGGTCGCCTGGTGGCCGACCTCCTCGCCGTCGATCAGGGAGTTCTCGATGTAGCCCATGCTGCCGTGCCCTCCCGCGCCATAGTCTTGGCCGACCGGCGGCGTTGGTCAAGCGGTGCCGGGCGTCGTCCACGACGCGGCGACCGGATCTAGCGATTTTCGGCAGGCCTCAGCCCGAGCAGGACGTCGCATCGCCGGCCCGGGCGGTGGCGAGCGCCTTGTCGAGCAGGCCCTTGATGGCCGCCTTTCTGGTCTCGGCGACCAGGCGGCCGATTTCGCCTTCGCCCGTCAGCACCACCAGGGTGGCCTGACGGGGAATTCGCAAGTCCTTGCTGATCCGCGAACGGCGGTGGGTGTCCCAATTGACGTTCACGAAGGCGACTTTGTCTTCATAGACGCCGTTGGCGGCCCGTAATGCCTTGATCACACGGATCTGGCGGCGACAGGAGCCTCACCAATCGGCATAGAAATCGAGGAAAACCGCGCAGCCCTTGTCCAGGGCGGCCTTAACCACCTGTGGGCTGTAGGGCACACCACGGTCGCCCGCCTGTGCCGCGATCGGCAGCAGCAGAACCAGGGCAAATGCCAACTGCATCACAACTCTACGCACCATCACCTCACCTGTTGCTCGTTTAGACGGAAACGGAAAAATCCTGCAGCCATTCGGGCAGCAAATCCAGCACCCAGGCCTCGAGCCGATGTTCTAGCCCGAACGCGATGGCCAGGCCCACACACAGGAACGTGATCCCCAGGACCGGTTTGGCCCGGCCGGCCAACCAGCGCAGCGATTGTTGTCTGCCGGCGATAACTTCGCGGGTCCCGAAGGCCAGGGCCAGGATGATCGCCGACACGCCGAAGGCAAATGCCGTCATGATGGCGCCGGCCCAAATGACGTCCTCCCCCTGGGAGGCGAGCGATATGGCGCCGCCCAAGGTCGGCCCGATGCAGGGCGACCAGACAGCGCCCAGCATGACGCCGCCGATGAACTGGCCGCGCAGACCGGCGCTGTCGATATCGTGCAGGCGGGCATCGGCGTTGCCGGCGAACCCGGCGGTGGCCGTGGCGAACCGTTCGCTCAGACGCGGGATCAACAGGACCAGGCCGAAGCCGACCATCAGCCAGGCCCCAATCGTGGTCATCATGCCTTGATCGATGCCGAGGGAGGCGCCCAGCACGATGATGAACAGGCCGACCAGCACGAACGACAGGCTGAGGCCACCGGCCAGGGCCAACGGACCCCGGCGGTCGGCCTGCAACGAGGCGGCCAGCACGATCGGCAGCACCGGCAGAACGCACGGATTCAGCAGGGTCAGCAAGCCCGCGACAAAGGCAAGAAGCAACTCCACGCGCCAACATCCTCATTTCCGACCCCGCCAAGCATCCGCCGGCGGTGGAGATACGGACCATGGCTCGATACCACGGTCCACGGCAAATCAACAGCGCGTCAGGCGCCGTGCCGCCGCTATAGGCACCTATGACCTGGACCTGTGATAGACCTGTGAGATGGCGGAACCGTACCTGAGCGATCTGAAGACCATCGTCGAGCAGGCCTGTGGGCGGTTGGGGCCGGCGGGGGACATTTCCTGCCGGCATTTCTTCGCCGGCGCGGCGGCCTATGTGGATGGCTGGATCTTCATGACGCTGACGCCGGTCGGGCTGGCCCTGAAGCTGGGCGAGGAAGACCGCGCCAGGCTGTTTCGCCGCGGCGCCGAGCCCTTGCGGTATTTTCCGAAAGCGCCCGTCAAGAAGGCCTATGCGCTGCTGCCGGCGCGCAAGATCGATGATTTCGACGACTTGAACGACCTGATCGCGCGCAGCATCGACTTCGTTCGAAAGTGACGCTGCCGTCGCGACGTGACGGGCGTCGCCGCTTCGTAATTTCAGATTCACTATTAAGTATTTGACACAACACCTTGTTTTTTTACATATTGCGCCGTTTGGTTCCGATTTGCGACTGCATAGGGGCTTGCTTCGGTGGGTCGGTAACGGATGATCGTGAGGCGGATATCGGGGTGGATCTTTCTCGCCGTGGCGCTGATGGCGGCCGGCGCGGAGACCGTGCGCTCGCTGGAGGCCGGCGGCTGGCAGCCCCTGGCGCTGGGGCAACTCTGGTTCAGCATCGACGCCGGCAGCATCAACCTGATGCAGGCGGTGGTGCAGCGCTACCTGCATCCGGCGATCTGGGATCCCGGCGTCATGGTTCTGTTGCAATGGCCGACCTGGGTACTGGCCGGCATCCTCGGCCTGGTTTTGTTGCTGCTGTTCCGCCGCCGCCGGCCGCGGCGCTGGTTCAAGAAATAGCCGGGTCGCGCCGGCGCTATTCCCCGGTGCGCAGGGCGGCGATGAAGGCTTCCTGGGGGATTTCCACCTTGCCGAAGCTGCGCATGCGCTTCTTGCCGGCCTTCTGCTTCTCCAACAGCTTGCGCTTGCGGGTGACGTCGCCGCCGTAGCATTTGGCTGTGACGTCCTTGCGCAGGGCGCGCACGGTTTCCCGGGCGATGATGCGGCCGCCGATCGCCGCCTGGATGGCGATGGCGAACAATTGCCGCGGGATCAGGTCCTTCAGCCGCTCGCACAGGGCCCGGCCGCGCTGTTCGGCCCGGCTGGCATGGACGATCATGGCCAGGGCGTCGACCGGCTCGTGATTGACCAGGATCGACATCTTCACCAGGTTTTCCGGCTGGTAGTCGGCCAATTGATAGTCGAAGCTGGCATAGCCCCGGCTGACCGATTTCAGCCGGTCGTAGAAGTCGAACACCACCTCGTTCAGGGGCAGGCGGTATTCGACCATGGCCCGGCTGCCGGCGTAGGTCAGGTTGATCTGGGTGCCCCGACGCTCCTCGCACAGTTTCAGCACCTGACCCAGATAGTCGTCCGGCACCAGGATGGTGGCCTTGATCCAGGGTTCCTCGATGCGCTCGATCTGGGTCGGGTCGGGCATGTCGACGGGGTTGTGGATCTCCAGCATCTCGCCGTCGCGCAGGTGGACGCGATAGATCACGCTGGGCGCGGTGGTGATCAGGTCCAGGTTGAATTCCCGCTCCAGGCGCTGCTGCACGATCTCCATGTGCAACAGGCCCAGGAAACCGCAGCGGAAGCCGAAACCCAGGGCCGGCGAGGTCTCCATCTCGTATTGGAAGCTGGCGTCGTTCAATTTCAGCCGGGCCAGGCTTTCCCGCAGATCCTCGTAGTCGTCGGCGTCGACCGGAAACAGCCCGCAAAACACCACCGACACCGCCGGCTTGAAGCCGGCCAGCGCCGCGGCGGTGGGCCGGCGGTCCTCGGTCACGGTATCGCCGACCCGGGTTTCCGAAACGTCCTTGATCGAGGCGGTGAAATAGCCGATTTCGCCGGGGTTCAGTGCCTCGACATGGGTCAGTTTCGGGGTGAAGACCCCGACCTGCTCGATCAGGTGCCGGCTGTCGGTGCCCATCAGGCGCACCCGCATACCCTTGGCCAGCCGCCCGTCGATGATCCGCAACAGGACGATGACGCCCAGGTAGGCGTCGTACCAGGAATCCACCAACAGCGCCTTCAAGGGCGCCTCGCCATCGCCGGCGGGCGGCGGCAGGCGATGCACCAGGGCCTCCAGCACCTCCTCGATGCCCTGGCCGGTCTTGGCCGAGATCGGGATGGCCTCCGAGGCATCGATGCCGATCACCTCCTCGATCTGTTCGCGTATCCGCTCCGGTTCAGCCGCCGGCAGGTCGATCTTGTTCAGCACCGGCACGATCTCGTGGTCGTTGTCGGTGGCCTGATAGACGTTGGCCAGGGTCTGCGCCTCCACCCCTTGGCTGGCGTCGACCACCAACAGGCTGCCTTCGCAGGCCGCCAGCGAACGGTTGACCTCATAGGAGAAATCTACGTGCCCGGGCGTGTCGATCAGGTTCAGGATATAGTCCTGACCGTCCCTGGCGTGATAGTTCAGGCGCACCGTCTGGGCCTTGATGGTGATGCCCCGCTCGCGCTCCAACTCCATGGAATCCAGGACCTGCTCCTGCATCTCCCGGCTTTCCAGGCCGCCGCATTGCTCGATCAGGCGATCGGCCAGGGTCGACTTGCCATGGTCGATATGGGCGATGATCGAGAAATTGCGGATATGAGAGAGGTCGGTCATGGGTCCGGTGCCTGGCCTCCCGTCAGCCCCGCAAGGTGGCGCCGGTCGCCTTCTCCACCGCCGCCACCACTTTCTTGGCTACGGCGTCGATCTCCGGGTCGGTCAGGGTGGCCTCGCGCGGCTCCAGCCGAATGGCGATGGCGACGGATTTCTTGCCCTCCTCGATGCCTTCACCGGTATAGACGTCGAACACCGAGACATTGGCGATCAGGCCCCGATCGGCGGCGTGGGCGGCGCGGACGATCCGCTCCGCCATCGTCGCCTCGTCGACCAGGAAGGCGAAATCCCGGTGCACCGCCGGCAGGTCGCTGACGTCCATGCGGTCGCGGTTGCGGCTGGCCTTGGCCTTGGGTAAGGGGGCGTTGTCCAGGAACACCTCGAAGCCGACCAGCGGGCCGGTCACGTCAAGGCGTTCGAGGATGCCGGGGTGGATCTCGCCGAACGCCGCCAGGGTGTTCTTCGGCCCCAGGCGCAGCACGCCGGAGCGGCCCGGGTGATACCAGCCCGGCGCCTCGGCGGCGATCTGGGCGGAGGCCACCGGCGCGCCGACGGCGGCCAGTACCGCCACCGCGTCGGCCTTGGCGTCGTAGGCGTCCAGCGGCCGGGCCCCACCGCTCCAATGCCGCTCGGCCGTTTGGCCGCGCCGGATGCCGGCGGCGACGAAGGTCTGTCCCTCAGGGCTCGGGTCGGCGTATTGCGGGCCGACCTCGAACAGGGCGGTATCCTCGAAGCCCCGGTCGGCGTTGCGGCCGGCCGCCAGGATCAGGTTCGGCAGGATGCTGGGCCGCATCACGTCGAGTTCCGAGGAAATCGGGTTGTCCAGGCGCAGCTCCGCCTGGTCGCCGCCGAACAATTGGGCGAAGCGGCGCGGCATGAAGGACCAGGTGACGCATTCCATCATGCCCCGGCCGGCCAACCGCCGCTTGGCCTGCGGCAGCCGCCGCTGTGCCAGGGTCAGGGCCGGGTGCGTCACCACCGTTCGGGCCGGCAGCGGGGTCGAAGGGATGCGGTCGAAACCGGCGATGCGGGAGACCTCCTCGACGATATCCGCCTCGCCGTCGACGTCGCTGCGCCAACTGGGCGCGGTGACCCGCCAGGCGCCGTCGCCGTCCTCGATGCCGAAGCCCAGGTCGGCCAGGATGCGCCGCTGTTCGTCCTCCGCCACGTCGACGCCGATCAACGCAAGCACCCGGCCGGGGCGGTAGTCGACCACCTTGGCCGGCACCTCCGGGCTGCCGGCCAGCACCGTTTCGGAGGTTTCGCCACCACACATGTCCAGGACCAGACGGGTGGCATACTCGATGCCCGGAAGCACCATGGCCGGGTCGACGCCCCGCTCGAAGCGATAGCGGGCATCGCTTTCGATGCCCAGGCGCCGGCCGGTGGCGGCCGTTCGGTGGGGGTCGAACAACGCCGCCTCGAGGAACATCTCGGTGGTCTCCCCGGTGCAGCCCGAGGCCTCGCCACCCATCACCCCGCCCAGGCCCTCGGGCGCCTGGTCGTCGGCGATCACGGTGATCTCCGGATCCAGGTCGTATTCCTTGCCGTCCAGGGCCAGCAGCGTCTCGCCCGGCCTGGCCAGCCGGGCGTGGATGTCGCCGGTGACCTTGGCGGCGTCGAACACGTGCAGCGGCCGGCCCAGGTCGTAGGTGACGTAGTTGGTGACATCGACCAGGGCCGAGATCGGCCGCAGACCGATGGCCAACAGTCGCTGCTGCAGCCAATCGGGACTGGGGCCGTTTTTCAGGCCACGAAAATGCCGGCCCAGGAAGCAGCTGCAGGCGTCGGCCTTGTCGGGGTCGAACTCCAGGGTGACGTTGATCGGGCTGTCGTAGCCACCCGCGACCTTTGGCGGATCGAACGGCTTCAGGCTGCCCAGGCCGGCCGCCGCCAGATCGCGGGCGACGCCGCGCACGCCCAGGCAGTCCTGCCGGTTCGGGGTGATGTTGATGTCGATCACCGGGTCGTCCAGGCCGGCGACCTGGGCGAACGGCGCGCCGACCGGGGCATCGTCGGGCAGTTCGATGATGCCTTCGTGTTCGTCGCTCAGGCCCATCTCGCGCTCGGAACAGAGCATGCCGTTGGAGGCCTCGCCACGGATCTTCGACGGCTTCAGCTTCATGCCGGTGCCGGGAATGGTGGTGCCCGACGGCGCGAACACGCCCTTCATGCCGGTCCGCGCGTTCGGCGCGCCGCAGACCACCTGGACCTGTTCGCTGCCGGTGTCGACGATGCACAGGCGCAAACGGTCGGCGTTGGGGTGCTGTTTGGCCTCGATCACGTAGCCGACGGTGAAGGGGGCGAGGTCGGCGGCGCGATCGACCACCTCCTCCAGTTCCAGGCCGATGGCGGTCAGGGTATCGGTGATCCGCTCGACGCCGGCGTCGGTTTCCAGATGGTCCTTCAGCCAGGACAGGGTGAACTTCATCGCGACAGCCCTCCCGACAGGGTCGGCACGTCCAGCGGCACGAAGCCGTAATGACGCAGCCAGCGCAGATCGCAGTCGAAGAACGCCCGCAGATCGGGGATGCCGTACTTCAGCATGGCGATGCGGTCGATCCCCATGCCCCAGGCGAAGCCCTGCCATTCGCTGGAATCGACGCCGCAGGACTCCAGCACCCGGGGGTGCACCATGCCGCAACCGAGGATCTCCAGCCAGTCGTCGCCGTCGCCGATGCGCAATTCGCCACCCTCGTGGGAACAGCCGATATCGACCTCGGCCGACGGCTCGGTGAAGGGGAAATGGCTGGGCCGGAAGCGCATGCGCACGTTATCGACCTCGAAGAAGGCCTGACAGAAGGCTTCCAGGGTGCCCTTGAGGTGCCCCATGTGGGTGTCCCGGTCGATCACCAGGCCCTCGATCTGATGGAACATCGGGGTGTGGGTCTGATCGGAGTCGGACCGGTAGGTGCGTCCCGGCACCACGATGCGATGCGGCGGCGGCAGGTTCTGCATGGTGCGGATCTGCACCGGCGAGGTATGGGTGCGCAGCACCATCGGCATGCCGTCGCCGTCGCGCGGCGGCAGATAGAAGGTATCCTGCATCTGCCGGGCCGGATGCTCGGGCGGGATGTTCAAGGCCGTGAAGTTGTGGAAATCGTCCTCGATATCCGGGCCTTCGGCGATCGTGAAGTCCATGTCGGCGAAGATCGCGGCGATTTCATCCATCACCTGGCTGACCGGATGGATGCGGCCCTGGGGCTCCGGCCGCACCGGCAGGGTGATGTCGATGCCCTCGCCGACCAGCCGGGCCTCCAGCTCGCCGGCGCGCAAATCCTGCCGCCGAGCCTCGATGGCCGTCGCCACGCTGTCCTTGAGCCGGTTCAGGGCGGCGCCCGTCTCGCGCCGTTCCTCGGCCGGGATCTGGCCCAGGCCCTTCATCATCGCGGTGATGCGGCCCTTGCGGCCGAGGGCGGCGATCCGCGCTTCCTCCAGCGCCGCCAGGTCGCCGGCGGCGGCCACCTGGGCCATCAATTCCCCTTCGAGGGTGTCTACGTCCGTGCTCATTTCATTCGTTCCAGGCAATAGCAAAAGGGGCCGTCACCGGACGGGCCCCCTTCTGCTCGGCACGTCAATTGTTTTGACAGGGCCCGATCCCGGATCGCCGGCCCGGTCGAGGTCGTCAGGCCAATGCCGCCTGCGCTTGTTCGACCAGGGCCTTGAAGGCCTCAGGCTCGCGGACGGCAAGATCGGCCAGCACCTTGCGATCGATCTCCACGCCCGCCTGCTTGAGGCCGCTCATAAATCGCGCGTAGTTCATGCCGTGCTCGCGGCTGGCCGCGTTGATCCGCTGGATCCACAGGGCGCGGAAATTGCGCTTGCGGGTCCGCCTATCGCGATAGGCGTACTGCCCGGCCTTCTCGACCGCCTGTTTGGCCACCCGAATGGTGTTCTTGCGCCGGCCGCGATAGCCGGCCGCCTGCTTGAGGACTTTTTTGTGCTTGGCGTGAGAGGTCACGCCGCGTTTTACCCGCGCCATTGTGCCAATCTCCCGCTTAGCCGTACGGCATGAATTTCTTGATGATCTTGCTGTCGGACTCGGACATGATCTTGGTGCCGCGGTGCTCGCGGATCTGCTTGGTGGTGCGCTTGATCATGCCGTGCCGCTTGCCCGCCTGCTGACGGCGGACCTTGCCCTTGGCCGTCAGGCGGAAGCGCTTCTTGGCGCTCGATTTGGTCTTCAGCTTGGGCATTTCCATCCTCGTGGTGTGATGTCGGGTGATCGTGGTCGGCGGCCGGGCATGCCCCGGGCTCTCGCCCGCGCCGGCGCGCCGCAAGGAAGCGGGTTTATAGCGGCAGCGGCTGGGCAAGGCAAGCGCGCCGTGGCGATTGTGCAACATCTTGATATCTCAATCACATTAGGTATTCGTCTTTGAAAACGCTCAACATTCGACTATATTGCCCATCCGCGTCATCGCGGATTCCGGCCGAAGATTGGGCGCCCGGGCTTGTCCGGGTTTTGGGGCCGGTGAAGGACGGTTTGTCATGCCGAACATGAGGCATGTGAGGCGCTGGCTGTCGGCCGGCATCGCCGTGGTTGGCTGCGCGCTGATGTCTGGCCAGACCTTGGCCAGCAGCATGATTCTGGATATGGACGTAGCGCCGAGGTCGCGCAGTTTCGTGACCACGGCGGGCGATCCGGCGAATTACATCATCAGCCCGGGCGGTGAGTATTCCGGCGTCGGCGACGTCATTATCAACGACTCCTCCCGCTGTTCGGGCTCGCTGTTGACCACCGGGCGGCACGTGCTGACGGCGGCCCACTGCGTCACCGACAATGCCGGCGAACTCGACGTCAATACCCTGCTGACGACCTTCGAGACCGTCGGCGGCGATGAGACTTACGGCTTCTCGGCGATCGACGTGCATCCCCTGTACGACGGCTCGCTCGGTTCGGACTACGATCTGGCGGTGGTGGCCCTATCGGCCCAGGCGTCGGCCAATGTCGCCCGCTACGGCCTGTATCGTGACTCAGACGAGATCGGCCAGGATTTCGAGAAGGTCGGCTACGGCCGCTCCGGCACCGGCGATGACGGCGACATCCTGGACTCGGGCACCAAGCGGGCCGGCCAAAACACCTACGAATTGAATGGCATCGACGATGTCGACGACAATCCCATCGTCACGTCGGGGCATCTGATCTATGACTTCGACAATGGCTTGGCGGCCAACGACGCGTTCTTCGTGTATTTCGGGATCAGCCATCTGGGCCTGGGCCTGGACGAGGTCAATGTCGCGCCGGGCGACAGCGGTGGCGCGGGGTTCCTGCGCGGATCCAACGACGAATTGCTGATCGCCGGTGTCACCTCCTTCGGCCTCACCTTCCTCGAATCCGGTTCTCCCGACGTGACTCCAACCGCCCTCGATTCCTCGTTCGGCGAGATTTCCGCCGACGTGCGGGTTTCCATCAACGCGGCCTGGATCGACAGCATCACTGCGCCGGAACCGGCCTCCCTGGGCCTGTTCGGCCTGGGCCTATTGGCCCTTGGACTGGGACGGCGGCGCGCCGGCTAACCAGCGGCCGCCTGTCGGATCATCGCCGCGCCCTTTTCCGCGATCATCACCGTCGGCGCATGGGTGTTGCCCGATACCAGGGTCGGCATGATCGAGGCGTCGACCACCCGCAGGCCCGGCACCCCATGTACCCGTAGCTGGTCGTCGACCACCGCCATGGCGTCGCTGCCCATGCGGCAGGTGCCGATCGGGTGATACACCGTCTGCCCGGTGCGGCGGGCGAAGTCCAACAAATCGTCGTCCGATCGGCAGTCCTCGCCCGGGTTCATCTCGTAGACCCGATAGGGGTCCAGGGCCGTTTGCCCGACGACCTCGCGGGCGATCTGCATGCCGCCGATCAGCGCCGCGCGATCCATCTCTTCGGACAGGAAGTTGGGGCGGATCGCCGGCTCGGCCCCCGGCTGCGGGCCGCGGACATGGATCGAGCCCCGGCTTTCCGGCCGCAACTGGCAGACCGCGAAGGTCATGCCCGGCTCCCTGTCCAGCTTGCGGTCGGCGGCGGTGGCATAGCTGGCATGGGCGCAATGGTACTGGACGTCCGGCGTCTCCAGCTCCGGCCGGGTGCGGACGAAGCCGTGGACGATGCCGGCGCTGAAGGTCAGCACGCCGCGTCGGGCAACGCCGTATTTCAGGATTTCCAGGCCCATCCGCCAGCCGCGGGTCTGTTCGTTCAGGGTGACGGCGTTGCGGACCCGCCAGTTCATCCGGGTGGTGTAGTGATCGCGCAGGTTCTCGCCGACGCCCGGCAGTTCATGGCGCACCTCGATGCCGTGTTGGCGCAGCAGTTCCGGCTGACCGATGCCCGAAAGTTCCAGCAGTTGCGGCGATTGTACCGCGCCGGCCGCCAGGATCACTTCGGCCCCGGCCCGGGCCTGGCGCGGCTGGCCGCCGACCGTGTAGTCGACGCCGGCGACCCGGCCGTCTTCGAACAGCAGGCCGCCGGCCAGGGCGTCGGTCTCGATGTGCAGGTTGGGCCGCGATCGCGCCGGCTGCAAAAAGGCCCGGGCGGCGCTGTGCCGGCGGCCGTCCCGCTGGGTCACCTGGTAGTAGCCGAAGCCGTCCTGGCGTTCGCCGTTGTAGTCGGGATTGCGCGGATGGCCGGCCTGGCCGGCGGCCTCGATGATGGCGTCCATCAGGATGTGCCGCTCGCGCATGTCGGCGACGTTCATCGGGCCGTCGCCGCCACGCAGGTCATCGCCGCCCCTCTCGAAGCTCTCCGACTGCTTGAAATAGGGCAGGATGTCCCGATACGACCAGCCGCGATTGCCCATCTGGGCCCAGGTGTCGTAGTCGCGGGCCTGGCCGCGCACGTACAGCATGCCGTTGATGGAGGAGGAGCCACCCAGCACCTTGCCGCGCGGGATCGGGATCTTGCGGTTTTCGGTGCCGGCCTCGGGCTCGGTCTCGAAGCACCAATTCAGGCTCGGCTTGTTGAGCATCTTGGCGAAGCCGACCGGAACGTGGATCCAGATGCTGCTATCCTTGCCTCCGGCCTCCAACAGCAGCACCTTGCGGCCCGGATCGGCGCTCAGCCGATTGGCCAGCACGCAGCCGGCCGAGCCGGCGCCAACGATGATGTAGTCGTATTCGGACATGATCCCGTACTCGCGATGGCTGAAACCGCCGCCAGCTTAGCGCCATCCGCCGCCGCAAGCGAAGCGGGACGTATCGGCGCCGGTGGCGCTACAATGGCGGCGGGAGAGTGAACCATGACCGATAGCGCCTGGCCGGCCGACAAGGCGGCCCTGTTGATCGTCGATATGCAGAATGATTTCGTGCGTCAGGGCGCGCCCCTGGAGGTGCCCGACGCCCGCGCCACCATCCCCCTGCACCAGGACCTGACCGCCGCCTTTCGCGGCCGAGGACGGCCGGTGCTGTACACCAGGTTCCTCAGCACCACCTATCCCAGCCTGCTATGGAACTGGTCGCCGGAGTGCCAACCGCCGACCAAATGCTGTTGGAAGGGCCATCGCCGGTCCTATCCCGATGCGGAGGGGGAGCTCGACTGTTCCGAGGTCATCGACGAGCTGACGCCGGCGGCGGGCGACCAGGTGGTGGAGAAGTTCGGCTACGGTGCCTTTCACGGCACGCCGCTGGCCGATCTGCTGCGTGGCCTTGGCGTCGAAAGCCTGGCGGTGACCGGTACGGTGACCCAGATCTGCGTCGAGGAAACGGCGCGCGAGGCCTTCCACCACGGCTTCGCCACCGCCCTGGTCGGCGATGCCGTCTCCTCCTTCGATGCGGAATTGCACGACGCCTGCCTGCGCAATTTCGCCATGAAATTCGGCTGGGTGCGTTCCGCCGCCGAGGTCATCGCCAGCCTGTGATCAGCCACCTGGCGGTGGCGGTCAACGACGCCTAGCCTGTGCCGATGGCCGCCGCTATATTGGCCGGCAATCGCGCAGACAAGGAGATTGGCCGAGATGAAGGAAGCCGTCATCGTATCCACCGCCCGGACGCCCATTGGCAAGGCCTACCGTGGCGCCTTCAACAACACCGAGGGGCCGGCGATGGCCGGCCACGCCATCAGGCACGCCGTCGAGCGGGCCGGCGTCGACCCGGGCGAGGTCGACGACGTGGTCCTGGGCTGCGCCATGCAGCAGGGCACCACCGGCAACAATGCCGCCCGGCAGAGCCTGATCGCCGCCGGCCTGCCGGTCGGCGTCAGCGGCATGACTCTCGATCGGCAATGCTCGTCCGGCATGATGGCGATCGCCACCGCCGCCAAGCAGGTGATCGACGACGGCATGCCCATTTGCGTCGGCGGCGGCGTCGAGTCGATCAGCCTGGTGCAGAACGACAAGATGAACCGCTACGCCAACCAGACCGTGCTGGACCAGGCCAAGGATATCTACATGGCGATGCTGAACACCGCCGAGGTGGTGGCCGATCGATACGGCGTCAGCCGCGACGTCATGGACGAATACGGCCTGCAAAGCCAGATGCGGACGGCGGCGGCGCAACAGGCCGGCAAGCTGGACGACGAAGTCGTGCCGATGGCCTCGGTCAAGCTGGTCACCGATCGGGAAACCGGCGAAACCTCGGAAGAAGAGGTGACCCTGGACAAGGACGAGGGCAATCGGCCCAGCACCAACCTGGAAGGCCTGGTCGGCCTGAAGCCGGTGTTCGATGGCGGCGTGATCACCGCCGGCAACGCCAGCCAGCTCTCCGACGGCGCCTCCGCCGCCGTTGTGATGGACGCCAAGCTGGCCGAACAGCGCAACCTGGAGCCCCTGGGCATCTATCGCGGCCTGGCGGTGGCCGGCTGCGAGCCGGACGAAATGGGTATCGGCCCGGTGTTCGCGGTACCGAAGCTGTTGGAGCGCAACGGCCTGTCCGTGGACGATATCGGCCTGTGGGAGTTGAACGAGGCGTTTGCCGTGGGTTCTGTATTGCCGCGACCGCCTGGGCATCCCCGACGAGACGCTCAACGTCAACGGCGGCGCCATCTCGATCGGCCACCCCTACGGCATGAGCGGCGCCCGCATGGTCGGCACGGCGTTGATCGAGGGCAAGCGCCGGGGCGCCAAATACGTCGTCTGCACCATGTGCATCGGCGGCGGCATGGGCGCGGCCGGCCTGTTCGAAGTCGCCTGAGCCAAGCCTATTTGAGGGCAAGGGCGCCGGCGGCCGTCAGGCCCCGGCGTCCTTTTTTTGTCGAGGGCCGGTTTTTGCCGACCGAGACAATGCTCTAGAATTGTCGACATGAAGACCTATGCCGGCAAGCGCCAGGGCGAGGTGGTGACGGTAACGGTCGACGGCCAGCCGTTGGACCCGCGCCTCGACCTGCGTGATTTCCAGGCCAGCGGCTTCGAATGGGGTTACGAGGGCAGCGGCCCCAGCCAGCTGGCCCTGGCGATCCTGGCCGAGCATGCCGGGCCGGAGGCGGCATTGGGCGGCTATCGCGACTTCATGCAGGTGATCGTGGCCGAGTTGGAGGGCGATGAGTGGACCCTGACCGGCGAGGAGATCGACCGGCGCATCGGCCAGGTGACGATGGTGCCGATGGACCTGAAGACCCTGATCCGCAAGGTCAAGGGCGAGATCGATTGAGATGGGTGGATGACGATGCGTACGGTCACCGGATTGATTGACCAATTGGCGGCGGCCCGCGGCGGCGACACCGCCGTGATCTACGAGGATCGCCCGATCAGCTTCGCCGAGGTGGCCGAACTGGGCCGGCGCGCCGCCACCGCCCTATCCGAACTGGGCGTTGGCAAGGGCGACCGGGTCGCCCTGTGGCTGCCCAATTGCCCGGCCTACCTGGCGCTCTACCTCGGCTGCTGCCGCCTGGGCGCGATCGCCGTCGCCGTCAACACCCGGTTCCGCTCGGCCGAGGTGTCCGACATCATCGGCCGCTCCGGTGCCCGCATCCTGGCCATGTGGCCGGGCTTCCGCCACATCGATTTCCTGGGCCTGCTGGCCGAGGTCGACCGCGCCGCCTTGGACGGCCTGGAGACCATCGTGCTGTATGACGAAGGCCAGCCGGTGGATAAGGTACCGGAACCGGTGGTCCATTGCCGGCGGGTGGATTTCCGGGACATGCTCGATCGGCCGCCCTATGGCGGCGACCATGCCGCGCCGGAACTGGGCTGCAATATCTTCACCACGTCGGGCACCACCAAGGCACCGAAGTTCGTGCTGCACGGGCATTCCAGCATCGCCAGTCACGCCCGCAACATCGCCGATGGCTTCGGCTATGCCACGTCGCAGGGCGCGCTGCTGCAGATGTTGCCGTTGTGCGGGGTGTTCGGCTTCACCCAGATGATGGCCGGCCTGGCCTCGGGCCAGCCGACGGTGCTGACCGCCTCGTTCGATCCGGTCGAGGCGGTGACCTTGGCGGACCGTTACAACGTGGTCAATTTCAACGCCACCGACGACATGATCCTGGCCATCTTGGATGCCTCGGACCAGCCGGAGCCGATGCCCAACCTGCGCTTCGTCGGCAGTGCCCACTTCGCCACCAATTACGGTGAGTTGACGGCGCGGGCGGAGGCACGGGGCATCCGCATGATGGGCCTATACGGCATGAGCGAGGTGCAGGCGCTGTACGCCCTGCAACCGCTGGAACTGCCGCTGGTCCAGCGCATCGCCGGCGGCGGCCGGCCGATCTCGGACCAGGCGGCGGTGCGGGTGCGCGACCCCGACAGCGGCGAGTTGCTGCCGCCCGGCCAGCCGGGCGAGTTGGAGCTGAAGGGCCCGAGCCTGATGACCGAGTACTACCTCGACCCGGAAGCGACGGCCGAGACCTTCACCGAGGACGGCTATCTGCGCAGCGGCGATCTGGCGGAATTGACCGAGGATGGCCGCTTCTTGTTCCTGCAGCGCATGGGCGACGTGCTCCGCCTGGGCGGCTTTCTGGTCAGCCCGGCCGAGATCGAAAGCCATATCCAGAACCACACCAGCATCGAAGGCTGCCAGGTGGTCGGCGTCCGCACCGATCGCGGTACCCGGCCGGTCGGTTTCGTCACCTTGGCGGCGGGTGCCGGCTTCGACGAAGACGCCCTGCGCCAGCATTGCCTGGACAGCCTGGCCCGCTTCAAGGCACCGATGCGGATCTTCCCCCTGGATGAATTCCCGACCACGAAAAGCGCCAACGGCACCAAGATTCAGCGTACGAAACTGCGGCAAATGGCCGAGGAAATGGCCCTGCCAGCGGGCTGAGGCGGCTACCGTACCGCACCATTTACGCGCCCTTAACCGCCGAGCGGTAGGATCCAAGGTGCGTCGTGATTCGGGATTCGGCGGATGTCGAGGTCAGTGTCAGCCCCAGCATCGGAAGCGGAGGTAGTGGCCGCGCGCGAGGATATGGACTCGCTGCACGCGCTGCCTCTGGTCATATTGCCCCTGCTCACGCCCGGCCTGCATCGGGCGCGGCTGATCAAGAACAGCCGCCTGGACGGCGTGGTCGAAATGTTCTCCGGCAGCGCCTCGGGCAGCGGTCAGATCGCGCCCGATGATCTGCAGAAGATCTTCAGCGACCAGGGCGAGGAATTGCAGGCGGACATGGAAGTGTTGTGCGCGGCGGGCGCCCTGCACAGCTTCGATGTTTACAGCCTGCGTATCGAGTTGCGCCGTCTGGACATACCCATCGAGGATCACGCCGGCCTGCGGCTGTCGGAGGAGAAAAACCGCCAACTGACGGTCTACATGAAGGATTTCACCCGGCCGTTGCTCCAGCAGATCTACGGCGAGGAAACCACCGACATCGATGACATGCAGGGTTTGGTATCGCTGTTTCAAAGCCCGGATCGGGACCAGGTCGTGCTGAGGATCATGAAGATCGCCAACGAAATGGGTATTCGGCCGTCCGAAGTGCCCCTATTCCTCGAGGAGTATGGCGATGTCTTCCTCTCCCTGGCCTACTACCGGGATTGCCTGGACCGCCTGCAGCCGCGCATGCGCAGGCTATCGAACGAAATCAAGGACCTGCTGTCCCTGAACGACGTCACCCGGGACCGCGCCGTGGCCGAAAATTGCGCCCGCCTGGAGGCCAAGCTATCCGGCATCACCGCCGCCCTGGCACAGCGCTTCGAAAGCTTCGAGCGCAATTCCGAACGCCTCTGGGATCACATCAACGCCGAGGCCTTTCAACGGGTCAAGGAGTTGATCACCAGCCACTACACCACCGTCGGCGGCATCCTTTGCGGCCTGGAGGTCAAGCTGGACGCCTGGGAAAGCAAATTTCCCCATGGCCGGGGCGGGGCCGTGGCCAAGACCGCTTTCCTGACCTCCGAGATGCGTCACGGCATGGAAAAGATCGAAAACCTGCAGCGCAACGCCCCACGCATCGCCGACCTGCCGGTGGTCGTCGCGGCGGAATGATTGCGGCGGGCCTTCGACGGCCATTTGCCTCGGACTAGGGGCTAGCCAAGCTTCGGGCGTTCACCAAGACCGGGGCTCACGTCCAAACTTCCAGCAGCTGCCTGGAATTGCCGGTCTATGCGGCCTCGATGCCATTGAGGAACTTCTCGACCGCGGCCTTGAGTGTTTCGGACTGCTGGGCGAGTTCCCCGGATGCCGCCATCACCTGGCTGGCGGCGCCACCGGTCTCGGACGTCGCCTGGCTGACCGCGGTGATGTTCTCGGCCACCTCCCGGGTTCCCCGGGACGCCTGATCGACGTTGCGGCTGATCTCCTGCGTTGCCGTCGCTTGCGCCTCGACGTCCGCCGAGATGGTGTTGGCGATCTCGTTGATCCTGCTGATGGTTTGGCCGACGCCGGAGAGGGCATCGACGGCACCACCGGTCTCGTCCTGTACATTGGTTATCTGGGTGGTGATTTCCTCGGTCGCCTTGGCGGTCTGTGTCGCCAGGTTCTTGACTTCGGAAGCGACCACCGCGAAGCCCTTGCCGGCCTCGCCGGCGCGGGCCGCCTCGATGGTGGCATTCAAGGCGAGGAGGTTGGTTTGGCTGGCGATATCGTTGATCAGGTTGACCACGTCGCCGATTTTCTGCGCTGCCTCGTTCAGGCCGACCATGGCCCGGTTGGTGGATTCGGTCTGCGCCACCGCTTCCGCGGTGATGCTGGCCGACTCGGACGCCTGTTGGGTAATCTTGGCGATGGAGTTGGACAACTCCTCTGATGCCGAGGCCACCGTTTGCACGTTGACGCTGGCCTCTTCCGACGCCGCCGCCACCGCCGAGGACCGTTGCATGGTCTGCTCCGTGGTCTCGGTCATCGCCCGTGCGCTCGTGCCCATTTCACCGGCGGCGGCCGACACCGCCTTGAGAACACCGCCGATGCTGGCATCGAATTCACTGGCGAGTTGCTCGATCCTTGTAGCCCGGCCTTGCTGCGCCGCGCGTTCCTTCTCCTGTTCGGCCACCAGTTCGTCATTGCGGACCATGCTGTCCTTGAAGACCTGCACCGCCTCGGCCATGCGGCCGACTTCGTCACCGCGATCGGCGCCGACGATTTCCACCGTCTTGTCGCCTTCCGCCAGGGTTCGCATCACCTGGGTCATGGCGTTGATCGGCCTGACGATGCTGCGGGCAAGATAGAAGCCCACGGCGGTGACCACGAGACCGAGAACGCCAGCCACGGCCAGCACCAACTGCAGCACCGCGCCTTTCGCGTCGGCGGCCCGTTTGAGAGCCGCGGCGGCTTGTTGCGATGCCGCAAACATGGGATCGCGGCCATCGTTTACGGTATTGATGGCGGCAAAGAACGCGTCCGAGGCGACATCGACCTTGGGGTCCAAGGTCAGCGCGACGGCTTTTCGGATCGGCAACCAGATCTCGCTGACGGCCATCAGCGACAGCCTGCTCTCGCCACTACTCGCCGGCAGCAC
>JASLMH010000076.1 GCA_030746635.1 Alphaproteobacteria bacterium | reverse complement strand
GTTCGGTGATGCGGGGTGGGTCGTGCAGTGGGATGTGTTGCGCGTAGCCGAAGAAATCGGTCAGCGTGACATATAGGTCCAGCCACTGCCCGCCGGGCAGCAAGGTGCCCGGCCGCTCGGCCGGTTCGCCCATCGCCGCCATCGCCTCGTACAGCGCCCGGCACAGGGCCGGCCCACCGAAGGGTGGGCGGAACCAGCGCGAGCGGATGAACAGCGACAACTTCTCCCGCATCTCCTCGTCCGGCGCCAGATGCGCCAGTTGCCGTTGCGACAGGCCCCAATGCAACAACGGCCGCAGGAACCATTTGCTCCAGGTCCTGGCCCGCCGTTCGGGCGCCAGCAGTTCGGTGACGTCGGCCTTGTCCAGCCACATCTCCCGCAGCGGATCGAAGGCCAGATCCAGGGCCAGGGCGCGGGCCAGCTGGATGCCGTTGATGCCGCCGGCCGAGGCGCCGGCGATGACATCGACCACGACGCGCATATCCAGTTCCGCGCCGATGGTCTGCAACAGATCGAGATAGACCCGTTCGGTATCCGGCTGGTCGCCGTTGGCCGGCCGGTCGGGCGGTTCGCCCTCCGCCTGGTACCGGGCCGATGCCCGCACGAGTTTCAGGATTTCCTTGCTGACGCCATGCATGTAGACGGCCAGCGAGACGCCGCCGTAGCAGACCAGGGCGAGGCGGAGTTCCTTTTCCCGCATCTGCCCTGTCCGATCCTCCTACGGCCGGATGCCGAACAGCGTCGGCCCCAAAAGCTGCGGCAGCAGCGGCTGCACCAGGCCGAGCCATTGGCACAGCATCGGCCGGGTCTCGCGCGGGTCGATCAGTTCGTGGAAGGCGAAGGATTCGGCACGCGGGAACGGCGACAGCCGCGCCGCCAGTTCCGCCTCCAATTCCGCCCGACGGGCCTCGGGGTCGTCGGCCGCCGCGATCTCCCGCCCGAAGGCCACGGCGACGCCGCCTTCCAGCGGCAGCGCCCCCATTTCGGCCGACGGCCAGGCCAGCACATAGGCATCCGGTCCGTAATGGGCCGCCGCCGCGACGCCGTAGTTCTTGCGCACCAGCACCGAGGCCCAGGGTGCGGTGTAGGTCGCCGCCGCGTTGACCGCCGCCGTGCCGTAGCGGATGGCGCCGCCCTGTTCGGCTTCCGGCCCGATCATGAAGCCCGGTTCGTCGACCAGGCTGATCATCGGCAGATGGAAGGTGTCGCAGATTTCGATGAAGCGCCGCACCTTCTGCGCCCCTTCCGAGGTCATGGCGCCGGCGTAGAAGCGGCCGTCGTTCGACAGGATGCCGATCGTCTGGCCTTGCAGGCGGGCCAGGCCGGTGATCTGGCCGGGGCCGAACTTCCGGCCCATTTCGAAGAACGAGCCCTGGTCGACCACGGCGGCGATCAGCTTGCGCATGTCGAAGGCCTTGCGCCGGTCGCGCGGCACGATATCGGCCAGCCCATCCTCGCAACGATCGGCCGGGTCGCCGGTATCGACGATCGGCGCCAGCTCCCAGACGTTTTGCGGCATGTAGCCCAGGAAAGTGCGGATTTGCGCCAGCGCCTCGGCTTCGTCCTTGGCCACCGCGTCGACCACGCCGTTGGCCGCGTGCACGTCGGCGCCGCCCAACTCCTCCTTGGTCATGGTGATGCCCAGGGCGCGTTCCACCACCGCCGGGCCGGCGATCAGGATCTGGGCGGTATCGCGCGACATGGTGACGAAGTGCGAAGCGACCAGGCGGGCGGCGGGCAGGCCGGCCACCGGCCCCATGGCGGCCGAGGCCACCGGCACCATGGCCATCGCCTCGGCCACGGATTTGAAGCGCGGCCGCGAGGCCACGGACTCGCCGACCGGGCCACCGCCGCCCTTGCCGCGAGCGCCGGTGACGCTGCCGCCGCCGCCCTCGTGCAGGCGCACCAGCGGCACCTTGTAGCGGCAGGCCAATTCCTCGGTGTAGACGCTCTTGCGCAGGCCGGCGACGTTGGGCGAGCCGCCGCCCAGGGTGAAATCCTCGCCGCCGACGATGATCGGGCGGCCGTCCAGGGTGGCGAAACCGAGAATGAAGTTGCCGGGGCTGAAGGACTTCAGGCTGCCGTCGTCATGGCGCTCGGAGCCGCCGGAGCCGATGCCCTGTTCATTGAACGAGCCCGGGTCGATCAACCCATCGATGCGTTCGCGCAGGGTCAGGCGGCCCTTGGCGTGCTGCTGGGCGGTCGCCTCCGGGCCGCCCTGTTGCTTCGCCAATTCGCGTCGAAGGTGGATTTCCTCGATTTCCTTGTCCCAGTCCATCGATCGGCTCGCTCCCTGCCGTGCTGCATTCGCGGCGCATGGTACAGCGGGGCGGCGGTGCGAAGCCACCGCGCGATAAATCGCCTATGCTGACCGGCGACAAGTATTGCTGGAGGTCATATGAGTAGGAATGTCGCGGTGCTGGCCGCCGCCGCCACGCCGGTCGGCCGGCTGCAAAGCCGGGCCGGGGACGAGTTGCAGAACGTCGAGCACGAAATCCTCGGGCGGCTGGTGATCCAGGCGGTGGGCGAGGCCGGGATCGACAAGACGGAGGTGGGATCCCTGGTCTTCAGCCATCCCCGCGTCTACACCCAGCAGCTCTATTTCGCCACCTTCATGGCCAACTACCTGAAGCTGACCGCCGATGCCCAGGTGGTCGAGGTGATGGGCAACGGCATGACCGGCGGCCTGGCCTTCGACCAGGCGATGGCCGACGTCGCCTCCGGCCGGGCCGACGTCGCCCTGGCCCTGGGCATCAACATGGAAACGGCGGCGCCGACCGTCGAACACATGAACCGCACCATGCGGACCACCGGCGACATCGACTTCCACACGCCGTTCGGCTTCACGCCGATCTCCTGGTACGCCATGGACGCCACCCGCTACATGCACGACACCGGTGCCGGGCGGGCCGACCTGGCGGCGATCGCGGTCAAGGATCGCGGCCATGCCGCCCTCAACCCGATCGCCCAGTACCGCCAGCCGATCACCCTCGAGGAAGTGCTGGCCCAGCGGCCGATCGTCGAGCCCCTGGGCCTGTACGAAGTGCCGCCGCGCAGCGATGGTGCGGCCTGTATCGTGCTGGCGGCCGAGGAGGTGGCGGTCAAGCTGGGCCGGCCCTATGTACGCATTCGCGGCCGGGGCTTCTTCCACGAGGGCGCCCACCAGATCAACGAGTCCGGCGGCGATATGACCGCCTTCGTGGCCGCCCAACGGGCCGCCGCCACGGTCTACGAACAGGCCGGCGCCGGAGCCGGGGACATGGACTTCGCCGAATTGTACGCGCCCTGCACCATCGTCCAGATCCTGGTCGCCGAGGCCCTGGGCCTGGTGCCGAGGGGGGAGGGCTGGCGGGCCGCCTCCGCCGGCGAGATGCAGCTTGGCGGCCGCATCCCGGTCTGTACCTCGGGCGGTTGCCTGTCGCGCGGCCATCCGCCCTATGTGACGCCGCTCTACGGCATGGTCGAGATGGTCGAACAATTGCTGGGCCGGGCCGGCCGGCGGCAGGTCGAAGGCGCCCGCCTGGGCATCACCTCGTCCGAACTGGGCAACTACAACGCCGCCCTGCTGCACGTGATGGAAGCCGCGGCATGAGCCTGGAAATCGTCAAGGTCGACGGCGCGCGGCCCTATCCGCCGCGCGTCTCGGAATTCACCCAGACCTTCTGGCAGGCCCTGGCCGACGGCCGGCTGATCACCACCCGGGGTGTCGAGGACGGCCGCCTGACCTTCCCGCCGAAGCCGTTCTGCCCCCATAGCTGGTCCGATCGGGTGGAATGGGTGGAATTGTCGGGCCGTGGCCGGCTCTATTCCCAGACCGTGGTGCACGCAGCACCCGCCGCCTTCGCCGCCGAGGCGCCCTATCGGGTCGGCATCGTCGACCTCGACGAGGGCCTGCGCATCGCCACCCGGATCCTGGACGACGGTGCCGCGCCGGTGCTGGACGGCCCGGTGGAAATCGTCGTGCTGGCCTATGACGACGGTCCCCTGTTCGCCGCCCGGCCGCTATAGTTGGTCGCTGGATAGTTGGAGTACGCGGCATGGATTTCGCCCTCAATGAGGAACAGCGGCTGTTTTGCGAGGCCGTGGAAGGAACCATCGACCGGATCAGCCCGGTCGACCGGGCCCAGCAACTGGACAACGCCAAGACCTTCGATCACCAGCTGCACGCCGCCCTCGGCGAACTGGGCATCATGGGCCTGGGCATCCCCGAGGACGAGGGCGGCGCCGGCGGCAGCGCCGTCGAACAGGTTCTGGCCCTGGAGATCCTGGGCCGCAAGGCGACCTCGCTGGCGGTGTTCACGGTGGTGCAGTACATGGCCACCAAGCTGCTCCGCCACTACGGCAGCGCGGCCCAGAAGGCCGAGCGCCTGGCGCCGCTGTGCCGGGGCGAGATCAAGCCGGCCTTCGCCCTGACCGAGGCGGCCGGCGGTACCGACGTGCTGGCCTCGATCACCACCAAGGGCGAACGGGTGGGCGACGGCTGGCGCCTGAACGGCACCAAGATGTGGATCAGCGGCGCTGCCCTGGCCGACGTCATCACCGTGATCGCCCGCACCGGCGAACATCGCAGCCGCGGCATGACTATGTTCGCGGTGCCCCGCGGCACCAAGGGACTCGGCGTGCGCGAACTGGATACCTTCGCGATCTTCGGCCTGGATACCTGCGAGGTGGTGTTCGACGAGGTGTCATTGCCGGCCGAGGCGGTGCTGGGCGAGGTCGACCAGGGCTTCATGCAGGTGCTCTCGACCCTCAATTCCGAACGCCTGAACGCCGCCGCCGTGGCCACCGGCATCGGCAACGGCGCCCTGCGCGCCGCTACCGAATACGCCCGCGAGCGACAGGCCTTCGGCCGGCCGATCGGCCAGTTCCAGGCCCTGCAGCATCGCCTGGTCAACGCCGGCGTCGATCTCGAGGCGGCCTGGCTGTTGACTCTGCGGGCGGCCGACGACGATGCCGCCGGCCGGCCCTTCGACGTCTCCTCGTCGATGGCCAAGTTGGCCACCGCCAAGGCCGGGCTGGCGGCGGCGGATGTCGGCATGGAGGTGATGGGTGGTGCCGGCGTCGACGTCGCCTTGCCGATGCAGCGCTATTACCGCGATATCCGGCTGTACATCTTCGCGCCGCTGACCAACGATATGATCACCAATTACCTGGGCGAGAACTGGCTGGACCTGCCGCGCTCGTTCTAACCGGGAGGTAAACCGGTATGGCGAAGAACCTGCCCAGCAGCGCCCGCGTGGTCGTCATCGGCGGCGGCATCATGGGCTGCTCGGTAGCCTATCACCTGACCAAAATGGGCTGGACGGATGTGGTGCTGCTGGAACAGCACCAGCTCACCGCCGGTACCACCTGGCATGCCGCCGGGCTGGTCGGGCAGTTGCGCAATTCCGAGAACCTGACCCGCATCACCCGCTATGCCATCGACCTGTACGGCCAGTTGGAGGCCGAGACCGGCCAGGCCACCGGCTTCAAGCAGAACGGCGCCCTGACCCTGGCCCAGACCGAGGGCCGGTTCACCGAGTTGCGCCGGCACGCGGTCATGGCCGGCACCTTCGGCATCGAATGCCACGTGGTCGGTTCATCGGAGGTCAAGCGGCGCTGGCCGATGGCCGAGGTGAACGACTTGCAAGGGGCGATCTGGCTGCCCTACGACGGCCAGACCAACCCCACCGACACCACCCAGGCCCTGGCCAAGGGGGCCCGCCAGGGCGGCGCCAAGGTGATCGAAGGGGTGGCGGTGCGCGGCATCGAGACCCGGGGCGGCGCCGTCGCCGCCGTCAGCACCGATCAGGGCCGTATCGCCTGCGAATACGTCGTCGCCTGCGCCGGTTTGTGGACCCGCGAATTGACCGCGCCCCTGGGCGTCACCATGCCGCTGCACGCCTCGGAGCATATGTACATCGTCACCGAGCCGATGGACGGCATCACCTCCACACTGCCGGTGCTGCGCGACTACGACGCCCGGCTGTATTTCAAGGAGGATGCCGGCAAGCTGCTGGTCGGGGTGTTCGAGGAGGAGGCCAAGCCCTGGGGCATGGGCGGCATCCCGGAAGGCCACGAGTTCGGCGTCTTCGACGCCGATTGGGATCACTTCGAGCCCTACATGCTGGCGGCGATCCATCGCATCCCCGGCCTGGAGACGGCCGGCATCCGGCAGTTCCTGAACGGTGCCGAAAGCTTCACCCCGGATCAGCGCTACATGCTGGGGGAGGCGCCGGAACTGCGGAACCTCTACATCGGCGCCGGTTTCAACTCGATCGGCATCGCCTCCGCCGCCGGCGCCGGCAAGGCCCTGGTCGAGTGGCTGATCGGCGGCGAGATGCCGATGGACCTGTGGGAGGTGGATATCCGCCGCTTCATGCCGTTCGAGGCCAATCCCAGCTATCTGCGCGACCGCACGGTGGAGGCGGTGGGCGAAATGTACGCCATGCATTGGCCCTACAAGCAGTACCGCACCGCCCGCAACGCCCGGCTGCTGCCGACCCACGAGCGGCTGCGGGATCTCGGCGCCCAATTCGGCGTGGTGGCGGGCTGGGAACGGCCCCTGTGGTTCAACCCCGACGGCCCGGCCCCGGCGCCCGACTATACCTACGGCCCGCAGCCCTGGTGGCCTTTCGCGGCCGAGGAATGCCGGGCGGCACGAGAGGACGTGGCGCTGTTCGAGATGACGCCGTTCGCCAAGTACCTGATCCAGGGCGCGGAGGCGGAAAGCTATCTGCAACGGCTCTGCGCCAACGACATCGCGGGCCCGGTGGGCAAGGCGACCTATACCCAGTTGCTCAACGCCCGGGGCGGCATCGAGGCGGATTTGACCGTCACCCGCCTGGCCGAAAGCCAATTCCTGATGGTGACCAGCGCCGGCAGCGCCGTCCACGACCTGGACTGGCTGCGCCGCAACCTGGCCGACGGGGAGCGGGTGAGCCTGACCGACGTCGGCTCGGCCTATGCCACCCTTGGGCTGATGGGGCCGAAATCGCGGGACCTGCTGGGGCAATTGAGCCGCTCCGATCTGTCCAACGAGGCCTTCCCCTTCGGCAGCATGCGGGAAATCGATCTCGGCTACGCCATGGCGATGGCGGTGCGGATCAGCTATGTCGGCGAACTGGGCTGGGAATTGTACCTGCCCGCCGAATTCACCCTGCCGGTCTACGACCGCCTGGTCGAGGCCGGGGCCGGGTTCGGCCTGCGCCATGCCGGCCTGCAGGCTCAGGACAGCCTGCGTTTGGAAAAGGCCTTCAAGCATTGGGGCCACGACATCGGCCCCGACGATACGCCGTTGCAATCGGGATTGGGCTTTGCCTGCGCCTTCGACAAGGAGATCCCGTTCATCGGCCGCGATGCCCTGTTGCGGCAGCGCGAGGAGGGGCTGACCCGGCGTCTGGTCACCTTCACGGTGGACGAGGGCGAGCCGCTTTTGTTGCACGAGGAACCGGTGTTCCGCGACGGCGAACTGGTCGGCGGCACCACCTCCGGCGCCATGGCCCACACCCTGGGCCGGCCGATCTGCATGGCCTACGTCGCCAACGCCGGCGGCGTGAGCGCCGACTATATCCGCGCCGGCGGCTACCAGATCGACGTGGCCGGCGAACGATTTCCGGCGACGGCGCATCTGGCGCCGCCCTATGATCCCAAGGGCGAACGGATGCGCGGCTGAGGGGCCAAAAAAAGAGGGGAAGCGGATGTCACGCTTCAAGGACTATATCGACTACGACGCCGTCGGGCTGGCCGAACAGGTGGCCGACAAAGCGATCAGTCCGGGCGAGGTGCTGGCCGCCGCCATGGAACGCATCGAGACCTTCAATCCCAGCGTCAACGCCGTGGTGCAGACCTGGTTCGAGGCGGCCGAAAGGGCGATCGCCGAGGGCCTGCCCGAGGGGCCGTTCACCGGCGTGCCGATGCTGATCAAGGACCTGAACGCGCCGGTCAAGGACACCGTTTTGAGCAACGGCTCGCGCCTGTTCGCCGATAACCGGGTGGATTTCGATTCCGAGCTGGTGGCCCGCTACCGGCGCAGCGGCATGCTGCTGCTGGGTCGCACCAACACGCCCGAAATGGGCGCCTCCGCCTCGACCGATCCGGTGTTGCACGGCCCGGCCCGCAACCCCTGGAACCTGGAGCACACGCCGGGCGGCTCGTCGGGCGGCGCCGGCGCGGCGGTGGCGGCCGGCATGCTGCCGGCGGCCCATGCCACCGACGGCGGCGGCTCGATCCGCATCCCGGCGGCCTGCTGCGGCCTGGTCGGCTTGAAGCCGACCCGCAACCGCAACCCCATGGGCCCGCACCGGGGCGAGGGCTGGAACGGCCTCAGCCACGAACACGTGGTCAGCCGCACCGTCCGCGACAGCGCCGCCATCCTGGACGCCACCCACGGCCCGGACATCGGCGCCCCCTATCACCAGGCGCCCCCCGAACGGCCGTATCTGGAGGAGGTCGGCCGCGATCCCGGGGAATTGCGCATCGCCCTGATGGCCAAGCCGCTGTCCGGCGCGGCGGTCGACAAGGAATGCCAATGGGCGGTCGAGGAGACGGCGCGGCTGTGCGAATCCCTGGGCCACCACGTGGTCGAGGCGGCGCCCGCCGTCGATCCCGACGAATGGTCCAAGACCGCCCAGATCATCATCTCGACCGCCGTCGCCTGGGCCATCGGCGAGCGCGAGAAACAGCTCGGCCGGCCGGCCGGGGAGGATGAATTGGAAGGGGTGGTCGCGGCCATCGTCGCCCGCGGCCGCACCATCGAGGCCACCGACTATTTCGCGGCGGTGCAGACCATGCACCGGATCGGCCGCGCCGTCGGCGGCTTCTTCCAGGAGCATGATGTGCTGCTGTCGCCGACCCTGGCCAAGCCGCCGCTGCGGGTCGGGGAATTGACCCTGGATACCGACGACGTGCGAGGCAACCGGGAGGCCATGGCCGGCTTCTCGCCGTTCACCTCGCTGTTCAACCTGACCGGCCAGCCGGCGATCTCGTTGCCGCTGCATTGGAGCGAGGACGGCCTGCCCCTGGGCCAGCATTTCGCCGCCCCCTACGGCGACGAGGCGACACTGTTCCGCCTGGCCGGTCAGTTGGAACAGGCCCAGCCCTGGACCGACAATCGCCCGCCGCAATTCGGCTGAGGGCCGTTGGTGTCATGCTAATCCGCAGAAAGTTTGACCCATAGACATGCTTCGAGACGGGCGCTCCGCGCCCTCCTCAGCATGAGGACAACTCATTGAAAATGAAGAACTTTCCTCACCCTGAGGAGAGCCGCAGGCTCGTCTCGAAGGGTGAATGGGACACGTCATGCTCATTGCATCTTGCTGTTATTCGGCCGCCATCTCGGTGGTTTGGCCGATCCGCCGTTGTAGCTCTCGGGCCCGGGCCTCGGCCCCATCGATGGCTGCCTGTTTGACGTGGCCGAAACCCCTGATGCCGTCGGGCAGGGATAGCAGTTCGACGGCCAGATCATGGCTGCTGGCATTGAGGGCGGGCAGCAGGTCTTCGACCCACCGCTCATAGCTCTCGATCAGGCCGCGCTCGCGGCGCCGTTCGGCGGTGTGGCCGAAGGGGTCGAAGGGGCCGCCGCGCAGGCCCTTCAGCCGGGCCAGCAGCCCAAGGGGGGCGAGGAGCCATGGCCCGTAAGCGGTTTTCCGGGGCAGCCCGGTGTCCGGATCGTGCCGCGCCAGCAGCGGCGGCGCCAGATGCAGGCGCAACCTGTAGCCGGCAGTGAACGCCTGGTCCAGCTTCGCCCGCAGGGCAGGGTCCGTGTGCAGCCGCGCCACTTCGTACTCGTCCTTGTAGGTCAGCAGCTTGGCGTAGTTGCGGGCGACCGCGCGGCTCAGGTCGTCCCGGCCGTCGAACCGTTCGGCCTCGACCTGGCGGATCCGTTCCACCAGGGCCCGATAGCGTTCGGCATAGGCGGCGTCCTGATAGGCCGTCAGGTGGCGCACCCGGTGCGCGACCAGTTCGGACAGCGGCGTTACATCCTCGGCCTCCGGCGGCGGGTTGACGCGGTCGGCGACCCCGGCCGGATCATGGCCGGCGCAACGGCCCCAGGCAAAGGCCCGCCGGTTGGCCTCGACCTTGACGCCGTTCAGTTCGATGGCTTTCAGCAGCGCCGCCGAGCCGACCGGCAGCAGGCCCTTCTGATAGGCGCAGCCCAGCATGAAGACGTTGCTCAGGACGGCATCGCCCAGCAGCGCTTCGGTGTGGGCGCCGGCGTCGATGAAGTCGGCGCCGTCCTCGCCGACCGCGTTGCGGATCTTCCGCTGCATCTGGGCCAGCGGGAACTCCAGATCCGGATTGGCGGTGAACTCGCCGGCCGCCGCCCGTGCGGTATTGACCACGGCACGGGTCTCGCCGGCCCGCATCCGGTCCATCGCCTCGTCCTCGCAGACCACCGCGATGTCGCCGCCGATCACCGCCTGCGCGGCCAATGGAATGCGCGTGGCGTGCAGGTCCTCGGACCGGTCGGCCAGGCGCACGTAGGAGGTCGCCGCGCCCCATTTCTGCGCCAGTCCGGTCATGTCGAGCACGCTGACGCCCAGGCCGTCGATATGCGCCGCCATGCCGATCAGAGCGCCCACCGTCATCACCCCGGTGCCGCCGATCCCGGCGACGGTAATGCCGTAGGGCACTTCGGTGGCCGGCAAGGCCGGCTCCGGCACCGGGAAGGGGATCTCGCCGCCGGCGGGCTCGGGTTGCCGCGGTATGCCGCCCTCGACGGTGATGAAGCTGGGACAGAAACCCTTGAGGCAGGAATAGTCGGTGTTGCAGGAATCCTGGTCGATCCGGCGCTTGCGCCCGAATTCGGTCTCCAGCGGCAGTACCGACAGGCAGTTCGAGGCACTGTTGCAGTCGCCGCAGCCCTCGCAGACCGCATCGTTGATGAACAGCCGCCGCTGCGGTGCCGGCAGGTCGCCGCGCTTGCGTTGGCGCCGCCGTTCGGTGGCGCACATCTGGTCATAGAGCAGCACGGAAACGCCGGGGCAGTCCCGCAACTCCCGCTGCACCGCGTCCAGCCGGTCGCGGTAATGGATCGGCACCCCCGGGGCGAAGTTGCTATCGGAGGGATACTTGCCGGGGTCGTCGGTCACCACGACGATCCGGGCGACCCCCTCGGCCGCCAGTTGCCGGGTGATCTGCGGCACGGTGGGGTGGCCCGGCAACTGCTGGCCGCCGGTCATCGCCACGGTGCCGTTGAACAGCAGCTTGTAGGTGATGTTGACGCCGGCATCGACGGCGGCCCGGATCGCCAGCAAGCCGGAATGCAGATAGGTGCCGTCGCCCAGGTTGGCGATCACGTGCGGCGTGTCGGTGAACGGCGCCTGGCCGATCCAGGGCACTCCCTCGGCGCCCATGTGGCAGAAGGTCTCCGTGTTGCGGTCCATCCACATGGCCATGAAATGGCAGCCGATGCCGGCCATGGCGCGGCTGCCCTCGGGGACCCGGGTGGAGGTGTTGTGCGGGCAGCCGGAGCAGTAATAGGGCAGGCGGCCCGACGTCAGCAGCGCCTCGCTGCCGATGGCGATGCGCTGGCGCCGCAGTTCCAGGCGATCCCGGTCGCGGGCGTCCAGTTCGGCCAGGGCGCGCTCGATGCGCCGGCCCTGGTGAAAGCGGCCGATCCGGGCGGCGATCACCCGGGCCAGCATCACCGGGTCGAATTCGCCGACCGAGGGCAGATGCCATTGCGCCAGTTCGCCTTCCCAGGCGCCGCGTCCGTCGTATTTGCCGATCACCCTGGGCCTGCGTGTCGGGTCCCAGTTGTAAAGCTGCTCCTTGATCTGGCTTTCGATGACCGGGCGCTTCTCCTCGATCACCAGGATTTCCTCCAGGCCGTCGGCGAATTCGGCGATGCCCCGGGGCTCCAGCGGCCAGGGCATGGTGACCCGGTACAGGCGCAGGCCGATTTCCGCCGCGTAGGTCTCGTCGATGCCGAGGATCCCCAACGCCTCGCGCACGTCCATGTAGGCCTTGCCGGTGCTGACGATGCCCAGGCGCCCGCGGGCACCATCCATCACCGCGTGGTCGAGCCGATTGGCCCGGGCATAGGCCAGGGCGGCGGCGATGCGGTGCTCCTTCATCCGCCGTTCCTGCTCGGCCGGCGGGTCCGGCCAGCGGATATTGATGGCGTCGTCGGGGCGCTCGAAGTCCTCGGGCAGCCTGATCGCCACCCGCCGCGGGTCGATGTCGACGGCGGCCGAGCTTTCGATATTGTCGCAGACCGAGGTGAAGCCGACCCAGAAACCGCAATAGCGCGACAGCGCCCAGCCATGGACGCCCAGGTCGAGATAGTCCTGCACGCTGGCCGGATTGAGCGAGGGGATCATCGCGGCCGAGAAGATCACGGCGCTTTGATGCGGCGTCGTCGTCGTCCGGGCGGCGTGATCGTCGCCGGCGATCAGCAGCACGCCGCCATGGCGGGCGGTGCCGGCGGCGTTGCCGTGGACGAAGGCGTCGCCGGACCGGTCGACGCCGGGGCCCTTGCCGTACCACATGGCGAACACGCCGTCGTAGCGGGCGCCGGGAAAGATATCGAGTTGCTGGCTGCCCCAGATCGCGGTCGCCGCCAGGTCCTCGTTCAGGCCGGGGTGGAAGCGGACGTGATGGCGCTCCAGGTACGGCTTGGCCCTGGTCAGGGCGATATCGAGGCCGGATATGGGCGAGCCCTGGTAGCCGGAGACATAGCCGGCGGTGTTCAGCCCGGCCGCCAAGTCGCGCTGGCGCTGCAGCATCGGCAGGCGGACCAGGGCCTGGGTCCCGGTCAGGAAGGCCCGGCCGCTTGCCAATGCATACTTGTCGTCGAGGGCGATGTCCGTGGCGGTCACGTGCGCCTCCTGAATTGCCCCGCTGGCGTCAGGCCCCGGCTGTCCCGGCCAGGCTCCGGTCCAGGAAGTCGAGGATGTCCCCGGTCCGGGTGTTGGTGTCGAAGATGCCGGCGATGCCCATCTCGGTCAGGGCCGGGAAATCCTTGCGCGGTATCACCCCGCCGGCGATCACCAGCCGGTCGTCCAGGCCTTCTTCGGCGATCAGCTCCATCAGTTCCCGGCAATAGGTCAGATGCGCCCCGCCCAGGAAGCTCAGGCCGATGACCTCGGCGCTTTCCTGGATCGCCGCCTGCACCACGGCCGCGACGGTCAGGTACTTGCCCAGGTAGATGACCTCGTGGCCGGCGTCGCGGAACGCCGCCGCCAGCACTTTCACACCACGGTCATGGCCGTCGAAGCCGACCTTGGCCAGCAGGATGCGGGCGGCCGGGCCGGCGGTTCTGTCGTCCGTGGCCATCATCAGGCCGCCGCGTCGCCGCTCAGATCGTCGTAGCTGTAGCCGAAACCGAGGCGGACGTTGCCGTTGAGCTCACCCAGGGTGGCGCCCAGCTCGATCGCCGCCATCGCGGCCGGGAACAGGTTGATCGAGCGCCCTTCGGCATCGGCCCGTAGTTTCGCCAGGGCCGCCTCCAGGGCCGGGCCGTCCCGCTGCTGCTTGTATTCGCCCAGGCGCCGGATATGGCCTTCCACCATCGCCGGGGGCACCTCGTGGATGCGGACCGTCTGCTCGTCGTCCCGTTCGGTGCGGTCGCGGTTGACGCCGACCACCGGGCGTTCGCCGCTTTCGATCTGCCTTTGCACCTTGACCACCTCGCCATCGATGACGGCATCGGCCCAGCCGGTCTCCAGGGCCTGGACCATGCCGCCCAGATCCTCGATCTCGCCGAGGATCTTGCGGATTTCCCCCTCCATGGTGTCGGTCAGGTGCTCCACGAAGTAGGAGCCGGCGAGGGGGTCGGCGACGTTGCAGACCCGGCTTTCGAAGGCGATGATCTGCTGCGTGCGCACCGCCAGTTCCACCGACTCCTCGGTCGGCAGGCCCATGTTCTCGTCATAGGAACAGGTGTGCAGGGACTGGGTGCCGCCCAGCACCCCGGCCATGGCCTCGATGGTCACCCGGATCAGGTTGTTCAGGGGCTGCTGCCGGGTCAGCGACGAGCCGGCGGTATGGACGTGGAACTTGTACTGCAAGGCCTTCTGGGTGCGGCCGCCGAATTCGTCGTGGATGATCCGGGCCCACAGCCGCCGGGCCGCCCGCAATTTGGCGACCTCCTCGAAGAAGTCCATCTCGACACTGGCCGTGAAGGTGATGCGCGGGGCCAACTCCTCGATGTCCAGACCGCGGTCCAGCCCCTCCCGCAGGTAGGCCATGCCGAGGGCGAAGGTGAAGGCGATTTCCTGCGGCGCGGTGACGCCGTTCTCCCGGATGTTGTAGCCATCGACGCTGAGGGGGTTCCATTTCGGCACCTCGCGGACGCAGTACTCGACGCAGTCGATGGCCAGCTTCAGGGCCAGGTCGGTGGGCACGAAGCTGCGCTTGTAGCCGCAGAACGGATCGCCCAGGGTATCGTTCAGCACGGTGCCGCGCAGTTGCCGGAAATCGAAACCGCGCCGCCGGGCCGCCACCAGGTAGAAGGCCATGATCATGGTGGCGCCGATGGTGCTGAGGTTGACGCTGACCTTGTCGAGCGGGATGTCCGCCAGTGCCTCCTCCATGTCCGGCAGGATCGACACCGGCATGCCCTGCAGGCCGACATCGCCACGGGCCAGGGGGTGGTCGCTGTCGACGCCGGAATTGGTCGGCACGTCGAAGGCGATGTTGACGGCACTCTCGCCCTGGCCGATCAGGTACTTGATCCGCTGGTTGGTGGCGCTGGGCGAGCCGAAGCCGCAAAGCTGCCGCCGGCTCCACAACCGGCCCCGGTACATGTCGGGATAGATGCCCCGGGTATAGGGATAGGCGCCGGGGTCGTTCAGGTCCCGCTCGTAGGACAGCCCCTCCACGTCGTCCGGTCCGTACACCCCCTTCACCGGCAGGCCCGAGCCGGTCTCGAAGTGCTCCAGTTTCTCCCGGTAGGCTTCGGCGATGCGGTCGCTGCCGGCGCTGTCGGTCGTCATGGCCCGTTTCCTCCCAAAGACAAACGATCGTTTGTCTTATGATATCGAACTGAGGCGGGCGGTCAAGGTGAGTTCCTGAAGATATTTCGTATTTTGCATCTTAATCAATGTGTTATAGTGATTTCAGAAATAGAGGCGAGGAAATATGTACCCACGCCATCGTTGGGTAATAAAAACAGTCGTTTGTCTATGACCGAAGCCGCCGTCCGATCGACCCGTGCCGATAGCCGCCGCGCCGCCCTGCTGGACGAGGCGGCCTGGCTGTTCCGTCAGAAGGGCTTCCATGCCACCTCGGTGCGCGACATCGTCTCGGCCGTCGGCATGCTGCCGGGGTCGCTGTATTGTCATTTCGCCAACAAGGAGGAATTGCTGCTGGCGGTCTACGAGATCGGCATCGCCGAGATCTCCCGGGCGGTAACCGCCGCCGTGGCCACCGAAAGCGATCCCTGGCGCCGCTTCGAGGCAGCCTGCGGCGCCCATCTGGAGGCACTGTTGAAAAGCAGCGACTACCCGCAGGTCGTGGTCCGCGTGCTGCCGGCCGAGGCGCCCGGGGCCCGGCCGCGCCTGGTCGCCCTGCGCGACAGCTACGAGGCGGTGTTCCGGGCGTTGATCGACGATCTGCCGCTGCCCGACGGCATCGACCGGGACCTCCTGCGCCGCACCGTGATCGGCGGCCTCAACGCCACCACCACATGGTTCCGCCAAAGCGGCGATTCCCCACGCACCATCGCCCGCAAATACCTCGACACCCTGCGGCTCTCCCTCGGACCGCTCAAGAGCTAGCCGGCCGCCGGCGAAAACGCCGGCCGGAGAGCTGGTTTTCCCCAATCCGCGCACCGCGTGCATCGATTTGTCGCAGCCGCGCGACATCGCGCCACATTGAATTATTAGAATTCTAGAATGTAAATCTCCACCGTCCGGTTAGACGGAGTGAACATTGTAATGAGTGGCGCGTTTTGTTGGGGCACGGCCATGGCCGTGAAGTTGCCGGCGCTTTCCGACCGGCACCGTCGTACAGAATCTGCGCATAGACACGCGAGGACGGATTGATGAATCTCCTGTCCGGCCTGTTGCTCGTGCTCGGTGCCATCGGCAGTCTGCTGTTGGCGTTCGCGGCCAGCGACAAGGTCATGACTTTCCACGCGGTGCTGTTGCTGGCGTTCTTCGCCATCGGCGCCTATCTGGTATTCCGGCGCAAGCCCGCCGCCTCGATCGCGGGCTACCAGGACGACGTCATCAGGGCCGGCGCCATCGCCTCGATCTTCTGGGGCGTGGTCGGTTTCCTGGTCGGTCTGGTGATCGCCCTGCAACTGGCCTGGCCGGCCCTCAACTTCGATTTGCCCTGGACCAATTTCGGCCGGCTGCGGCCGCTGCACACCTCGGCGGTGATCTTCGCCTTCGGCGGCAACATCCTGCTGATGACCTCGTTCCACGTGGTGCAGCGGACCTGCCAGGCGCGGCTGGCCGGCGGCTGGGCCGGCTGGTTCGTGTTCTGGGGCTATCAGCTGTTCATCCTGATGGCCGCCACCGGCTACCTCCTGGGCGTCACCCAGGGCAAGGAATACGCCGAGCCGGAATGGTACGTCGATCTGTGGCTGACCATCGTCTGGGTGGTCTACCTCCTGGTCTTCCTCGGCACCTTGTGGAAGCGCAAGGAGCCGCATATCTACGTCGCGAATTGGTTCTACCTGGCCTTCATCGTCACCGTCGCGATGCTGCATCTGGTCAACAACGCGGCGATCCCGCTGTCGCTGACCGGCACCCGCAGCTACGTGGTCTGGGCCGGCGTGCAGGATGCCCTGACGCAATGGTGGTACGGCCATAACGCGGTCGGCTTCTTCCTGACCGCCGGCTTCCTGGCCATCATGTACTACTACGTGCCGAAGCGGGCCGAGCGGCCGGTCTATTCCTACCGGCTGTCGATCGTGCATTTCTGGTCGCTGATCTTCCTCTACATCTGGGCCGGGCCGCACCATCTGCACTACACGGCGCTGCCCGAATGGGCCCAGACCCTGGGCATGACCTTCTCGGTGATGCTGTGGATGCCGTCCTGGGGCGGCATGGTCAACGGCCTGCTGACCCTGTCGGGGGCCTGGGACAAGCTGCGCACCGATCCGGTGCTGCGGATGATGGTGGTCTCGGTCGCCTTCTACGGCATGAGCACCTTCGAAGGGCCGCTGATGTCGATCAAGGCGGTCAACGCCCTCAGCCACTACACGGACTGGACCATCGGCCACGTGCATTCGGGCGCCCTGGGCTGGGTCGCCTTCGTCTCCTTCGGCGCGCTGTACTACATCGTGCCGGTGCTGTGGCAGCGCCAGCGGCTGTATTCCAACCGTCTGGTCAGCGTGCATTTCTGGATCGCCACCCTGGGCATCGTCCTCTACATCACCGCGATGTGGGTGTCCGGCATCCTGCAAGGGCTGATGTGGCGGGCCTACGACCAGCTCGGCTTCCTGGAGTATTCCTTCGGCGAGACGGTCGAGGCGATGCACCCGTTCTATCTGATCCGCGCGCTGGGCGGCCTGCTCTTCGTCCTCGGCTCGCTGATCATGGCCTACAACCTGTGGCGCACCATGCGCGGCGACCTGCGCGAGGAGGTCGACCCGATGGCCACCCCCGCCGCCGCCGCCGCGGCCGCCAGCTAGGGAGGCGACGATGATCAAGCACGCGACCCTGGAAAAGAACTCGATCCTCCTCACCGTCCTTATCCTGGTGGTGGTGGCGATCGGCGGCATCGTCGAACTGGCGCCGCTGTTCTACCTGGAAAGCACCATCGAGGAGGTCGAGGGCGTCCGTCCCTATACCCCGCTGGAACTGGCCGGCCGCGACATCTACGTGCGCGAGGGCTGCTACAACTGCCATTCGCAGATGGTGCGGCCCCTGCGAGACGAGGCCGAACGCTACGGCCATTACAGCCTGGCGGCGGAAAGCATGTACGACCACCCCTTCCAGTGGGGCTCGAAACGCACCGGGCCGGATTTGGCCCGGGTCGGCGGCCGCTATTCCGATGACTGGCATGTCGCCCACATGATCGATCCCCGGGCGGTGGTGCCGGAATCGGTGATGCCGGGCTATCCGTTCCTGGCCGACACGCCGCTGGATTACGCCAACATCGCCGACCATCTGCGGGTCAACGGCCTGCTCGGCGTGCCCTACAGCCAGGCGATGATCGACAACGCGGCCAACGACCTGAAGGCGCAACTGGATCCCGACGCCGATGGCGCCGAGGCGCTGGTCGGCCGCTATCCCAAGGCCCTGGTGCGCGACTTCGACGGCAACCCAGATCTGATCTCCGAGTTGGACGCATTGGTCGCCTACATGCAGATGCTGGGCACATTGGTGGACTTCGGCGCCTACAAGGCCGAAGGCCCGAACCTGCGCTAAGGGAGGCGATGATGACCTATGAAACCGTATCCGCCTTCGCCCAGACCTATGGCCTGGTCTATCTGTTCGTGTTGTTCATCGGCGTGCTGGTTTATGCCCTGTGGCCGTCGAACCGGGAGCGGTTCGAGCGGGCGGCCCGCATGCCGTTGCAGGAGGATTGAGCGGTGAGCCAGAAACCGATCGACGAAATCACCGGCACCGAAACCACCGGCCACGTCTGGGACGGCATTCGCGAGTTGAACACGCCGTTGCCGCGCTGGTGGGCCTGGACCCTCTACGCCACCATCATCTGGGCGATCGGCTATTGGATCGCCATGCCGGCCTGGCCGCTCTTGACCGATTACACCCGCGGCGTGCTGGGACATTCGCAACGGGCGCAGCTCGGCGACGAGATCGCCGAGGTCAAGGCCGGGCAGTCGGCCCTGGCGGCCCGCACGGCCGACGCCTCGCTGGCCGACATCCGCACCGATCCGGAATTGCTGGAATTCGCCCTGGCCGGCGGCCGTTCGGCCTTTGCCGTCAACTGTTCGCAATGCCATGGCTCCGGCGCCGCCGGCGGCAAGGGCTATCCGAACCTGAACGACGACGATTGGCTGTGGGGCGGCAAGCTGGCGGCGATCGAGACCAGCATCCTCTACGGCATCCGCTCGGATCACGACGAGTCCCGGGCCAACGAGATGCCGGCCTTCGGCAAGGACGAACTGCTCGCGCCCGGGCAGATCGACGCCGTCGCCGACTACGTCATGGCCCTGGCCGGCAACGGCAGCGCCGCCGCCAAGGGCAAGGCGGTCTATGACGAGCATTGCGTCGCCTGTCATATGGAGGACGGCAAGGGCAACCGCGAACTCGGCTCGCCGAACCTGACCGACGCCATCTGGCTGTTCGGCGAGGGCAAGGCGGCCGTGGTCGAGGCGGTCAGCAACAGCCGTCGCGGCGTCATGCCGGCCTGGATCGGTCGCCTGGATCGGGTGACCATCAAGCAACTGGCGGTGTACATACATTCCCTGGGTGGCGGCGAGTAGCGGGCGGCCGCCGCCCTGCGGGACGCCGATAGGGGGTACTTGGTGAGCCTGATGGCGGAAAAACCGGCCGCGCCGGCGTCGGAAAGGGCGCCGGCGGCGGCCCTCGAAACCGTCGAGACCGTCGACGTCAAGGCGGTCAACACCCGGGATGTGCGCGCGCTCTACAAGAAGCGCGAGAAGATCTTTCCGCGCCGCGCCCGGGGCAGCTTCCGCAACCTGAAATGGGCCGTCATGGCGGTCACCCTGGCGATCTATTATCTGGCCCCTTGGCTGCGCTGGGATCGCGGGCCGTTGGCGCCGGATCAGGCGATCCTGATCGATATCCCGGCCCGCCGGTTCTACTTCTTCTTCATCGAGATCTGGCCGCAGGAAGTCTACTACATCACCGGCATCCTGGTGATCGCGGCCATGGCGCTGTTCCTGTTCACCAGCCTGGCCGGCCGGGTCTGGTGTGGCTATGCCTGTCCGCAGACAGTCTGGGTCGATCTGTTCCTCGCCATCGAGCGGTTGATCGAGGGCGACCGCACGGCCCGCATCCGCCTGGAGCGGGCCGCCTGGAGCCTCTCGAAGATCGCCAAGCGCCTCGTCAAGCATGTCATCTGGCTGATCATCGCCGCCCTGACGGGCGGTGCCTGGGTGTTCTATTTCGCCGACGCACCGACCCTGTTCGTCGACCTCCTGACCCTGCGGGCGCCGGAAATCGGCTACATCACGGTCGGCGTCCTGACCGCCACCACCTATCTGCTGGGCGGGTTGGCGCGGGAACAGGTCTGTACCTTCATGTGCCCCTGGCCGCGCATTCAGGCGGCGATGATCGACGAGGAATCGCTGATCATCTCCTACCATCCGGGGCGCGGCGAGCCGCGCGGCCCCTCCGGGCGGGGCGGCAAGCGCGACGGCCTGGGCGATTGCGTCGCCTGCAATCAGTGCGTCGTGGTCTGCCCCATGGGCATCGACATCCGCGACGGCATGCAACTGGAATGCATCTCCTGCGCCCTCTGTATCGACGCCTGCGATGGCGTGATGGACCGTTTCGACAAGCCGCGCGGCCTGATCAGCTACGACACCCTGGCCAATATCGAGGGCGGCGAAAGCACCGGCCGCGCGCGGATCCGCTGGCTGCGCCCCAGAACGGTGATCTACGGCGTCATCATCGCCATCGTCGGCTCGATCATGCTGGCGGCGTTGATGACCCGGCCGGCCCTGGACCTCAACGTCCTGCGCGACCGCAACCCGTTGTTCGTCACCCTGTCGGATGGCAGCGTGCGCAACGGCTACACCCTGAAGATCCTCAACAAGCTGCATGCCGTCCGCGACTACCGACTGTCCGTCGAGGGCCTGCCGGGGGCCAGGATCAAGGTGATCGGCCGGGACGACGGCGATGCCGTGTTCACCGTGCGGCCGGACCGCCTGGCCAGTTTCCGGGTCTTCATCAGCACCGACCGGGCCAACCTGAAGGGCGAGGTGACCGATATGCGGCTGGTCCTGACCGACCGCCAGGATGGCGCCAGGGCCGACTATGAAACCAATTTCCGGGGGCCCAGGCGATGATCTGGCGGGCCGAACGGCCGCTCACCGGCCGCGACGTGCTATGGCTGCTGTTGGGCTTCTTCGCCCTGATCATCGTCGTCAACGGCATCTTCGTTGTCCTCGCGCTGAACAGTTTCAGCGGGGTGTCGACCGAGAACGCCTACCGCCAGGGGCTCGCCTACAACCAGACCCTGCAGGCGGCGGCCCGGCAGAAGGCCCTGGGCTGGAGCGCCCGGCTGATGGCGGAGCCGCGCATTAGCGGCGGCGAGGCTGCCCTGACGGTGCGGTTGGCCGACGCTGACGGCGGGCCGCTGGACGGCTTGGCCGTGACGGGCGAAATGCGGCGGCCGGCCCACGACCGGGCCGACATCGCCTTGCGGTTCGAAGCCCTGGGCAAGGGTCAATACCGCGCCCGCGTCCACCCGGCCGAGGCCGGGCAATGGGATCTGTCGGTGCTGGCCACCGGGGCGGCGGAAACCCGCTTTCGCTGGGAGAAGCGTCTATGGCTGGAGTAGTCGGCATCAGCGAAGCCACCTCCGCGCCGGCGATCGAGGCGGCGGTCTGGGACGGCGTCGATCCTGCCGCCTTCGTGCGGCTCGACGAGGCCGGCGAGGCCAGCCTGCACCTGGCGGTGGAGAACCTGCATTGCGGCGGCTGCGTCCGTCGGATCGAGGGCGCGTTGGCCGAACAGCCGGCGGTGACCTCGGCTCGGGTCAACCTGACCACCCGGCGCCTGGCGCTGCACTGGCGCCGGGACGAGGCGACGGCGGCGGAATTGTTGGCGCCCGTCACGGCGCTGGGCTATCGGCTGGTGCCGTTCGATCCGGAATTGCTGCGCGGCGAGGCGGAAGCCGAGGATCGCGCCCTGTTGCGGGCCATGGCGGTGGCCGGCTTCGCCGCCGCCAACGTCATGCTGCTTTCGGTGGCGGTCTGGGCCGGCGCCTTCTCCCAGGACATGGGGCCGGCGACGCGGGACTTCCTGCACTGGGTCTCGGCCCTGATCGCCCTGCCGGCGGTGGCCTATGCCGGCCGGCCGTTCTTCCGCTCGGCCCTGACCGCGCTGCGCCACCGGGCCATGAACATGGACGTGCCGATCTCCCTGGCGGTCGGGCTGGCGGCCGGGATGAGCCTGTATGAAACCATCAACCATGGCGAACATGCCTATTTCGACGCCTCGGTCACCCTGCTGTTCTTCCTGCTGATCGGCCGTTATCTGGACCGGCGGGCCCGCACCAAGGCCCGCTCGGCGGCGGAGCAGTTGATGCTGCTGGGCGCCGTCGCCGCCACCGTGGTCGAGCCGGACGGCCGCCGCCACTCGCTGCCGATCGGCGCCGTGCGGCAAGGCATGACCGTCACCGTGCTGCCGGGCGACCGCATTCCCGTCGATGGACGGGTCAGCAAGGGCAGGGGCAGTGTCGATCCCAGTCTGCTGACCGGCGAAACCCAGCCGCGGGACGTCGCCGTCGGCAACGACGTTCATGCCGGCACCCTGAACCTGTCGGCGCCCCTGCAGATCGCCGTGACCGCCGCCGGTGATGGCACCCTGCTGGCCGAGATCGTGCGCCTGACCGAGGCGGCCGAACAGGGCAAGGCGCGCTATGTCCGCCTGGCCGACCGGGCCGCCCGGCTGTACGCGCCGGCGGTGCACCTGCTTGCCGCCGCCGCCTTCCTGGGCTGGTGGCTCTTGGCCGGCGCGCCCTGGCAGGCGGCCCTGTTGACCGCCGTCGCGGTGCTGATCATCACCTGCCCCTGCGCCCTCGGCCTGGCGGTGCCGGTGGTGCAGGTGGTGGCCAGCGGCCTGTTGCTGCGCCGGGGCGTGCTGGTCAAGGCGGCGGACGGCTACGAACGCCTGGCCGAGGTCGATACCGTGGTGTTCGACAAGACCGGCACCCTGACCCTGGGTCGGCCGGACCTGGTCGACGCCGAAAGCCACGATCCGGCGGACCTGGGGGCTGCGGCGGCCCTGGCCGCCGGCAGCCGCCACCCCCTGTGCCGGGCCATCGTGCGGGCCGCCGGTCCGGTGGAGGCGGCCGAGGTTCGCGAGGAACCGGGCATGGGTCTGGCGGTGGGCGATGTTCGCCTGGGCAACCGGCATTGGTGCGGTATTTCCGACACCGCGCCGGCCGACGGACGCAGCGAGTTGTGGCTGAGCCGGCCGGGCCATGCGCCCGTGCGGTTCGCCTTCGCCGACGGCCTGCGCCCCGACGCCGGCCCCATGATCGAGGGCCTGCGGCGGGCCGGCCTGCGGATCGAACTGCTGTCCGGCGACCGGGCGGCGGTGGCGGCGGCGGTGGCCGGTCAACTGGGTATTGACGACTGGCGGGCGGACTGCCGGCCCGACGACAAGCTGGCCCATCTGCGGGCCCTGGCGGCCCGGGGGCGCAAGGTCGCCATGGTCGGCGACGGCCTGAACGA
>JASLMH010000075.1 GCA_030746635.1 Alphaproteobacteria bacterium | reverse complement strand
CGCCCTGCGAACCGCGCCTACCCACGGGGCCTGGAGGGCCGGTCAAATGGTTCAGATTACCCGCGACATGCTCTAAGATCAGGTCAGGTCCACGCCGATGGCGTCGCTCAGCCGCGCGTAATAGGCTTCGTCGTCCAGCGCGCCCAGGGCCACGAACGCCTCGTCCGATATGCCGGATCGCCGCTCGATGATCTCGGAGCCTTCGCCGACCGGATAGCGCAGGCGCGGTTGGTCCGTGGTCGCGGCCTCCAAGATGACCGCCGCCACCGCCTCGGGCGGCGTGGCGATCGGCATGCCGCGGGCGAAGAACCGGCCGCTGCGCCGCATCACGTGTTTGTAGGGCGAGGCTTTGTCGTAGTGCACCGGCGTGTTCTCGGTGATCGCCGTTCTGATGAAGCCCGGTTCGATCAACACGATGCGAATGCCGAAGGCGGCGACCTCCTGGGCCAAGCTTTCGGAATAGGCTTCCACCGCGAACTTCGAGGCGCAATAGGCCGCCTGGTTCAGTATCGCCACCCGGCCGGCGATCGAGGATATGTTGACGATGGCCCCCGATGCCTGCGCCCGCATGCCCGGTAATACGGCCTCTGTCAGCCGCACCACGCCCCAATAGTTGGTTTCGAACAGGGCCCGGTGCTCGTCCTCGGGATAGACTTCCGCCGGGCAGGAACTGGACAGGCCGGCATTGTTGACCAGGACGTCGATCCGGCCGTCCTCGGCCAGGACGTCGGCCACGCATGTCGTGATCGATTGCGCCGAGGTCACGTCCATGGCGCGCAAGACGATCGGTAGATCTTCGGCCGCGGTGGCGGTGTTGAGGGCTTCGGCCTTGGCGGTGTTTCGCATGGTGGCGTGGACCTTGTGGCCGTGGCGCGCCATGTGCAGCGCCGTCGCCAGGCCGATGCCGGTGCTGGTGCCGGTGATCAGACAAGTGCTCATGTCGACTCCTCGATTTCGATCGCGCACCGCCGGGTGCGGCATATGCTACCGTCGGCAAAATGGAGCGTAGCATGGCCGCCTTCGCTGGCACCCGACGAGCACGAAAACTCCCCGATGACGGGGTCAGGAACGGTTGGTACGACATCCTGCCGGCGCCGCCCGAGGCGCGCCGGGTCGCCGGCACGGTCCGGGCCGATTGGGCGGTGCTGGGCGCCGGCGCCTGCGGCCTGGCGGCGGCGCGGCGTCTGGGCGAATTGCGGCCGTCGGACTCCATCGCCGTGGTCGAGGCCATGCGGGTTGGCTACGGCACCTCCGGCCGCAACGCCGGCTTCATGCTGTCCGAGCACAGCCAGGGCGGTATCAAGGACCTGGCCACCGGCCGGCGCAACATGCGGCTCTTCAACGCCGGCCTTGCCTACTTGCGCGAGACCGTGGAGCAGCACCAGATCCGCTGCGATTGGAGCGATTGGGGACAGATCTACGTCTCGGCGGCGGCCGAGGGCGAGGCACACCTGCGCTCGGTGGCCGAAGGTTTCGAGGCCCTGGAGGTGCCATATGGCCGCCTGGACCGCGACGGGCTGGAGGAGATCACCGGCAGCCGGTTCTACGGCCGGGGTATCCGCGTCCAGGGCAACGCCCTGGTGCAGCCGGCGGCGATGATGCGCGGCCTCGGCGCCACCCTGCCGGCCAACGTCGATCTCTACGAAGACAGCCCGGTGGCCGAATTGCGGCCCGACGACGGATTTCGCTTGGTCTGTCCAGATGGCGAAGTGCTGGCCCGGAAGTTGATCCTGGCCAACCACGTGTTCGCCGAGGAAATGGGCTTCGTCCGCTACCGCACGGCGCCGATCGCCACCTTCGCCAGCCTGACCCGGCCGCTGACCGAGGACGAAAGGCGTCATACCGGCGCCGGCGAACAGTTCGGCCTGCTGCCGGCCAGCCCCAACGGCAGCACCGTGCGCCGCACCCTGGACGGCCGTATCCTGATGCGCAATACGCTGTGGTATGCCCGCGACAAGCGCTTCGGCCCGGAGCTGCTGGCCAGGGCCGAACGCCACCACCGCGACAGCGTGGCGCGACGTTGGCCGGCCCTGGCGGAGGTCGACTTCATTGCCACCTGGGGCGGCATCATGGGCATGACCCGGAACGAAGGCATGATCTTCGGCGAGATCGGCGATGGGCTTTATGCCGTGCTGACCACCGACGCCGGGCCGATGACCCGGGGCACGGCGGCCGGCAAGTTGCTGGCCGAACAGATCTGCGGCATCGACAGCGAGGAGCTGCGGATCCTGCAATCGGTGCCGCGGGCGGCGCTGCTGCCCCCCGATCCGATCCTGCGCTTCGTCGCCAACCGGCGGATCAGGAAGTTCGAAAGCACAGACGCGGCGGAAAGGTGATGATGAGCGAACGACCCACCCTGTATTGCGAGCGCGGCGGCGATGACGGCCCGAGCCTGGTGCTGCTGCACGGGCAGAGTTGCAACGGCGGGGTCTGGGATGGCCTGCTGCCGCTGCTGGCCGAGCACTGGCCCGGACGCTGGCTGGTGCCCGATCTGCGCGGCCATGGCCGCTCCGGCCATGGCGCCCCCTATGGCATTGGCGTCTACGCCGCCGACGTGGCCGGCCTGCTGACGCCGGGGGAAGAGGTATGCCTGATCGGCCATTCCATGGGCGGCGCCGTCGCCGTCGCCCTGGCCACCGGGCTGTTCGGCGTGCCGGTGCGCGCGGCCGTCGTCTTCGGCATCAAGGTCGACTGGAGCGAGGAGGATCGGGCCGGGGCCGCCGCGGTGGCGCAAAAGCCGGCCCGCCTGTTCGAGGCCAGGGAGCAGGCGGTGGAACGCTGTTTGCGGGTGGCCGGCGTGCATGGCCTGCTCGGGCTGGACTCCCGGTTCGCCGATGCCGGTGTGGTCGAGGTCGACGGCCAGTTCCGCCTGGCCACCGACCCCCTGGTCAATGCGATGGGCAACTACGACCTGCCAGCGGTGGCCCGGGCGGCGCGGGCGCCGATCCATCTGCTGACCGGGGAACACGATGCCATGTCGACGCCCGAGATGATGCGGAAACTCGGCGGCGAGGTGACGGTGCTGCCGGGTCTGGGCCACAACCTGCATGTGGAGGCGCCGGAAGCCTTCTGGCGGGCCATCGAATCCTATTTGCAGGCGTCCTGATAAGACCCCGGCGGTAACGGTGTGGCTGCGATCGTTTCGGGATTTGTGATATGATCCTGCCGACTTGGGAGGACGACGGGAGATGAGCGCACAAACAACGATGCCCTACCCGATGCGCCGGATGCTGGAATACCTCGACATCGACATCGAGCGCGGCATCGAACTGTTGCCCACGGAAATCCAGGACAGTTTCCGGAGGTGCCGGCGCTGCGATCGCTTCGATACTTGCGACTACAACGTCGAAAGCCGCTATTTCCAATGCCCGAACCGGGAACTCCTGGACCGGCTGGAGGATCTGCTGAACTGAGCCACGCCGTCGGCGCGGGCCTTTTTTGGTAACTTGTCGGCGGCGTCTCGCCACCTGAAGTGAAATTTGCCGCCATGACCGATGCCCGACCACGCCGTTTCGGCTTCCTGATGTTTCCCGCCTTCGAGGAACTGGATCTGGTCGGCCCGTGGGAGATGGCGACCATGTGGCGCGACTATGCCGGCGGTCCCGAATGCCTGACGGTCAGCCAGCAGGGCGGCCCGGTGCGCTGCGCCAAGGGCCTGCGATGCGCCGCCGACCATGATTTCACCGGTTGCCCGGAGCTCGACTATCTGCTGGTTCCGGGCGGCCTCTCCGCCTTCGAGGAAATGAACAACCCGGGCCTGGTGGACTGGCTGCACCAACGGGCCGCGACCTGCCAGCACGTCCTCTCGGTATGCACCGGCGCCTTCATCCTGCATGCCGCCGGCCTGTTGCGGGATCGCCGGGCGACCACCCATTGGCTGGCCATGGAGCGACTGAGTACGCTGCCCGGCGTCGAGGCGGTGGATCAACGTTGGCTGCGCGACGGCAACGTCTGGACCTCGGCCGGCGTCTCCGCCGGCATCGACCTTCTGCTGGCTTTCATCGAGTCGATCGATGGGGCCGGGGCGGCCCACTCGGTGCAGAAGAACGCCGAGTACTATCCCGACGGCCGCATCTACGGCGACGGCTAGCGCAGCCGGCCGGTTCAGTCCTCGCCGATCATGCGGTAGCCGAAGCCGTCGCCCCGGCCGATTACGTGCCCCATGCTGGGCGAGGCGAAATGCGCCGGCACCATCAGGGTGTCGGTATCGGCCAGGCGTTCCAGCAGGGCGCGGCGGGTCGTCGCCGACATCGCCGCGTCCTCGCAGGCCCGGCTCGACCATTCCGGGCGCAGCAATTGCAGGGGGTGATGGGTGACGTCGCCGCTCAACACCGCCCTGGCATCCCCCGATCGCAGGTTCAGGACCACGTTGCCGGGGGTATGGCCGGGTGCGGGCTCGAACCACAGGCCGTCGTCGATCTGGTGGTCCATGTCGACCAGCACCGCCTGGCCGGCCTCCATCACCGGCAACACGCTGTCGTCATAGACGTTGGGCACCGGCCCTTCGCTGCCGTCGCGATGGCGCTGCTCCCAGAAATCATGTTCCCGCCGGGCGAAGATGTACTTGGCATTGGGGAAGGTCGGCACCCAGCGGCCGTCCACCAGCCGCGTGTTCCAGCCGACATGGTCGACGTGCAGATGGGTGCAGAGCACGACGTCGACTTCCTCCGGTTGCACCCCGGCGGCGGCCAGATCGGCCAGATAGGGGGTGTTCAGTTGGTCGAACATCGGCCGGCCCGGCCGCGGCTTGTCGTTGCCGACACAGGCATCGACCAGGATGGTCTGACGCGGCGTGCGCAGGATGTAGGACTGGATGGTCAGGATGATCTTGGTCGTCCCCGGCTCGATAAAGCGGGGGATCAGCCATTCCCGGTGCGCCTCAATGAATTCCGGGTCGGAATCGGGGATGAAGGTGCCGACCTCGAGAAACGGGCCCTCGCTCTCGACGACGCGGCTGATCTCGAACTCACCGATATTCACCATTGGATGGTCCTCTTTGCTCTCGACTAGCTCAAGCTGCCCGGGTGGTCCTGCCAGATACTGGGTTCCAGGCGCAGGTGGCTGTCGGCCGGATAGGTCTCCAGCCAATAATCGGCGATCCGGCCGCCGGTGGCGTTCCAGACGTCCGGGAAATCGGCCATGTAGCCCAGGAAATCCTCCAGCAGTTTCAGCCGGTTGCACCAGCCGACGGCGTGGGGGTGCAGGGTCATGTTGAAATAGCGGCCGCGTTTGTATTGGGCGTCGAACTCGGCCCGCCAATTGCCGAACAGGGTATCGGCGTGTTCCAGGCCGCTGCCCTTGGCGGGGAACAAAAGGAAGAACTGATCGTCGAAGTGATAGAAGTAGGGCAGGGCCAGGATCGCCCGGCGCGCTTCGAAATCGGTCACCCAGTAGTGCGGGATGTCGTCGGACAGGCCATTGCCCATGTAGCGGTAGCCGGCCTCGACCAACAGATCCATGGTGTTGGGGCTGATGGTGCCGACGGCGAAGGGATCGCTCTGACGGGGCAGGGAGTACCAGCCCTCGGGCCGCCGGCCCAGCACGTCCGCCAGGATCTCCGTGGTCAGGTCCATGCGGGCCTTTTCATCCGCCCGCTCCAGATCGGAGACGTCCTCCTGCTTGAGGCCGTGGGCGGCGATCTCGTGGCCTTCGGCGGCGAGCTCGCCAAGCGTCCCGCCCAACAGCCGCGCCATGGCGCCGGGCACCGCGAAGGTGGCCTTGATCTCGAACCGGGCCAGGGCGGCCAGCAATTGTTCCAGTCCCTCGCGCAGGCCGAACATGGCCCGGTCGCCGCGCAGGTCGGCCACGGTCAGGCCGGCCGGGCCGCTGGCCAGGCTGAGGTCGACGTTGACGGCGAGGCAGCAGCGGCGGCCGTCCGGCCAGCGCACCTCGTCATCGCTCAGGCCGATCTCGTCGGTGAAAGTGTAGTTCTGTTTCCAGGGCATCTATCGCACTCCCGATGGTCCCGGCCAAATCAGCCTTGGGCGCCGCGCGGCGGATGGTTCTCCAGGCAATGGCGGGCGATCTCCTCGCAGCTTGGGAACCAGACCCCGGGCAGCGCCTTCATCCGGTTGATCAACCTGTCCAGCATCTCGATGCGCAGCGCCCGGCCGGAGACGAAGGGGTGGAGGACGACGTTCAGGTAGCCGCCCTGGCGGTACTGCTGCTGGAAGGCGGCCCACCACATCTCCATCACCCGTTCCGGCTCGGTGATGCGCTGGGCGGCGTTGTCCGAGGCCAGCCAGGCGAAGCTGAAGAACATGGCATCGTCGATGGCGTAGTGGAACGGCAGGTTCAACAGCCGGTTCTCGCCCTCCCGATCGCGCAGGTAATAGGGGCGGTGGTGGGCGCAGCCGTGGGAATTGTAGATATAGCCTTCCTCCAACAGCAGCGCCGATGTGTGCCAGCTGCGGCTGCCGACGGGCCGCCGCCCGGCCGTACTCTCCAGCGCCTCGGTCGATCGGCGCAGATGGTCGGCTTCCAGTTGCCGGTCCTTGGGGACCTGGTGCTCCCACATATGATCGGCGACCTCGTGGCCGTCGCGGGCGACGGCGGCGACCGCCCGGGGGTACAGCTCGCAGATCCGTCCCGGCGTGAATACGGTCGCCTTGATGGCATGGGCGTTGAACAGCTCGAGCAGCCGCCAGATGCCGACCCGGCCGCCGAACTCGCCGGCCGAGAGCTGCATCGGCGGCTCGTTCAGCAGCCGGCGCAACAGCATGGCGTCGAAATCGGCGGTGAAGTTCACCGCCATCCGGATGCCCGGCGGATAGGCGAAGTCCTCGATGAACTCGTGCCGCGCCTCGGTCGCCCTGGCGGCGGCCTCCAGCGCCTCGATCTCCTGCGCCAACTGATCGGTCATGGACATGCGCGCCTCCCGCTACTTGCCGGGGAAGGCTAGCAGTGAATGACAGTTGGCGAAACTAGCGGCCGCCGGCTACGGCCAGGGTATGGCCGGTGACGTACGAGGCCTCGTCCGAGGCCAGGAACAGCACCGCGTTGGCCACCTCTTCCGGCTGGCCCAGGCGGCCCAGCGGGGTCAGCCGGTTCGGGCTCAGCTCCACCGTCTCGTTCAGGCGGCGCAGCACGGCGCCGGCCCGTTCGGTGTCGATCGGTCCGGGCGCCACCGCGTTGACGGTGATCTTGTATTCCGCCAGCTCCATGGCGACGTCGCGGATGAAGCCGTGCACGCCTGCCTTGGCGGCGGCATAGGGCGCGCCGCCCTGGTAATGGGCCGTCCAGGGCGTGCCCTCGCGCGCGCCCGAGGAGAGGCAGATGATCCGGCCCTGGCGCCGTTGCATCATGTGCGGCGCGGCCAGCCGGGTGCACAGGAAGGTGCCGCGCAGGTTGAGGCGCAGGACGAAGTCCCAGTCCTCCACCGACAATTCCCAGATCTTGCCGTCCCGGCCGCCGCCGACATTGTTGACCAGGATATCAATCTGTCCGTAGTGGGCGGCGGCGCCGTCCACCAGTTCCCCCGCCACCGCCTCGTCGGTAATATCGCCGACCACGCTGGTCGCCGTGCCGCCGCCGTCCGCCACCGCCGCGACGGTGCTGGCCAGGCCGTCGGCTTCGATATCGGCCAGCGCCAGGCGGGCGCCTTCCGCCGCCAGCCGCAGGGCGATGGCCCGTCCCAGGCCGTTGGCCGCCCCCGTCACCACCGCCACCTTGTCCCGTACCCGCGCCATATCGTCCTCCCGCCTTTTTTGGTCGTGCCTAATCCAGTTCGCTGATCCGGTGTTCCGCCGCGGCGAGCCAGTCCGGGTTGATCTCGACGCCCCAGCCGGGGCCGTCGGGGATCGCTACCCTGCCGTCATGCGCCACCAACTCGGGGCTGAAGATGCCGGCCTGCCAGGGGTAGTAGCCCTCGGCCGGCTCGATGGAGAACTCGACATACGGCCCGGCGTTGGCGATCGCCCCCATCATGTGCAGGGAAAACACCGTCACCAGGGACAGGTTGGCGGAATGCGGCACGCAGGGCAGGCCGGCCGCCTGGGCCATGGCCGCCACCCGTAGGGCGCGGCTGAGGCCGCCGACATAGCAGATATCGGGCTGCACGATGTCAACGGCCCGGTCCTCGACGATCCGCCGCCAGGTGGCCAGATCGCAGTCCTGCTCGCCGCCGGTGACGTCGAGGTCGAGGGCATCGGTGACCTGCTTGGTCCAATCCAGCCGCCAATAGGGGCAGGGCTCCTCGAAATGGCGGACGCCGTGGCTTTCCAGCATGCGCCCGACCTTGATCGCCTTGCCGGCCGTGTAGCAGGAATTGGCATCGACCAGCAGCGCCACGTCGTCGCCCAGGGCGGCGCGCACGGCGGCCACCACCGCCTCGCTGCGGCCCGGCCATTCGTCCTGGTCGTGGCCGCATTCCCGGCCGACCCGAAACTTGAAGGCGCCATAGCCATGGTCGTCGCGCAGTCGGGCCAGGCGCAGGGCCTCGGCCTCCGGCGTGATGTCGCGGCGCATGCTGGAGCCATAGACCGGGAAGGGGCGCGGCCTGCCGCCCAACAACTCGCAGACGCTTTTGTCCGCCAGCTTGCCGCGCAGGTCCCACAGCGCCGTATCCAGCCCGGCCAGGGCCCGGCGCAGGTACGAGCCCGGGAACTTGTGCTCCCGCTCCGGGATCAGCTCGACCAGGCCGTCGATGTCCCCGGCATCGTGGCCCAGGGCGTGCGGCGCCACCTGCCGGTGCAGCACCTGGGCCGTGATGTCGGCGTTGTAGGGCGAAACCTGGCCCCAGCCCTCGGCGCCATCATCGCTACGCACGCGCACCAGGGCGACGAACTGGTTGCCGAAGGTCTCGATCGACTGGATCTTCATGGTCCGCCTGCTCAAAAGACGATGACGTTGCGCAGCACCTCGCCCCGGTTGACCGAGGCGATGGCGTCGTTGATCCGCTCCAGCGGGTAGCGGCCGCTGATCAGTTCGTCCAGCTTCAAGCGGCCCTGCCGGTAATGCTCGATCAATTGCGGTATGTCGGCGTGCGGCCGGCTCGAGCCCATCTTGCTGCCCAGGATGCGCAGGCTCCGGTCGGCCAGGTCGAGGGGCTCGAACCGGGCCATGGCGCCCACCGCCGGCATGCCGACCACCACCAGGGCGCCGGCCTTGCGCAACAGGCCCAGGCCCTGTTCGATCGCCGCCACGCTGCCGACGGTGACGAAGACGTAGTCGGCGCCGCGCCCGGCGGTCAGTTCCTTTACCCGGGCCGACGCGTCGTCCGCCGCCGGATCGATGGTATCGCTGGCGCCGAAGGCCCTGGCCGCCATCAGCTTGTCGGCCGAGAGGTCGAGGGCGATGATCGGCCGCGCCCCGGCCAGGGCCGCGCCTTGCACCGTGTTGAGGCCGACGCCGCCGGTGCCGATCACCACCACGGCGCTGCCGACCGGCACTTTGGCCGTGTTGACCACGGCGCCGAGGCCGGTGAGCACGCCGCAGGCGGTTAGCGAGGCGCTGTCCAGCGGCACTTCCCGGGGGATCGGCACCACCTGGGAGGCCGCCACCACCACATATTCGGCGAAGGCGCCGGTGCGCAGGCCCTGCTTGATGCCCTGGCCGTCGCCGCCGTGGTGGCAGTCGTTTCCATCGAGGCGGAATTCGGCCTCGCACATGGCGGGTTCGCCCCGGGCGCAATGGAAACAGTCGCCGCATGACCGGATCAGGGTCACCACCACGTGGTCGCCGGGCGCCGTCCGGGTGACCTCCGGTCCGACTTGTTCGACGATGCCAGCCGCCTCGTGGCCGTAGATCGCCGGCAGGCGGCCGCCCCAGGCGCCCTCGGCATAGTGGATGTCGCTGTGGCAGATGGCGCAGGCGGCCAGCTTGACCATCACCTCGCCGGCTTGCGGCGGCTCGATGGCGACGTCCTCGACCACCAATGGTTGCCCGAACTCGTAACAAACGGCGGCTTTCATCTTTCGCGAGCCCTCTTTCGCGCTATTGGCCGGTCTCGAACACCAGCAGATAGGGTACGGCCGGGTTGTTGGATCGGTCCCGGAAGGCATTGTGCCGGTAGTTCGGGGAATTGAACCAGATCGCGTAGGTCCGTCCCGGCGACAGCTTGACCGGGGCGACGCAGGGTCTGCCGTCCGCCAGGTATCGCACCGCGCCGGTGATTTCGGGGAAGGTGTCCTTGGTGTGAATGACCCAGGACCACATGTTCTTGGTCATCATGTCCTTGCTGAAAGTGACGCGAATTTCACGGGTCGCCGGGTCGACCTTGGTGTCCCCGGCGCGCGGGACGGTCTTCACCACGACCGGCGGCGTGCCTTGGACGCTGACCCCGCCGTCGGCGAGCGCCGGGCCGGCGGAACCGGCGATCAACAGTGCCGACAGGAACACTTTGAACCATCTCATGGCGGCTGACCTCCTCTCGCCCGGGTCGGGCTATTTGATGAAATAGCCGGCGACCCGCCAGTCGCCGCCGGCGTCCAGCATCGGCGTCACCGTCTCGATGGCGGATCGCTTGTTCTTGAAGCTGGTGTCGAACTGGATGACGACGTACTGGCCGTCCGGCGCTCCCGGCAGTTCCGTCGCAAAGGTCTTGCCCTTGAGTTTTCTGCTGATCACGTTGCCCAGGGGCCGCCGGACGCCCTCCATGGCCTCGCGCCACTGTTCCTTGCCGATGGCACGGCGGAAATAACCGGCGCCGGCGTGCCAGCTCGCATCGAAGTTCCCGGCATCGACCAGGGCCAGCCAGGCCCGCGCCGCCCGCAATGCCGCGGCCTCCCGCGCATCGGTTGCCGTTACCGTTGTGCCCAAGAGACAAATGGCCAGGGCGGCCAGGGACGATCGCGCCAAGGTTCCGACCATGATCCAGCCTTCCTTCTTCCCGTCGATAGCGACTGTGCCGGTAGCCTAGCGCGTCGGCGATCGGCGGGGAATCAAAGTCGGGGTGGCAACCTATCGCCGCGCCTGACAAAGTGGCGGCTGACGCCGCGCCGGGTTGCGAGGGACCATCGGAATGGATCTGTTCTACGTGCTTCTCATTCTGCTGGTGGCGACCCGCGCCTTCGGCGAGCTGGCCGAGCGCCTGGGGCAGCCGTCGCTGGTGGGTGAATTGATCGCCGGCATCGCCCTTGGCGCCCTGGTCGCGCAATATCCGGGCAGCTTCCCCGATCTGGTCGACATCGCCCACAACGACGTCTTCGTCACCATCACCGATCTCGGCATGTTCTTCCTGATGCTGTACGCCGGCGTCGAGATGCAGCCGCACAAGATCGTACAGTATTCCGGCGGCTCGCTGGTGGTGGCCGTCGGCGGCATGGCGGTGCCCCTGGGGCTCGGCCTGGCGCTCGGCTGGATCTTCCTGCCCGAATCCGAGTTGCGCACCGCCCAGTGCCTGTTCATCGGCACGGCGCTGGCGATTACGGCGGTGCCGGCGACGGTCCGGATCCTGATGGATCTCGGTCAGTTGGATACGCCGGTCGGGCAAACTATCGTCTCCGCCGCGGTGTTCGACGACGTGTTCAGCCTGATGCTGCTGGCCTGGCTGACCGGCCTGATCGCCGTCGGCGAGCCGCCCGGACTGGTCGATATCGGCATCCTGCTGGGCAAGATCCTGCTGTTCTTCGCGATCACCGCCTGCATCGGCCTGTACATTTTTCCCTGGGGCGGCCGCTTCATGCACCACCTCCGGGCCCAGGAGCTGGAGATCAGCGCCATGCTGGTGGCCGCCTTCGCCTTTGCCGTGCTGGCGGAAATGCTGGGTCTGCATTTCATCGTCGGCGCCTTCGTGGCCGGCCTCTATTTCGGTCATCGGACCATCGACAAGGCCAGCTACGAACGGGTGAAGCGAACCATCTCCGGCATGACCTTCGGCTTTCTGGCACCGATCTTCTTCGCCTCCATCGGCCTGAACCTGAACCTGGACGCGCTGTCGGGGGCGCCGCTGTTTGTCGTCGTGCTGATCCTGGCGGCCTTCTTCGGCAAGGTCGCCGGCGCCGGCGGGGCGGCGCGGATCTACGGTTTCAGCGCCCGGGAATCGGCGGCCATCGGCATCGGCATGAGCCCGCGCGGCGCGGTCGAACTGGTGATCGCGGGCGTGGCGCTGAAGGCCGGGCTGTTCAGCGCCGCTGTGTCCGATGCGCCGGAGGTGCGAAACCTGTTCTCGGCCGTGGTGATCATGGCGGTGGTGACGACCGTGGTCAGTCCGATCATCCTGAAACGCGCCTTCTCGATCCGGGGCGATGGCGGCAAGCCCCGTTGATTCAGGTCAAGGGTCGCCCGGCGAGGCCATCCTAGAATCCCCCAATCGGGGGAAATCCACGAAGCCCTTGGGGAATGACGATACCAGGCGGCCATCGCGGCCGGTCGGGAGGTAGGCTCATGACAAACGGAAGCGGCTTCGATGTTGTCGAGGCGGTTTGCGAGCTGCGCGAGGACGAGGTCCTGGACTGGGTCGAAGGGCAGCTCGCCGCCGACGTGCCGCCCCTGGAGATCGCCGAGGCCCTGTCCGGGGGACTGGAAGTGCTAGGTCAGCGCTTCGCCGAAGGCATCGTCTTCATCCCCGAACTGGTGCTGGGCGGCGAATTGTTCGGCCGGGCCATGGAACTGCTGGGCCCGGCCATCGAGGCCAGCGGCGGCGAGATGAAAAGGCTGGGCACCGTGCTGATGGGCACGGTCAAGGGAGACCTGCACGACCTGGGCCAGAACCTGGTCTCGGTCACCTTGACGGCGGCCGGCTTCAAGGTGGTCAGCCTGGGCTGCGACGTGCCGCCGGAGCGTTTCGTCGAGGAAACCGCCCGGCTGAAACCCGACGTCCTGGGCCTGTCGGCGCTGTTGACCACCACCATGCAGGCCCAGGGCGACGTCATCGAGGCCCTGCAGGCGGCCGGCCTGCGCAACGGGACCCGGGTCATCGTCGGCGGCGCCGTGGCCAATCAGCGCTGGGCCGACGAGATCGGCGCCGATGCCTATGGCGCCGACGCCATCGACGGCCTGAACAAGATCAAGGCGCTGGTCGGTATCAACGATTGAGGTTGAGATGCAACCGAGACTCTCGTTCCTGAGCGAACCGGAAATCGACCGGATCGTCGACGGCGCCTTCCACGTGCTGGCCGAGATCGGCGTCCATATCGGCAGTCCGCGGGTGTTGGACATCGTCGCCTCCCAGGACGGCGTCCATCTCGATGGCGACCGCGTCACCATGAACCGCGATCTGGTCGAACGCAGCCTGAAAAGCTGCCCAGCCGAAGTCCGGCTCTACCGCCAGGACCGCGAAGAAGCCATCGTCCTGGCCGGCGACCGGGTCAACTTCGTGGCCGGCTCGACGGTGCCCTACGTCCACGACCCGGCGGCCGACGGCCTGCGCGAGGCGACCGCGCGGGATCTGGTCAACCACACCAAGGTGATCAACCGCTGCGACCATATCGATCTGCAAAGCGGCTCGTTCGTGCCCTCGGACGTGCCGAAACCGATCGTCAGCGCCTATCGCTACTACCTGGCCATGCTGTACTCGCCCAAGCCGATGTTCTCCGGCGCCTTCGGCACGGACGACATGGAGGTGATCTGGGGCGTGATGTCGGCCCTGGCCGGCGGCGAGAAGGAACTGGTCGCGCGGCCCCTGGCGCTGCTCTGCGTCAACCCGTCCTCGCCCCTGGGCCTGACCGAGGTGGTGGCCGAGAACACCGCCTTTCTGGCCGACAAGGGCTTTCCCACCCTGATGATCCCGATCCCGCTGGCCGGCGGCTCCTCGCCGGTCACCCTGGCCGGCACCCTGGTGCAGCACACGGCCGAGAACCTGGCGACCCTGGTGGTCAGCCAATCGGTGCGGGCCGGCTCGCCGGTCATTTTCGGCGGCGGTCCGTCGATCATGGACATGCGCAAGGGTACCGCCTGCCAGGCGGCGACCGAGGCGGTGATCATGGGCGCCGGCATCGGCCAGATCGCCAAGCGCCTGAACCTGCCGTCGTCGACCAATACGGGCCGGGCGGACTCCAAGTGCGTCGATTACCAGGCCGGCGAGGAGTCGGGCGCCGCCCTGACCACCATGGCCCTGGCCCGGATCAACCTGATCCGGGGTTCGGGCACGCTGGAATACGCCAACGTCATCAGTACCGCCAAGATGCTGATCGACAACGAGATCTGCGGCATGGCGAAACGGCTGATCGAGCCGATCGACACCGGCGACGAGGCCCTGGCCCTGGACGTCATCGTCGAGCGCGGCGCCTCCACCGCCGGCTACCTCTCCTCGCCCCATACCCTGAAGCGCTTCCGTGACGAATTCTTCGTGCCCTCGGACCTGATCGACCGGGGCCCGCGGCGGGAGTTCGAGGAGGCGGGCAGCAAGGACGCCTTCGCCCGGGCCCAAGACAGGGTCGGGGAGATCCTGGCCGACTACACACCGCGCGAGATCGACGCCGACCGCAAGGCCGAAGCCGACCGCATCATCGCCGCCTATGCCGCCAAGCACGGCATGGACCGCCTGCCGATCACCGAGATTCAATAGGACGCAGCGTAACGATTCTCCTTCAGCCAGGCTTCCTTGTCGAAGGCGACGTTGTCGCCGAAGAAGTGGACCACCTGGTCCAACTTGTCGACATCGGCGATCGTGTAGGTCCGGGTCGGTTTCAGCAATCGCTCGGCGTCGGGACAGGCCTCGACCCAGGCCTCGGCGGTTTGCAGGGTGCTTTGCCGCTGCACCACGTCCCAGATGTAGTAGTGGTGCGGGATGACCACCCGGGGCCGCAGACGGTCGATGATCGAAGCGGTGTGCACGTGGCCCATGACGTGCTGCGAGCCGTCCACCGGCAGCAGGGCGATGTCGATCCGGTCCAGGGCCTTCCAGATGTCGTCCGGCGGGTCGTGGCGGTTGTCGCCCCAATGGACGATGCGCAGCCCGCCGGTCTCGACCACGATCAGGCAATGGTCCCAGGAGCGGGGATTGTTCGGCGGTTCGATATCGGTGCCGTGGAACAGCTTGTGGATCTTCTTGAAGTCGTAGATGGCGCAACTGGAATCCGTCGCATGCTTGTCGGCCAGGCCATAGATGGTCAGGTCGCCGAAGCGGTACATGCCGATCAGCCGGTCCAGCAGCACATGCGCGTCGAGGCGGTGCAGGGCGTCGTGGTCGAAATGGGCGTGGGTGGAGACGCCGATATCCACCGGCGTCAGGGGAAAATCGCGGAAATACCAGTCCCAGGTGCGCGAGGGGTGGTTGCGCCAGGGGTCGATCATCACCCCGACACCCTTGGGCGAGGTGATGCGGAAGGCCGAGCTGCCGAAATAGGCGATCTCCACCGGTCCGTCCCTGGCCGGCGAGGTGTCGGCCTGCAGGTCGATCATCCGGTTGTGGTTGGTGGTCATCCGCCAGGCGTTCAATCCGCTGTCGATATCGGCCATGGCCCGGCTCCCTGATTGATGCTGTCTGCCGACCATCATATCCGGTTGCCGGTAAACGAAAACGGCGGCTCCAGGGAACCGCCGTCGGTTTGCTGCTATGTGGCTTGACCGTCAGGCGCTTCGTCGACGCGCCCGGACCAGAACCGCCAAGCCGAAGCCGAACAGCACCAAGCCGCCCGGGGCCGGTACATCGGAAGCCGGAACCGGCAACAGGCCCGAAATCGCGAAAATAGACGAGGCATAGTCCGTCTGGGCCCAGCCGGCATAGTTAACCCAGGCCCACTGGTCGTATGGGTCGCCATAGGTTGGCACGGCGCTACCCAGGGGCCCCGAATTCCAGAGGACCGGAGAGGCCGTTCCATCATTGTCGGTGCCCGTCCAGACCACGTCGGCGCCGGCATAGGGAGCGCCCGTCTCGTATACGGCGATGGCGCCGGCGATATGTCCATCCCAGAGGTCGGCGTAGTCGTCGGCGATCTTGGTGGTGCCGTCGAGCAGGTAGATCGGCACGCCCACCCCGTCGGTATTCGGGTTGGTCGAGGTGTTGTCGCGGGCATCGACGGAGGCGGTGGAGCCGATCGCCGTCCAGGTGGTGCCCAGCGCCGCCAGTTCCGCCACGCCGTTGGCCACCGAGGTGACGAAGTCGTTGTAGTCGGCGATGTCGGACGACTGGGGGTTCATCGTCAGGCTGGTGACGAAGGCCAGGCGGTATTGATCGCCCGGACCGATCCCGGCCGGCGTGGTGACGGGCGCCGCCATGGCCGTGGTGGCCAGGCCGACCAGCGCCAGCACCGCGGCAGCGGCTGAGATGAAATTCCTGATACGCACGATGACTCCTCCAAACACGATTATTTTTGGCACAGGTTTCTGGTGACCATGCAAGATCTATGCCAATTGGCATAGGAGCAGGGTCGTCAATGGCTTAGCGGGAGTTCGTGCGGCGATCGGGAGCCGATCTGTAAGATTTACCGACAGTTTCGGTGTCTGTACGGCGCCATCATCGTTTACTTCGGCGCCGAGAAGGAGCAGGAGGCGGCCAGCCTGGCCCGCGCCGTGGTCTCCAACCTCAAGGGCCGGGTTCGTATCCGCCAGCACGGCGACAACGTTTCCATTGAAGATATTCTCGAAGAAACATCCGACACGGATACTGAGGACCCGCACCGCCTTGATAAGTCGAATTAATCGAATTTAAATCGCCCGAAACTAGACTGGCCTTGGGGGGAGGCCAGGTTCAATGTCATGTTTGAAGATCGAGGAGAGGCGGCGGCCACGCGTCCATCTGCTGCTGCCGGACGAGCAGCCCGTCGCGCTGCCAATACCCCTGCACGCCACCAACGATCGGCTGCGCCAGACCTTCGGCGAATGGTGGCGGCTGACCGCCGGCCATGGCCTCTATCGGTTGCCCGAGACCGATGGTTGGAAACCGATCGTCAACAACCCCTGGCTCTTCTCCGACCGTAGCGCCACCATCCATGCTTGGCCGTCCAGGCATCCCCTCGACTGGTCCATGGGCTATGTCGGTATCGGCATGGGCGTCTAGGTCCGGGCGCGTAGATGGTTAAGGAGGTGTAAAGCTCGTCTTACACAATGCAAGTTACTAGAACATTAGACAATTCGATAAATATTTGAAAAGAATAAAGAATCGATTATCAGCCATAACTGGCACGAATGTTGCATGGTATTCCGGTGACATGGATTGCGTTGAATTATTATTGCAGCCGGTGAGGACTGTCTGCTTTCCGCTGTATATGAAATTGGGTGTATTCGAAAAAGAGAGGGAGGAGACCAAACCATGGTATTGAAGCCTTCGAGTCTCGCCGTCGCCGCCGTGGTGGCCGTGTTGCATCTGTCTACCGCCGACGCCGCGCCGTTCTTCACCGGTTTGGGTGACTTGCCGGGCGGCAGTTTCCATAGCTGGGCCAGTGGCGTCAGCGCCGACGGCACCGTGGTCGTCGGACAGGGCCAAGGTGCCAACGGTGCCGAGGCGTTCCGCTGGACGGCGGGAAGCGGCATCCAGGGCCTCGGCGACCTGCCCGGGGGATCTTTCTATAGCCTCGCCTGGGCCACCAGCGGCGATGGCGCCGTAGTGGTCGGAAAGAGTAGCGCCACCAACGATGATGAGGCGTTTCGCTGGACGGCGGGCGGCGGCATGCAAGGCCTCGGCAACCTGACCGGCGGCACCTCCTATAGCGAGGCCTGGGGAGTCAGCGGCGATGGTACTACGATCGTGGGAAACAGCAGTAGCGCCAACGGCTATGAGGCGTTCCGCTGGACGGCAGGCGGCGGCATGCAGGGCCTCGGCGATTTGCCGGGTGGCGCCTTCGATAGCTCGGCCCACGACGCCAGCACCGACGGCGCCGTGATCGTTGGACATGGCCGAAGTGCCAGCGGCCGGGAGGCCTTCCGCTGGACGGCGGGCGGCGGCATGCAGGGTCTCGGTGACTTGGCGGGCGGCGCCTTCCATAGCTCGGCCAACGGCGTCAGCGCCGACGGCGCCGTGGTCGTCGGACAGAGCGAAAGTGCCAACGGCTATGAGGCCTTCCGCTGGACGGCGGGCGGTGGCATGCAGGGCCTCGGCGACCTGGCCGGCGGAGGCTTCGATAGCGTCGCCTGGGGCGCCAGCAGCGACGGCGCCATGGTCGTCGGATCTAGCGAAAGTGCCAACGGCTATGAGGCCTTCCTCTGGGATCAATCGAACGGCATCCGCAACCTAAAGGATATCTTGGTCAACGACTATTCACTCGACTTGACCGGCTGGCAACTGTCGGACGCGAGAGGGTTTTCCGCCGACGGCCTGACCATCGTCGGGACCGGCTTTAATCCAGACGGAAATGCCGAAGCTTGGATCGCCCATCTTGCACCACAGGTACCTGAGCCCGCCACTCTGAGCCTATTTGGTCTGGGTCTCCTGGGCCTCGGCGCAGCAAGACGCAGAAACAGGAAAACCTGATCTACCCTCAGCTCAGGCTGTTCGAAACGGAGGTCCTTCGGGGCTGCCGTTTTCGCTTGGCTGCCCAAATGTCAGTACGCAACGCCGCACGATGGTCACCACCGGTATTTGCCCGAGACGAAGGCGACTATTTTGATTGGGAAATCCTATTGAAACTTGCCAGGGGGCTCGGAGGCGGCCCCACCGGGTTAGCCCCGATAGACCGGGCGATTGCCATTGCCGGCTGGCTGGGTCTCAGTTGGAGCCCGCAATTGATGCTCGAATTCCTTTTGCGCACGGGAAGATGGGGAGATGCCTATTTGCCGTGGCGTCGCGGACTATCGCTTCGGAAATTGCGCGCTTCCCCTAACGGCATTGACCTGGGTCCGTTGGAGCCAGGCATAGGTCACCGTATCGAGCATCGTGACAAACGGGTGCATCTGGAAGCAGGACCGGTGCTGGATGCCTGGAATCGGCTGAACCAAACCATGAAGAAGGCCCAAACGAATACGTTGGTGTTAATCGGAAGACGTGATGTCCGTTCGAACAATTCGTGGATGCACAATATAGAAGCGTTGGCGCGCGGTGCCGAACGATGTGTTTTATTGGTCAATCCCCGGGATGCGGCAAGGGTCGGGGTCAGCGATGGTGAGACGGCCCTGCTTGAAAGTCGCGTTTATCGGGGCGAGGTGCGTGTCAAAACAACCGATGACATGGCGCTCGGTGTTGTCAGCCTGCCGCACGGTTGGGGGCACTCGAAAAGTGCCCCTTGGCAACGTGTAGCGGGGTCACGACCGGGTGTATCGGCAAATGACTGGACCGATGACACGGTAGTTGAAAGTGTCGTTGGCCAGTCTGTCCTTAACGGCGTGGCAGTATCGCTGTCGCGTGTAACTCATGAGGGTGATAACGAGCCGATCAAAACCGTAACCACTAGAAACAACGATATAGATCTGTTGGAATAATCATTGCGCAAAATTTGATATTGAAGTGATCTGCCTTGAGCCAATGGCATCTCCGGATTTCATCTCCTACTATTCACATTGCGACACGCAGGCCACGTCCGAGAGGGGTCAATCGCGTCGGTTCAAGCCCCACTCCTGCCACGGCAGCTTTCTGCAAACAGCGGACGCCCAGGCGTCGAACGCGGAAATTCGGAGCCTGCGGTCGCCCGCCCGCACGCGCATTGTCAAGGGCATTGACAATACGGCCGCAGAAAAAGTTCCGAGTTCCGGCGCCGGTTTGGCTCGGCCCGATGCCGCTAAGTGTTTACCCCGCCGCCGCTAATCCCGTTCTTGGAACCGAACTCGGAACTCGGCCCTCCAGTTCCAAGTTGCAGCGCCCCGCCGCCGGCCGTTTCTAGGGCCCTAGGCCGCAGTTCCCCGCTATTCATGGCGAGATTGGGTGCGGTACCCATTCTTCGAAACCAAGTGTCGCCTTACAGTATCAGCTACGCCCCGGCAAACCCCTGAAACGGACAAGGAATGCGCTGGATGTCCTGGATCACCTCCGGGGGCAGGGTGCCGGCGAGCTCGGATGAGGCACTGTCGGATATGGCGTCCGAGATGCCGCCGAAGCGTTCGGCGATGGCCTCGGCGATCTGGTCGTGGCGGCCGACGGCGGCGAACAGGCGGGCCACGTCGTCGGGCACCTCGGCCGTCATCTCGGCCCACTGCCCGGTCTTCGACATGTGGTTCAGCTTCTGGCCCAGGTCCTCCAGCCCGTGCTGTTCGAACACCGGCCAATACGCCCGGGTAGAGCCGTAGAAGCCGACCCGCATCCGCACCCATTCCAGCATCTTGGCCACCGCCTCGTCATCCGCGCCGGTGGCGATGAAACCGCCGCCGGAAATCTCGAAGCTCTGGCGCGGCCGGCCGGCCTTGGCCAGGGCGGCTTCCAGGCGCGGTACCACGACCTCTTCCAGGTATTTGCGGGTGCAGAAGGCGTGCAGGCGGGCGCCGTCGCAGACCTCGCCGGCGACCTTCATCATCGCCGGGCCGACGGCGGCGATGGTCACCGGCGGGGCCGGCGCAGCGATCGGCTCCGGGGTGAAGTTCGGGGTCATCAGGGTGAAGCGGTAATGTTCGCCCTCGAAGGCCAGCTCCTCGCCGGTCTTCCAATTGCGCCAGATCGCCCGCAGGGCCTGGACGTATTCCCGCAGGCGCGGGGCCGGGGGCGACCAGGGCACGCTGAAGCGGCGCTCGTTATGGCCCTTGACCTGGCTGCCGATGCCCAGCACGAAGCGGCCGTGGGACGCCCCCTGCAGGTCCCAGCCGATGTTGGCCAGGGTCATCGGGCTGCGGGCGAAGGCGATGGCGATGCCGGTGGCCAGTTGCAGGCGTTGGCTGCTGGTCGCCGCCACCGCCAGGGGCAGGAAGGGGTTGTGACGGTTTTCCAGGGTGGTGACGCCGTCGTAGCCCCGCGCCTCGATGTCCCGCACCGCATCCGCCACCAGGTTCAGATCGTTCTGTGGCATGGTCGTCATCACCCGCATCGCTGGCTCCTCGCTCCGCCGTTGAAGTCCGGGGCGCAACATGCGCTATGCTGACGCCACCTGCAACGGGAGGGCATTGCGCATGGGCATAGCGGTCGGCACCGGTCTGGCGACCTATCCCTTCGCCAGCATCGACGGCTTCTGGCGCTGGGTCCGGCTATGCGAGGAGGGCGGCATCGATTCCATCTGGCAGACCGATACCCTGGTCTCGAAGGAGCCGATGCTGGAATGCATGAGCGCCATGGCCGCCCTGGCCGGCGCCACCCAGCGGCTGAAGTTCGGCATGAACGTGGCCTCGGTGGGCCTGCGCGATCCGCTGCTGCTGGCCAAGCAATGCGCCACCATCGACGTGCTCAGCCGCGGCCGGCTGCTGCCGGCCTTCGGCATCGGCAGCATCCGCTCGGCCGACTGGCGGGCCTCGGGCCGGCCGACCAAGGGTCGGGGCAGGCGCACCGACGAGGGGCTGGAGATCATCTCGCGGCTGTGGCGGGGCGAGGCGGTCTCCATGCAAGGCGAGTTCCATCAATACGACGACGTACGGATCAGCCCGGTGCCGGTGCAGCAGCCGTTGCCACTGTGGATCGGCGGCTCCTCCCAGGCGGCGATCCGGCGCACCGTGCAGTACGGCACCGGCTGGCAGGCGGCCTTCGAAACACCGGAGGAGGCGGCCGTCACCGTGGCGGCGATCAAGCAGGGCCTGGCCGAGGCCGGCAAGCATTTCGACCACGAGCATTTCGGTACCGGCATCAACTACCGCTTCGGCGGCTGGGACGACGAGCCGGTGGCGCGGGCGGTCAACCGGTACGAACGGGTCTCCGGCCGCGACGGGCGGCAAGGCTTCGCCGTCGGCGGTGCCGAGCAGGTGCTGGACCGGATCCGCGCCTTCGTCGCCGCCGGCATTCCAAAATTGATCCTGCGGCCCCTGGCCCAGGGCGACGACGACACCATCGCCCAGACCCAACACATGATCGACGAGATCCTGCCGGAGATCGATCGCATGAACGCCGAGGCCAAGGCCGCGCGCTCGGCCTGAACCGATTTCGCCATCGTAGCCGCCTAGTAAGGAACCACCCATGACCGTCACCATCGAGGCCGCCAAACTGGAGGCGCTGATCGCCGAAATCTTCGACCGCGCCGGCTGCGTGCGCGGCGAGGCCGAACGGATCGCCATGCGCCTGTTGCGCGCCAACCTGACCGGCCACGACAGCCACGGCGTTATCCGCACCCCCCGCTATGTCGATTGGCTGGACCGCGGGCTGTTTCATGCCGGTCGCAAGATCCATATCGATTTCGAGACCGACGCCCTGGCCATCGTCGACGGCCAGTACGGTTTCGGCCAGACCATCGGCGAGCAGGCGGTGCGCTTCGGCCTGACCAAGGCGGCGAAAGGCGGTGCCGCCGTTGTCGCCCTGAACAATTCCGGCCACCTGGGGCGGATCGGCGACTGGGCCGAGATGGCGGCCGGCGAAGGCTTCGTCTCGATCCATTTCGTCAACGCCCGGGGCAGCGTCCTGGTGGCGCCGTTCGGCGGCACCGACGCCCGGATATCGACGGCGCCGTTCTGCGTCGGCGTGCCGCGGGCCGGCGAAGATCCAGTGATCCTGGACTTCGCCACCTCGGTGGTGGCCGAGGGCAAGGTGCTGGTCGCCGCCAAGGGCGGCAAGCCGCTGCCCGAGGGCGCCTTGATCGATCGTGACGGCACGTTGTCGACCGATCCGGCGGTGCTGTACGGCGCGGCCGGGCCGGACGCGCCCCCCGATGAGCGCGGCGACCGCGGCGCCATCCGGGCCATGGGCGAGCACAAGGGCTCCGGCCTGGCGCTGATCTGCGAACTGCTGGGCGGCTCGCTGACCGGCAACCGGGCCACCGGTCAGGAGGGCGACCGCTTCGCCAACGGCATGCTGTCGATCTACCTGTCGTTGGCGGTATTCGACCGGGGCGGCGGCTTCGCCGACGACGTCGCCCGCTACATCGACTACGTCAAGGCGGCCAACCCGGTCGATCCGGAGGCACCGGTGATGGTGCCCGGCGATCCCGAGCGCAACACCATGGCCGAGCGCCTGGCCAACGGCGTGCCCCTGACCGAGGATGCCTGGGCCGGCATCGTCGGCGCGGCCCAGCGGGTCGGCCTGAACGACAACGAGATCGGCGCCATCGCCGCACCGATCGCGTAGCGCCAGCGGCCTACGAAATCTGGTTGAGGATCAGGACGTCCGGCCGGCCGGCCATGGAGGGGCCCATGCGGCCGCCGATCTGCTTGAAATGATCGGTCTGGCGGTGGGTGTCGATCGCCGCCTCGTTCTCGTAGCGCTCGATGAAATAGTAGGTCAGCGGCTCCTCGCCCTTGTGGAGCTGATAGAACAGGCAGCCTGGCTCGTTGGCGTTGACGGCGGCGACCAGTTCCTTGGCGACGCTTTCGAAATCGGCTTCGCAGCCTTCCTTGACGCGGATGGTGGCGACGATGGAAATCATGACGAACTCCTCCTGTTGATACGCAAACGTTGGGGCTCAGATGGCTTTGATGGCCGCCTCGGCTTCCGGCGCGAAGGCGCGCAGCGCCTCGACCAGCAGGCCGATAATCTCGTCGATCTGCTGTTCGGTGACAATCAGGGGCGGCGAGATCAGGAAATTATCGCCCCGGGCGCCGCCCAGG
>JASLMH010000074.1 GCA_030746635.1 Alphaproteobacteria bacterium | reverse complement strand
CTGTGGACCGGGCCATGGTAGCCGGGTTTCGGGACTCGCACACTTATGGGGCGTTGGCCGGATTTCTTGCTAGACTTGCCCGGTGACGGCAGGCCATGGGGGACGACCGGCATGCATCTGTTTCAACGCCATGCACCGCAAGATGAGGCGGCGGCCATCGCCAGCCTGCCGATCGTCGATCTGGGCCCCTGTCTCGCCGGCGAAGCGGGCGCGCTGGCGGCGGCGGCGGCGGACTTCCGCCGGGCCTGCGAGAGCGTCGGTTTCCTCTACATCGCCAATCACGGCGTGGCCCAGGACCTGATCGACGGCGCCTTCGCCCAGTCGCGGCGGTTTCACGCCCTGCCGCTCGGCATCAAGCAGGGCCTGAGCCTGGACCAGAACAACATCGGTTATCTGGCGATGAACGCCTCGGTCCAGAAGCATTCCACGGTGCACGCGGCGACCAAGCCGAACCAGAACGAATCGTTCTTCGTCACCCACGACCGCCCCCTCGATCACCCCGACGTGGTCAATCAGGTGCCGTTCCGCGGCCGCAACTACTGGCCCGACGATCTGCCGGGCTTCCGCGACGGGGTGATGGCCTATTTCGGGGCCCTGAACGACCTGGGCCAAAACATGCTGCCGATGATCGCCGTCGCCCTGGATATGCCGGCGGATTTCTTCGAGGAGCTGTTCGCCGATCTGAACAACGCCACCCTGCGGTTGCTGCACTATCCGCCGACGCTGCTCGAGGACAACGATTTCGGCGCCGGGCCGCATACCGACAACAGCTTCATGACCATCCTGGCCCGCCAGCAGGTGCCGGGCCTGGCGATCCGGCTGCCCGGCGGCGAATGGCTGGCGCCGCCGCTGATCCCCGGGACCTTCCTGGTCAATATCGGCAATATCCTGCGGCGGATGTCGAACGACCTATTCCTGTCGACGCCGCACGGCGTGATCGTCGAGGGCGAACAGGATCGCTATTCGATGGCCTACTTCCACAGCCCCAACCCCTACCGGACGATCGAGGTGCTGCCGTCCTGCATCGCCCCGGACCGTCCGGCGAAATACCCGCCGGCCCTGTACGCCGACCTGATCAGGGAATTCTTCGCCGCCAACTACGACCACCAGAAGGGTTTCGGCAAAACCGAGATGCCCAACCGATACGGTTAGCCGCCGATTTCACCATGGATTGCCGGGTCAAGCCCGGCAATGACGAATAAATTGAACTTAAATACCACCCATGGTCATGCCCGGGCGTGACCCGGGCATCCAGCAGCGTTGCCGACGGCGCCGCTCCGGACAAGCCGGTAAAACAACTCGAATAAGGCTGGATTGCGATCTAAACCGCGAAGGAGGTGCCGCAGCCGCAGGACGAGGCGGCGTTGGGGTTGTCGATGCGGAAGGCGGCGGCCATCAAATCCTCGACATAGTCGATCTTGGCGCCGGCCAGGAATTGCAGCGAGGTCTCGTCGATCAGCACCACGGCGCCGTCGCGTTCGATCACCAGATCGTCGTCGTTGACCTGGTCGTCGAACCGGAAGCCATAGCTGAAGCCCGAGCAACCGCCGCCCTGGACCTCGACGCGCAGCTTGGCCTCGGTGCTTTCCTGTTGCATCAGAAAGGCGATGCGCTTGGCCGCGTCGGAGGTCACCGTCACCGCCGAACCGCTTTCGCCTGCAGCCATCTCGCTCATTCAATTCCCCATGCCAACCGGGCCATGCCGCAGCATGACCGGAACCGGTTAACTGAATGTATGATCGGACGCCGATTTGTCAATTCATCGCTTCGCCGGCGATCGCCGTGGCCAGGGCGGGAGATGCGCGTTAGTTTCCCAGATCATGAGCGCTTCCGCCGATCTCGCCCCCTATGCCTCGTGGCCCGAGCGCAGCCGCGGCCGCCGTTTCAGCGAGCCGGAGAGCGCCTCCCGCACCGCCTTTCAACGCGATCGCGACCGCATCATCCACTGTTCGGCCTTCCGCCGCCTGCAATACAAGACCCAGGTCTTCGTCTATCACGAGGGCGATCACTACCGGACCCGCCTGACCCATTCCCTGGAAGTGGCGCAGATCGCCCGCTCGATCTGCCGCTCCCTGGGCCTGAACGAGGATCTGGCCGAGGCCCTGGCGCTGGCCCACGATCTGGGCCACACGCCGTTTGGCCATGCCGGCGAGGAGGTGCTGCACGAACTGATGGCGCCGTTCGGCGGCTTCGACCACAACGCCCAGGCCCTGCGGGTGGTCACCCTGCTGGAACACCGCTACGCCGACTTCACGGGCCTGAACCTGACCTGGGAGACCCTGGAGGGCACGGTCAAGCATAACGGCCCGCTGATCGGCCCGGGCAGCGACGAAAACACCTTGCCGGCGGCGATCGTCGAATACATCGCGGAACATGATCTCGAAGTGGATACCTATCCGGGGCCGGAGGCGCAGGTGGCGGCAATGGCCGACGATATCGCCTATGACAACCACGATATCGACGACGGGCTGCGGGCCGGCCTGTTCAGCGCCGACGACCTGCGGGAGGTGCCGCTGGTGGCACCGATCATCGATGATCTGCGCCGGCGCTATCCGGACCTCAACCGCGAACAGTTGGTGCACGAGACGGTGCGCTGGCTGATCGGCGAGATGGTCGACGACCTGGTCGGCGAGAGCCGGCGCCGCCTGACCGCCACGAAGGTCCAGCGGGTGGAGGAGGTGCGGGCGCTGGAGAAACCGGTCATGGCCTTTTCCGATGACATGCGGGCGGCCGACGAGAGGTTGAAGGAATTCCTCTACAGCCGCATGTATCGCCACCCCAGGGTCAAGGAGATGACCATCAAGGCGCAACAGGTTGTCAGGGACCTGTTCGGGTTGTATACGGCCCAGCCCGAGTGCCTGCCGGCGGAATGGCGCGGCGGCGACGGTCCGGCCGGGGCGGCGCGCTCGGTGGCCGATTTCATCGCCGGCATGACCGACCGCTTCGCCCTGGCCGAACATGACCGCCATTGCGGCGGCGCCGAAAAAGCCACGGACGCGAACTTATGAATCCATACGCCGATATCCGCGAACAGGTGATCGCCCTGATTGAAGGCTTGTCGGCCGACGGCACACTGGCCGGGGAGTTGGATTGCGCCGGGGTCACCGTCGAGGCGCCGCGCGATCCCAGCCACGGCGACATGGCCACCAATGCCGCCCTGGTGCTGGCCAAGCAGGCGCGGATGAAACCAAGGGACATCGCCGAGCCGCTGGCAGCAGGCCTGGCGGCGCTGGACGCCGTCGAGGCGGCCGAGGTGGCCGGACCGGGCTTCATCAACCTGCGCCTGTCGGATGGCTTCTGGCGCGGCTGTCTGCTGCAGGTGCTCGACGCCGGCACGACCTATGGCGATTCCAGCCTGGGCGCGGGACGGCCGGTGAACGTGGAGTACATTTCGACCAACCCGACCGGGCCGCTGCATGTCGGCCATGTCCGGGGCGCCGTCTATGGCGACGCCCTGGCCAGCCTGTTGGCCAAGGTCGGCTATGCGGTCTGCAAGGAATATTACATCAACGACGCCGGCGCCCAGGTCGACAACCTGGCGCGGTCGCTGCACCTGCGCTACCGCCAGGCCCTGGGCGAGGACATCGGCGCGATCCCCGACGGCATGTATCCGGGCGACTACCTGGTTCCCGTCGGCCAGGCGATCGCCGAACGGGACGGCGAGAAATGGCGGCTGCCGGACGAGGCGGCCTGGCTGGACGATTTCCGCCGCTTCGGCGTCGCGGCGATGATGGCGGTGATCCGCGAGGATCTGCGCTGCCTGGGCATCGAGCAGGAGGTGTTCTTCTCGGAGCAATCCCTGCACGACGGCGGCGGCATCGACCGGGCCCTGGGGGAGTTGACTGAAAAGGGCCTGATCTATACCGGCGTGCTGGAACCGCCGAAGGGCAAGACGCCCGAGGACTGGGAACCCCGGCCGCAAACCCTGTTCAAGTCGACCGAGTTCGGCGACGACGTCGACCGGCCGCTCAGGAAGTCGGATGGCTCCTGGACCTATTTCGCCGCCGACATCGCCTATCACCGCGACAAGTTCGAACGCGGCTTCGCCAACATGATCGACGTCTGGGGCGCCGATCATGGCGGCTACGTCAAGCGCATGACCGCCGCCGTGCGGGCGCTCAGCGACGATCAAGGCGAACTGGACGTGCGCCTGTGCCAGATGGTGCGGCTGTTTCGCGGCGGCGAGCCGGTGCGGATGTCGAAACGGGCCGGCGACTTCGTCACCCTGCGCGAGCTGGTCGACGAGGTCGGCCGCGACGTGGTCCGCTTCATCATGCTGACCCGCAAGAACGACGCGCCGCTGGATTTCGATTTCGAGGCGGTGATGGAGCAATCCCGGGACAACCCGGTGTTCTATGTGCAGTACGCCCACGCTCGCGTGCAATCGGTGTTTCGCCACGTCGTCGCCGACCTGCCGGACCTGGATTGCCGGATGCCGGCCCTGGCCGGGGCCGACCTGAGCCGGCTGGCCGATTCGTCGGAGTTGGACCTGATCAAGCGGTTGGCGGCCTGGCCGCGGGCCGTCGAGGTCGCCGCCCAGGCCCGCGAGCCGCACAGAATTGCCTTTTATCTTCATGACTTAGCGTCCGCCTTTCACTCCCTGTGGAACAAGGGTAACGCCGAGCCGGGCCTGCGCTTTATCATCCACGACGATATCGAGGTCACCCGGGCGCGCCTGGCCCTGATCCGGGCGGTGGCCCTGGTGATCGCCTCCGGCCTGGCGATCATGGGCGTCGCGCCGGTGGATGAAATGCGATGAGGGATGGTGTTGGATGTCGGCGGACCAGCCGGAAGTCGAAGATTGGCCGGACGACGATGAGCCGCCGCCAAAGGCGCCGAGGCGGCCCAGCCGTCTGATCCCCATCGCCGGCGCCGTCGCCGTGGTGTTGATCTTCGCGGCTGCCTCGTGGTTCGCGCTGGATCGGGTCAATCGGGAGAAGGCGCCGCCGGTCGAGATCCCCCTGGTCAAGGCCGAGCTTGGGCCGGTGAAGGAAAAGCCCGAGGAGCCGGGCGGCCTGCAGATCCCCAACCAGGACAAGCTGGTGTTCGAACGGATCAATCCGGCGCCGGCGGCTCCGGCGCCGGAAAAACTGGCGCCGGCGCCGGAGGAGCCGATCGAGAAGCCGAAGCCGCCGCCGGCCCCGCCGCCGGCGCCCAAGCCGGCGAAGGAGGAGGCCCCGCCCATCACCGCCGCCGTGCCCGCGCCCAAGGCACCACCGCCCGCCGAGCCCAAACCGGCACCGGCGCCGGCAGCGGTGGCAAAAGCGCCTATCACGCCGCCGGCGCCACCGCCGCTGCCGGTGGCGCCGGAAAAGTTGGCCGCCGCCGAAAAGGCCGGCGAAGGCAAGGCCGAACGGCTGATCCCGCCGCCGGTCGAACCGGCCAAGGAACCGGCGGCGAAGGAAAAGCCGGCCCCGGCCAAGGCGGTGGCCGAGAAACCCGCCGAGCCGAAACCGGTAGAGGAAAAACCGGCCGAGGCGAAACCGGTCGAAGCGAAACCGGCCGCCGTCGCCGCCAAACCCAGCCCGCCACGGGCGCCGGCCCCGGCTGTCGCCAAACCGGCGGTCAAGGCCCCGGAACCAACGCCGCCGAAACAGGCCGCCAAGCCGCCGGCGAAAGCGGCGCCGGCGGCGCCGGCCAAGACCTTCGGGGTGCAACTGGCCTCCTATCGCAGCCAAGCCAATGCCGAGCGGGCCTGGCAGCGCCTGCAAAAGAAACATCCCGCCATCCTGGGTGGGCTGCCGCACCGGATCGATCGCGCCGACCTGGGTACCCGCGGCGTCTTCTACCGGGTGCGGGGCGGCGCCTTCGCCTCCGAGGCCGCCGCCCGGGCCGCCTGCGCCAAGCTGAAGGCGCGCGGCCAGGACTGCATCATTGCCCGGCCCTGAGGCGGCGGCGCCCCTGGCGGCGATCTTCGGCTGCGCCGGCCCGGAACTGTCCGCCGACGAAGCGGCTTTCTTCCGAGACGCCGAGCCGCTGGGCTTGATCCTGTTCGCCCGCAATTGCGAGACCCCGGAACAGATCCGCCGCCTGACCGGGGCGCTGCGGGCGGCGGTGGGGCGGGCCGAGGCCCCGGTGCTGATCGATCAGGAGGGCGGCCGGGTGCAGCGGCTGAAACCGCCGAACTGGCGAGAAGCGCCGGCGGCGGCCCGGTTCGGCGATCTGGCCCGGCGCGATCCGGCGGCGGCGGTGGAGGCGGCCGGTCTGAACGGCCGGCTGCTGGCCCTGGAGCTGGCGCCGTTGGGCATCGACGTCGATTGCGTGCCCTGCCTGGATGTGCGTGACCCGGGCGGCCATGACGTGATCGGCGACCGCGCCTTCTCCGATGATCCCGACAGCGTCGCCCAACTCGGCCGGGCCCTGGCGGCTGGCCTGCTGCGGGGCGGCGTGTTGCCGGTGATCAAGCATCTGCCGGGCCACGGCCGGGCCCGGGTCGACAGCCACCACGAACTGCCCCTGGTCGAGGCTTCCAGGCAGGAACTCTCGCGGCTCGATTTCGCCCCCTTCGCCGCCCTGGCCGACCTGCCCCTGGGGATGACCGGGCATCTGGTCTACACGGCCGTCGACGGCGAGAGGCCCAGCACCCTGTCGCCGGTTGTCATCGAGCAGGTCATTCGCCGGCAGATCGGCTTCGACGGCCTGTTGATGACCGATGATCTGTCGATGCGGGCGTTGGGCGGGGACTATGAGCAGCGGACCCGCGCCGCCCTGGACGCCGGCTGCGACCTGGTCCTGCATTGCAACGGCGATTGGCGGGAGATGCAGGCGGTGGCCGAGGCCGCCGGGTGTTTGAGCAGGGCCGGCCTGGAACGTTGGGCCAGGGTCGCCACCTGGCGGCAGGCGCCGGACGAGGTGTCGGCGGCGGCCCTGACGGAGCGCCTGGACGGCCTGCTGGCGGCCCCGTGATACCCCTTACATCTAGGGATCGCCCGGCGGGGCAACCACAAGATATTGCGTCAAAGCGGTTGGCGCGCCATATGGATGGGGTATACTAGCGCGATGAGTGAAAACGAGGCCCAGGCGACCGAGCAGGCCGAGGCGGCGGCGTTCGAGGACCCACCGCCGAGCCGCCGGGTCGACCATTTCCTGGTCGACCTCGACGGATACGAAGGGCCGCTGGATGTCCTGCTGACCCTGGCTCGGCAGCAGAAACTGGACCTGACCGGCATTTCGATCCTGAAACTGGCGGAACAATACCTGGCCTTCATCAGCGAGGCGCGGCGCCTGCGGCTGGAGGTGGCGGCCGACTACCTGGTGATGGCGGCCTGGCTGGCCTACCTGAAATCGCGGCTGCTGCTGCCGGATCAGGCCGGCGATGCCGAACCCACCGGCGACGAGTTGGCGGCCCGCCTGCAACACCAGCTACAGCGCCTGGAAGCCATGCGGGAGGCGGCCGAGACATTGCTGCGGCGGCAGCGCCTGGGCATCGATGTGTTCCCCCGCGGCGCGCCCGAGGGCGTTACCGTGATCCGCCAATCGACCTACGAATGTTCGTTGTATGAGCTGTTGAAGGCCTATGCGGTACAGGCCGATCGCGGCGACGTGGTCTCCCTGCGCCTGCGGCCGATCACCATTCTGTCGGTCGAGGAGGCGATGCGCCGGCTGTCGGCGGTGTTGGGGGAGATGCCGGACTGGGCCAGCCTGGAGGCCTTCCTGCCGGCCGAGATGCAGGGCGGCATCGAAGGCCGCTCGGCCCTGGCCTCGACCCTGTCGGCCAGCCTGGAACTGGTCAAGCAGGGCAAGCTGAAGCTGCGCCAAGGGCAGACCTTCGGGCCGATCTACCTGAAGGGAGCGGCGGATTCATGAGCGCCGAAGACACCGCCAACGAAACGGCAGACAACGGCGAGGCGACGGCCCGGCACCTGCGCATGCTGGAGGCGCTGCTGTTTGCCGCGACCGAACCGCTGGACGAGGCCAGCCTGGCGGCCCGGCTGCCCGACGACGCCGATATCCCGGCGCTGCTGGCCGAACTGGCCGGGCATTATGCCGAGCGCGGCGTCAATCTGGCCCGCGTCGCCGGCAAATGGGCCCTGCGGACGGCGCCGGATCTGCATTTCCTGTTGCAGGAGCACCGCCAGCAGACCCGCCGCTTGTCGCGGGCGGCGCTGGAGACCCTGGCGATCATCGCCTACCACCAGCCGGTGACCCGGGCCGAGGTCGAGGAGGTGCGCGGCGTCGGCCTGTCCAAGGGCACGCTGGATCTGCTGCTGGAGGTCGGCTGGGTGAAAATGCGCGGCCGCCGCCGCACCCCGGGCCGGCCGGTGACCTATGGCACCACCGACGGCTTCCTGGAGCATTTCGCCCTGGAATCGGTGCAGGACCTGCCGGGCCTGGACGAGTTGAAGGCGGCCGGTCTGCTGGAGGGGGAGGTGCAAACCGGGCTGTTGCCACTCTCGCACCGGGAGCCCGAGGATCCGCTGGAGGATGGCGACGAGGGCGAGGAGGAACCCGATGGCGGGTCGTTGCGGGCGCCAACGGACACCCTGAACGCCGCCGGGGCCGATATCATAGAGTTGTAGCTTAGGGCCGTGGCCAGGATGGCAAAACCGCGCTAGTTTGCCGGGACCGTCGGCATGGTGCCGCGGTCCGCCCCTATACGCACGGTGCGCATGGACGGCTTGTCTCTGGAAAAGGTGTCGCATGCCTTCGGCGATCTGCTGGTCGTCGACGATCTGTCGTTGTCGGTGGCGGCGGGCGAGATCCTCTGCCTGTTGGGGCCGTCGGGCTGCGGCAAGACCACCAGCCTGCGGATCGCCGCCGGGCTGGAGCGGATCCAGGCCGGCCGGGTGGTGATCGCCGGCCGCGAGGTGGCCCGGCCCGGCAAGGACGTGGCGGCCGAGCAGCGCGGCGTTGGCATGGTGTTCCAGGACTACGCGCTGTTTCCGCATCTGTCGGTGCGCGACAACGTCGCCTTCGGTCTGCGCGGCCCGGCGGCCGAAAAGCGCCGGTCGGTGGACGAATTGCTCGAGCGGTTGGATATCGCCAGTCACGGCGATCGATTTCCGCACCTGTTGTCGGGCGGCGAACAGCAGCGGGTTGCCCTGGCCCGGGCCCTGGCCCCCCGGCCGGCGGTGATGCTGATGGACGAGCCGTTCGCCAACCTGGACGTACGCCTGCGCGATCGCATCCGCGACGACACCCTGAACCTGCTGCGCCAGGGCTCGGCGGCGACGCTGATGGTCACCCACGACCCCGACGAAGCCATGCGGATGGCCGACCGGATCGCCATCATGCGCCGGGGACGGATCGAACAGATGGGCACGCCGGACGATCTCTATCGTCATCCGGCGAACAAGTTGATTGCGGAATTCTTGTCTGAAACCAATATTTTACACGGGAAAGTTAATGAAAAAGGCGAGGTCGAGACCGCCCTCGGCCCGCTGGCCGCCAACGGCCTGGAAAGCGGCCTCGAGGTCGATATCGTCCTGCGCCCGGAGGCGCTGGTGATGGACGGCGAAAAGGGCGGCCTGGCCGCCACGGTGCATACCGTCCGGCCGCTGGCCGGCTGGACCGTGGTCGATTTGCGATTGCCGGCGAACGGCACCGCATTGCGCGCCCGCTGCACCTGCGAGACACCGCCCAGCCCCGGCGATACGGTGCGAATTCACCCCGATCCGGCCGGTACCTTTGTTTTTCCCCGCGACCGACACTAAATCCTAATCGGACGGCCGGAGGAACCGGCCGGCCGGTTTCGTTGCGCCTTGGCGGCGGTTCTGCCATATTGCCGCCAGATCGGGACCGGTGCGAAAAACCGCAACACCTACCGGAGTTTATTTCATGGGCCTGAGTTTCTGGCAGATTGCCATCGTTGTCCTGCTTGTCGTTCTGTTGTTCGGCCGCGGCAAGCTGTCCGCCCTGATGGGCGACATGGCCAAGGGCATCAAGAGCTTCAAGAAGGGCATGGCCGACGACGACGATCAGGTCGCCGCGGCGCCGCGCGAGTCGCTTGACGCCGAAGCCACCGAAGAGGCGACGGCCCCCGCCGCCAAGGACGAGGCCGCGAAGGGCTAGCCGCCGTCACGCCTTTGTCCATAGCAGACGGGATCGGGCGCGATGCTGGACATCGGATGGAGCGAAATGCTGATGATTGCCGTCGTGGCGATCGTCGTTATTGGTCCCAGGGAATTGCCCCGCACCCTGCGCACGATCGGTCAGTGGATCGCCAAGGCGCGTTCGATCACCCGTGAGTTCCAAAGCAGCATCAACGACATGATCGCCGAGTCGGAGCTCGACGATATCCGCAAGTCGGCCGACAAGCTGCGCAGTTTCGACCCCGAGGACTACGCCAACGAGCAGTTGGATCCGACCGGGCCGACGGACCTGGCGGGACCGACGGCGCCGCCGCATTCCCTGGAACCGCCGAAACCCGAGGGGGAGCCGGCGGAGCAGGCCGGCGAGGCCGCGTCGGAGGAACAGGTCGCGGACTTGAGCGAACCGCGGCCGGCCGGCTAAGCCTTGTCCCAGGAACCCGTCCATAACGACGACGACGACGAGATCGACGACGATGTCCTGACCGAGGAGGGCGACGAGGTCGAGGCGCAGAAGATGCCGCTGATCGAGCATCTGATCGAACTGCGCAACCGCCTGGTCTGGTCGATCGCCGGCCTGGCTGTCGCCTTCGTCGCCTGTTATTTCGTGGCCGAGGAGATCTATGCCTTTCTGGTCAAGCCGCTGGCCGACCTGATGGAAGGGCAGGACGGCCGGCGGCTGATCTACACCGGCTTGCACGAGGCCTTTTTCACCTATTTGAAGGTGGCCTTCTTCGGCGCCGTCTGCATCTCGTTCCCGGTTATCGCCGGGCAATTCTGGGCCTTCGTGGCGCCCGGCCTCTACAAGCACGAAAGGCGGGCGTTTCTGCCGTTCCTGCTGGCCACGCCGGTGTTGTTCATCGCCGGCGCGTCGCTGGTCTACTACCTGATCTTCCCCTTGGCCTGGAAGTTCTTCCTGAGTTTCGAGGCGACCGGCGGCAACGGCATGCTGCCGATCCAGCTGGAGGCCAAGGTCAACGAGTACCTCTCGCTAGTGATGAAGCTGATCTTCGCCTTCGGTTTGTCGTTTCAGCTCCCCGTGGTGCTGATGCTGATGGCCCGGGCCGGCATGGTCAGCTCCAAGGGCCTGGCCGCCAAGCGCAAATACGCCATCGTCCTGACCTTCGCCGCCGCCGCGCTGTTGACGCCGCCGGACGTAATCAGCCAGATCGGCCTGGGTGTCCCGATCCTGCTGCTGTACGAGGTTTCGATCCTCGGCACCCGCCTGGTGGAGCGAAAACGGGCCCGGCGGGAGGCCGCCGAGGACGGCGACGACGCCGGCGACGCGGCCGAGCAGGGGACCTAGAGCCAACAAACCGGCCACCCTGGACGGCTCCTGACGGTGGGCGTATATAGGGCGCGCCTTGCCCGGCGGGATGGTCCGCGGGGCGATTTTCCTTTCGATGATGCTCCGCCATGTACGATCTCCGCTGGATTCGCGACAATCCCGATGCCTTCGACGCGGGCCTGGGCAGGCGCGACGTCGCGCCCCAGGCCGCCGCCATCCTGAAGCTCGATGCCGAGGCCAGGGCCAACCGCACCGCCTTGCAGGAGGCGCAGAACCGGCGCAACGAACTCTCCAAGCAGATCGGCGCCGCGAAGTCCAAGGGCGGGGACGCGGACGGGCTGATCGCCGAGGTCGGCGAGCTGAAATCCCGGGTGCAGGACGGCGAGGAAAAGGAACGGGGGTTTACCCAATCCCTGCGCGAGCTGCTCTCGGGCCTACCGAATCAGCCGGAAGACGGGGTGCCCGTCGGCGCGGACGAGGACGCCAACCAGGAACTGCGCCAGCACGGCGAGGCCCCGGCCTTCGATTTCGCGCCGAAACAGCATTTCGAGATCGGCGAGGCCCTGGGACTGATGGATTTCGATACGGCGGCGAAGCTGTCGGGCTCCCGCTTCGTCCTGCTGCGCGGCGAGCTGGCCCGCCTGGAGCGGGCCCTGGCGGCCTTCATGCTCGATGTCCATACCGGCGAATTCGGCTACACCGAGACCTCGCCGCCGCTTCTGGTGCGCGCCCATACCGCCTTCGGCACCGGCAATCTGCCGAAGTTCGAGGAAGACCTGTTCAAGACCGAGGACGGCTTCTACCTGATCCCGACGGCCGAGATGGTGCTGACCAACGTCGTGCGCGAGAACGTCCTGGCCGAGGACGACCTGCCCCTGCGCCAGGTCGCCTATACCCCCTGTTTCCGCTCCGAGGCCGGCGCAGCCGGCAAGGACACCCGGGGCATGCTGCGCCAGCACCAGTTCAACAAGGTGGAACTGGTCTCGATCACCCATCCGGATGAATCGATGGCAGAACATGAGCGCATGACCGAATGCGCCGAACAGATCCTGCAACGCCTGGGCCTGCATTACCGGGTGATGCTGTTGAGCACCGGCGACATGGGCTTTGCCGCCCAGAAGACCTACGATCTGGAGGCCTGGTTGCCGGGCCAGGACAGCTACCGCGAGATTTCCAGTTGCTCCAACTGCGGCGACTTTCAGGCCCGCCGGATGGAGGCGCGCTACAAGCCGAAACAGGGCAAGGGCACCCGTTTCGTGCATACCCTGAACGGCTCCGGCCTGGCCGTCGGCCGCACCCTGATCGCGGTGCTGGAGAACTATCAACTGGCCGACGGCGGCGTCGCCGTGCCGGCGGTGCTGCAACCCTACCTTGGCGGCCAAACGAGGATCGGCTGAACGATGTCGCGTAAACTCGCCAACCTGCGTAAATCCCGCATTCTGTTGACTAACGACGACGGCATCGACGCGCCGGGTCTGAAGGTGCTGATGCGGATCGCCAAGGAACTGTCCGACGACGTCTGGGTGGTCGCACCCGAACACGAGAACAGCGGTGCCTCGCACTCCCTGACCCTGACCATGCCGTTGCGCCTGCGCAAGATCTCGGCCCAAAAGTTCGCCCTGCAGGGCACCCCGACCGACTGCGTGATGATGGCCCTGAACCAGGTGATGTCCGACAAGCCGCCCGATCTGCTGCTCTCGGGCGTCAACCGGGGCGCCAACATGGGCGAGGACGTGACCTATTCCGGCACCATCGCCGCGGCCATGGAAGGCACCCTGATCGGGGTGCCGTCGATCGCCCTCAGCCAGTCCTTCGCCAACCGCAAGGTGATGCACTGGTCGACGGTGGAAAAGCACGCGAGCACACTGGTCCGCCGCCTGGTTGCCCTGGGCTGGCCCAAGGACGTGCTGATCAACATCAATTTTCCGGACGTGCCGCCGAACCAGGTTACCGGGCTGGAGGTTTGCCGCCAAGGGCGCCGCGACTTCACCGCCCTGAACATCGAACAGCGCGTCGATGCCCGCGAACGGCCCTATTACTGGATCGGCTTTCGGCCGGTCGAGGGCAAGCCGAAGGCCGGCACCGACCTGGCCGCGGTCGAGGCCGGGCGCATCTCGATCTCGCCGCTGCACCTGGACCTGACCGAGAACCGAACCCTGAAACAGCTCCGCGCGGCATTCGCGGAATGATACCGGGGTCGCCGCCATGAGCTACGAGGCGAGCAAGATCCGCCTCGTCATGGAACTGCGGCGGCAGGGGATCACCGACCAACGGGTGTTGGGCGCGCTGGAACGGGTGCCGCGCGAACTTTTCGTGCCCGAGGCCCTGCGGTCGGAGGCCTACGACAACATTCCGCTGCCGATCAGCCAGGGCCAGACCATCAGCCAGCCCTTCATCGTCGCCTACATGACCCAGGAGTTACAGGTCGGCGAACGCTCGCGGGTGCTGGAGGTCGGCACCGGCTCGGGCTATCAGGCGGCGGTGCTGGCGCGGCTGTGCCGGCGGGTCTGCACCATCGAGCGCTATCGCTCGCTGCTGGCCGAGGCCGAGGCGCGGTTCCGCGAATTGAACCTGCACAACATCACCACCCGGCTGGGCGACGGCGGCAAGGGCTGGCCCGAACTGGCGCCGTTCGAGCGCATCATGGTGACGGCGGCGGCCGAGGAGGTGCCCCTGACCCTGGTCGAACAGTTGGCCGAGGGCGGCGTCATGGTGCTGCCGATCGGCGGTCCCGGCGTGCAGACCCTGTACCGAATCACCCGTGGCCCGGACGGCGTGGCACAGGAGGCGCTGTTGGATGTGCGCTTCGTGCCGCTGGTGGACGGGCTGCCGCGCGGCCGCGATTGAAGCCGGGGTTGCCGGCGGGTATCGTCCGGCCATGCCGGGACCAAGAACATCATCGATCCTGATTGTACTGGCGGCGTTGTCGCTGACCGCCTGCGGGCGGCCGATCCCGGCACCGGTGGTCTACGGCTCCAAGAGCGAACGGACGAAACCCACTGCACCGGCGGCGGCCATCGCCGCCGGCGACTACCGGGTCGACGCCGACGAGACCCTGTACGGCATCGCCCGCCGTTCCGGCGTCGCCATGCGCGATCTGATTTCGGCCAACGGTCTGCAGCCACCCTACCGCCTGCGGCGGGGTCAGAGCCTGCGCATTCCGGCCCTGCGCTATCACCGGGTACAGTCAGGCGAAACCCTGTATTCGATCTCCCGCCGGTATCGGGTGTCGATGTTCGACCTGGCCCGGGCCAATGACCTGACGCCGCCCCATACCATCCGCCCCGGCCAGAGCCTCAAGCTGCCGGCCAGCGAGCGGGCGTCGCAACCGCGGGCCGTGACCGCCGCGAGTCCACCGCCCGCCACGGCGCAAGCGCCGCTGCCCGGCCAAAAACCGCCACCCGGTACCACCGCGGCCCGAACCCGACCGCCGAAGCCCGCCGCCCGCCAGGCGAAACGCCCACCGCCGCGCACGGCCGGGCGTTTCGCCTGGCCGGTTCAGGGCCGGGTGATCTCGCGCTTCGGGGCCAAGCCGGGCGGTTTGCACAACGACGGCATCAACATCGCGGTGCAGTCCGGCGTGGCGGTGCGGGCGGCCGACAACGGCGTCGTGGTCTATGCCGGCAACGAATTGCGCGGCTTCGGGAACCTGTTATTGCTGCGCCATCGCGGCGGCTGGGTCACCGCCTATGGCCACAATCAGGCCCTGTCGGTCCGGGTCGGCGACGTGGTCAAGCGCGGCGAAGCCATCGCCCGCGCCGGCAGCTCCGGCAACATCGAAAAACCGCAACTGCATTTCGAGATCCGCAAGGGCCGGCGCGCCGTCAATCCCCTGCGTCACCTGGAAAAACGCAGCGCTTGGGAATTAAGGGAGAAATTAAGCCACATCCCCCTCAGTCGATCCTGACGCCCATCCGGCCGGCCAGGTCCTGGACGAATTGCCAGGCCACCCGGCCGTTGCGGGCGCCGCGGGTCATCGACCATTCGATTGCTTCCGCCTTCAATTCCTCATCGCCGATGGCCAGGCCGTAGTGGGCGCAATAGCCGCGCAGCATGTCGAGGAATTCGTCCTGGTTGCAGTTGTGGAAGCCGAGCCAAAGGCCGAAGCGGTCGGACAGCGAGACCTTTTCCTCCACCGCCTCGGAAGGGCTGATCGCCGTCGAGCGTTCGTTTTCCATCATGTCCCGGGGCATCAGGTGGCGCCGGTTCGAGGTGGCGTAGAACACCACGTTGCGCGGCCGACCCTCGATGCCGCCTTCCAGCACCGCCTTCAGCGATTTGTAGCTGCTGTCGTCGCCGTCGAACGACAGATCGTCGCAGAACAACACGAAGCGATGGGGAGCATCCCGCAGCAGCTTTAGCAGCCGGGGCAGGGAGGGGATGTCCTCGCGGTGGATTTCCACCAGTTTCAGGCTGCCCGCCTGCCGCCCCACCAAGTCGCCGTGAATGGCCTTGACCAGGCTGCTCTTGCCCATGCCGCGGGCGCCCCACAACAGGGCGTTGTTGGCCGGCAGGCCGTCGGTGAAACGCCGGGTGTTCTCCATCAGGATGGCGCACTGCCGCTCGATCCCCTTCAACAGGCCGAGGTCGATGCGGTTGACGTTGGCGATGGCCTCCAGGCGGCCGCCGTCGGCGTGCCAGATGAAGGCATCGGCGGCGTCCAGATCCACCGCCGCATGGGGCGGCGGCGTCAGCCGATCGAGGGCATCGGCGATGCGGCCAAGCAGGGCGGCGAGATCGGCCTCGGACGATGACATGGGCTACCTGTCCGGTGTGTTCTTTGGGGAGGCCGGAACCTATCATAACGGCCCCCGCCGTCAACGGCCCAAGGCGCCCGCCGGCCGGCCCGATTCGGCGGCCGTCGGATTTCGATCCGCTGGGCGCTTTCGGTTTGCATTCCGCCATGGCGGGGCTATAGTCCGCCCGCCTCGAGCAAGATATCGGAGAGCTTTTCATGCTGATTTCGCCTGCGTATGCACAGGGCGCCGGCGGTGGCGGTGGTGACATGTTCGTCCAGCTGCTGCCGCTGCTGCTGATCTTCGTGGTGTTCTGGTTTTTCCTGATCCGGCCGCAGCAGAAAAAGGCGAAGGAGCACCGCGAGATGGTGGCGGCGGTGCGCCGTGGCGACCAGGTGGTCACCGGCGGCGGACTGATGGGCAAGGTCACCAAGGTGATCGACGACAACACGGTGCAGGTCGAAGTGGCCGAGAACGTGCGGGTCAGGGTGATCCGCTCGACTCTGACGGATGTCATGAGCAAGGGCGCGCCGGCCCCCGCCGCCGAGAAGAAGGACGACAAGAAGGGCGACGATGACGGCGATGGCGATGGCAAGTCCGAAGGGGGTGGGCGCAAGTCCCTGTTCAGCTTCGGCGGCAAGAAATAGCCGGCCACGGTACCTGAATGCTCTATTTCGCCCGTTGGAAGATCATCCTGGTCATCGTCGTCTGCCTGGCCGGCCTGATCTTCACCATCCCCAACTTCCTGGCCGACCAGACGGCCGAGGGCCTGCCGGACTGGCTGCCCCATAAACAGGTCAACCTGGGTCTGGATTTGCAGGGCGGCTCGCACCTGCTGCTGGAGGTCGAGGTCGAGGCGGTGGTGGAGGAGCGGCTGGAAGCCCTGGTCCAGTCGGTGCGCGAGGCGCTGCGCGGCAAGCGCATTCGCTATCGGAAACTCGGCATCAACGACGGCGCGGTCACCGTGCAGATCACCCGGACGCCGCAGCTCGAGGCGGCGGTGGAGGCGATCGACGACCTGGCCGTCACCGTGGCCTCGAACGCGCTGACCGGCATCACCGGCGGCCGGGATATCGAGGTCACCACGGAAGACGAAAACCGCATCGTCGTGACGCTGACCGAGGACGCGATCCTGGAACGCAAGCGCTCGGCCATCGAACAATCGATCGAGATCGTGCGGCGACGGATCGATGAATTGGGCACCCGCGAGCCGACCATCCAGCGTCAGGGCGACCAGCGCATCCTGATCCAGGTGCCGGGCCTGCAGGACCCCCGGCGGCTGAAATCGATCCTCGGCAAGACCGCCAAGATGGTCTTCCGGCTGGTCGATCTGACCGTCTCGCCGGCCCAGATCCTTCAGGGCAGCCGCACGCCGCCGGGCTCGGCGCTGTTGGAATCCGATGACCGCAACCCCGACGGCACGCCAGCCGACTATTACGTGGTGCGCAAGCGGGTGATGGTCAGCGGCGAAAACCTCCTCGACTCCCAGCCAACCTATCAGGACGGCCGGCCGGTGGTGTCGTTCCGCTTTGATTCCGTCGGCGCCAAACGGTTCGGCGACGTCACCGCCAAGAACGTCGACAAACCTTTCGCCATCGTCCTCGACAACCGGGTGATCAGCGCGCCGGTGATCCAGGAGCCGATCCTGGGCGGTACCGGCATCATTTCCGGCCGCTTCACGGTGCAGACGGCACAGGACCTGGCCCTGCTGCTGCGCGCCGGCGCCCTGCCGGCACCGTTGAAGATCCTCGAGGAACGCACCGTCGGGCCGGCCCTGGGCGCCGATTCCATCGCCGCCGGCAAGATCGCCTGCATCATCGCCTTCGCCGCCGTGATGGTGTTCATGGTGTTGGCCTATGGCCTGTTCGGCCTGGCCGCCGATATCGCCCTGTTGATCAACCTGTTCCTGATCATGGGCGCCCTGTCGGTGCTGCAGGCCACCCTGACCCTGCCGGGCATCGCCGGCATCGTCCTGACCATCGGCATGGCGGTGGACGCCAACGTCCTGGTGTTCGAGCGCATCCGCGAGGAGGTGGCCACCGGCAAGACGCCGTTCGCGGCCATGGAGGCCGGCTATCAACAGGCCTTCCGGACCATCCTCGACGCCAACATCACCACCTTCATCGCCGCCGCGATCCTGTTCGCCATGGGCTCGGGGCCGATCAAGGGCTTCGCCGTGACCCTGGCCATCGGCATCCTGACCTCGGTGTTCACGGCGGTGACGGTGACCCGGCTGATGCTGGTGGTCTGGCTGCGGCGCAGCCGCCCCGCGGCGCTGCCGATCTAGGGGGACGGTAGGATGTTTCAAATCAAGCTGGTCCCCGCCAAGACCGCGATCCCGTTCATCCAATGGCGCCGCATCGCCATGCCGGCGTCCGCCGCCCTGGTGGTGCTGTCGCTGATCTCGGCGTTCTTCCCGGGGCTGAACTTCGGCATCGATTTCCGCGGCGGCATCCTGGTCGAGGTGCAGACGCCGACGGCGGCCGATCTCGGCGCCATGCGCCGCAGCCTGGGCGGTCTCGACCTGGGCGAGGTGTCATTGCAGGAGTTTGGCCAGGCCGACACCGTGCTGATCCGCATCGAGCGGCAGCCCGGCGATGCCTCCGCCCAGCAGAAGGCGGTGGAAGTGGTGCAGAAAGCCCTGGACCGGGATATCGGCACCGGCATCGACTACCGCCGGACCGAGTTCGTCGGACCCAAGGTCAGCTCCGAATTGATCGAGGCCGGCGTCATCGCCATCGCCCTGGCCGTGGTCTTGATGCTGGTCTACATCTGGTTCCGGTTCGAATGGCATTTCGGCGTCGGCGCCGTCGTCGCCCTGGTGCACGACGTCGCCCTGGCCATCGGCATGTTCGCGGTGACGCAGTTGGAGTTCAATCTCTCGACCATCGCGGCGCTGTTGACCATCGTCGGCTATTCGATCAACGACACCGTGGTGGTCTATGACCGGGTGCGTGAGAACCTGCGCAAGTACAAAACGCTGCCGTTGCCCGAAGTGCTGAACCGGTCGATCAACGACACCCTGTCGCGGACCTCGATGACCTCGGTCACCACCCTGTTGGCGCTGATCGCCTTGTTCATCTTCGGCGGCGCGGTGATCCAGGGCTTTGTCTTCGCGATGATCTGGGGCGTCATCATCGGCACCTATTCCTCGATCTTCATCGCCGCGCCGCTGTTGATCGTGCTGCGCCTGGGCGACCGCCATCGCGGTGCCGGCAAGGGGGCGGCGGCCACCGCCGATTAAACCCGGCCAAACCGATGGACATCACCCCGCCCATCGCCGCCGACCGGCAATTCATCCAGGGCTACGGCGGCGGTGGCTTCCGCATCTCGGGCGTCCGCCACGAAGGCTCGGTGCTGGTGCTGCCGGAGCAGACCCTAGCCTGGCCCATCGCCGCCGCCAACGAGATCACCCGGGAAAGCCTGAAACCGTTCCGCCAGGCAGCCGGCGAGGTCGCCATCCTGCTGCTTGGTTGTGGCAGCGGCGCCGCCATCATCGACCCCGAACTACGGCAACAGATCCGCGATTGGGGCGCCGTGATCGAGGCCATGGGCACGGGTGCGGCCTGCCGCACCTACAATGTCCTGCTGACCGAGGAACGCGCCGTCGCCGCCGCCCTGATCGCGGTGGAATAATTCATCCACGGACATTGTCGACGCGGCCATGCCCACGCCTCGGCATGGCATATCGTTCGCCAGCTCGGGACGTCCGCGCGATACGACTGTCGTGTTGGTGCGCTGGTCAGAGTTCCGGATTAATCGATAGCAACCAAATTCCCGGCGGCACTCTTGCCGTCACGTCCCGGCTCCAAATCATACTGAACCTTCTGACCCTCTGCCAAACCCGACATGCCGGCCCTTTCCACGGCGGAGATGTGCACGAATGCATCAGGTCCGCCTCCGTCAGGCTCGATAAATCCAAAACCCTTGGTCGCGTTGAACCACTTTACCGTACCAGTCGCCATGAAAACTTTCCCTTCTCAGCTTGATATCGCCCTCATCCTGCCACCGCACGGGTTCGATCACAAATGCCGGATGAGACTCATTGCTCGAAAATCGCGGCAATCCCAGTAGCGCGCTGTCGAGGGTATTCCGGAAATGCGTCGATCAACCGGCACACCACGACCGCCGCACCCCCGATCGCCGCCCCTGATCCTGAAAGGATTAGCGTTCTTCCAGCTAGAGTGTATCCGGGATATTCCGGGTACGCTCTAAGCATCGGGCGAGGGCACGCCGTCGGGGGGCCAAGCATCGACACCGTCCTCAAGGGGAATATTCAGGCTCTTCAGCAGAATGGCAAACGTATTCCAATTGCAAATGGCGGCGACCAGTTCCAAACGTTCTTCGTCGCTGGCGAGATGTTCGGCACAGGCCTGCCAAGTCGTCTCGCTAACCGCGCCGTCGTCCAACACATCGTCCGTCGCGGCGATCACCGCGCGTTCCGCCGGCCCCAGACACGTGGCGCTATCGGGGTCGCGGACGGCCAGCGTTTCCTCTTCCGTCAGGCCGTAGTGCAAGGCGACCGGCCAGTGCTGCGTCCATTCATACAAGGCGCCCGTGCGCCAGCCGATGCGCATGATGATCAGTTCCCGCAAGCGGTCATCCAATTTGTTGCCGCGATACAGCAACATGGCCAACTGCTTGGCCACCACGCCCGCCAGGGTGGGATGCCGCGACATGACGCGAAACACATTCAGACCGGACATGGTGGAGGGGACGCCCGCCTCCTTGCCGATGGCGCGTGCTTCCGCTTCCGGCAACATGGGTACCCTTGGTTCCTTGTTCGACATGATCGCGGTGTCCTCAAACATTGATTTCGCCAGGCAAGCTGCCGCTTTCGCAGCCGATCCACAATGGAAAAATCGTCCTGTTGGATAGATTTTGGCGCGACACCCGCTTGCCTTAGACTGGGACCGAAGCGAAAGGGAACGATCGTCATGGTAAAAGGAACCAGCCTGGCCATGGTCCAGACCGCGCCGCGTACGCTGGAGGCGCAAAGCCTGCCGATCCCCGAGATCGACGCGGACAGCGCCCTGATGCGGGTGGAGGCTTGCGGCATCTGCGGCAGCGACTACGAACAGTACGAGGGCGTGATCCGTGCGCCCATACCGGCGGTGCCCGGGCATGAGCCCCTGGGCGTCGTCGAGGCGATCGGCGATCGGGCAGCCCGTCGCTGGGGTGTCGACGTCGGCGACCGGATCGCGGTGGAAACCATGCTGTCGTGCCGTTTTTGCCCATCCTGCCTGGGCGGCCAGTATCACCTCTGCGACGACCGGCGTATCTATTCCTACATTCCGCTGAGTGACGAGCCGGGGCTGTGGGGCGCTTATTCCGAATATATGTTCGTGCACGGCAATTCCATCGTGCACAAGATGGACAAGAGCCTGCCGGCGGAAATCGCGGTGATGTTCAATCCGCTGGGCGCGGGCTATCGCTGGGCGGTGGAGGTGCCGGGAACGGGGCCGGGCGACACGGTGGTGATTTTGGGTCCGGGCCAACGGGGCCTGGCCTCGGTCCTGGCCTGCCGGGACGCCGGCGCTGGCACCATCATCGTGACCGGGCTGGCGGTGGATGCCGAGAAGCTGCGTATCGCCAAGGCATTCGGCGCCGACTACACCATCGATGTGGAAAACGAAGACGCCAAGCAGCGGATTCGCGAAATTACCAACGGCAAAGGCGCCGATATCGTCGTCGACGTGACCTCGTATGCGGTCGAGCCGGTGGCCGAATCCCTCAGCTACGTGCGCTCGGGCGGCACCATCGTTTTGGCCGGTATGAAAGGTTACAAGAATATTCCGGGCTTCGTTTCCGATAAGATCATGATGAAGGAGATCACCATCAAGGGGGTGATCGGGGTGACCTCGACGGGCTACGACAAGGCGATCAAGTTGATCGAAGCCCGGTCCGCACCGCTGGAAATGATGCACACCCACAACTTCGATCTGCGCGATGCCGAGCGGGCCATCCAGGTATTGGCGCGGGAGATCCCGAACGAAGAATCCATCCATTCCTGTCTTATTCCAGGCCTGAAATAGCGAGACCTCCATGACTGATTTTGTCAAAGACTGGGTCGCCCAATCGGCCTATGCAACAACCTTGGGCATGCGGCTTGCCGAAGTGGGGGACCAGGCGGCCAGCATCGCCCTGCCGTTCGATGAAGCCAACGCCAATCCCGGCAACGCCTTGCATGGGGGCATAGCGGTGTCGGCCTCGGTGACCGCGGCGCATGCCTTGGCGCGTCATGTGCTGGGCGCGGATACCGGGCCCTGGCACACCATGGATTTCCAGATCAATTATCTGGCCGCCGCCATTGGCGAGGATATCCGGGCCACCGCGCGTTTGCTGCGCCGGGGGAAGGAATTGTGTTTCATGGCCGTGGACGTCACCACCGATGACGGCAAGGCCATCGCCAATTGCGCCATCGCGGTGCGCGGCCGTCTCGGCAAGGAGGCGGCGGAAGCGCCCCAGGCCGCCGGCGATCATGGCGAGATCGACCCCGGCTTCATGGCCGAACGCATCGCCGCCAACCCCTTCATCTCCGGGCGGGGTATCGCCATGGACTTCATGCGGGACGGTCAGGTGCGACTGGTGATGCCGTGGCAGCACAGCAACGGTGAGGCCCTGGGTGGGGTCCACGAGGGTGCGGCCCTGGCCCTACTGGATACCGCGGGGGCAATGTGTTCGTGGTCGATCACCGGCCTCGGCAAGTTCAAGGCTTCGACCCCATCGATCCAGGCGCAAATCCTGGCGCCGCCGCCGAAGGGTGATTTGGTGGCCTATGGCAACGTCGGCTACCGCGATCATGAAATGTATTGGAACGACATAGAGGTCGCCGAGGCCGCGACCGGCCGCTTGTTCGCCCGCGGCACGGTGTTGTACCGCATCTTCTCCTAGCGTCGGCGCCAGCAATCAAAAGTTGATCGTTCCGCCGCGGTGGCGGCGCGAAGCCTTCGCTTCGCCAAATCGCGCCGGGAACAGTGTCGTGTCATCAATGAGCCTTGCCAGGAAAGGCATTTCATTCAAGCCGATCCGGCAATCTCATCCGCCCAGACGCGAAAGCTTTGAAGGGTGTTGGGGCCGAACGTCGTCGTGATAGCGACATCCGCCGCGTCCCGTCCTCGCGCCATGAGGACCCGACCGATGCGGGGAACATTGTTCCGCGGGTCGAACGTATGCCAATGACCGTCGAGATAAGCCTCGAACCACGCCGCGAAATCACCGGGTGGATGAGGCGGCGGCGCACCCACATAGCTGAGGTACCCGGTGCAGTAGCGAGCGGGGATGTTCAAGGCTCGGCAGAACGCCACTGCCAGGTGTGCGTAGTCGCGACACACTCCGCAGCGCTCCTGATACGCTTCGGAGGCCATCCTGGTCACCCGCGCATGCTCATATCCAAA
>JASLMH010000073.1 GCA_030746635.1 Alphaproteobacteria bacterium | reverse complement strand
GGTCTCGTTGGCGGCCGCGGGATTTGCCGGGGCGCACAGGATTGCGGCGGCGAGAATTGCCGCCAGGCCCGGCCGCGGTTGCATCGGCGGTACGTCTCCGGCCCGATCAGCCGGGGCTGGCCGACAGCGAGAAATCCTCGCCGCCGGCGGTCAGGACGGCGCCGTCGGCGATCGGCACGGGCTGCGAGATCGCCACGCCGTCCAAGGCGACAGGGCCTTGCCGGGGCACCAGGGCATAACCGCGCTGGCCCAACTGGATGGCGGCAAGGGGCGCCCCCTCGGCCGCACCGGCCGGGCGGATGACACAGTCGGCGCCGCCGCCGATCAGCACCTGCTCCTCCGTGAACAGCCAGCGCCAGGCGGCATCGGCTTCCAATTCGGGCCAGTCGGCGAGCAATTGCGATCTGGCAGTCTCCGTCAGGTGGGCGGTGTCGACCTGTAGCAACAGCGTCGTCGGCGCCTCGGCCGGTGAACTCAGGCGCAGCCGGCATTCACCCTTTTCCGGCGGCTCGAGTACCCCACCCATGGCCAGGATCATGCCCCGGGTCAATTGGTCAAGGGCCAGGGGTTGGTTCGGCAGCAGCCGCTGGTCGTCGATGAACGCGCCGTTGGAGCTGCCCAGTTCGATGATGTCGAAGCCGAGTTCGCGGCGGTCGATGCGGACCTGCCGGGGAACACGCGAGACCGTGCGGCAGACGAGTTTCAGCCCCGGGGCCGGTTCGCCAGGGTGGCGGCCGATCTGCAGGCTGTCGCCGTGGTGCAGCGACAGCCGGGTATCGCCGCCCGTGATCAGCAGGCCGGCGGCCAGCCACATGCCGTCGGTGATCTCGTCCCGCAATTCCTGCAGGCGGTCGATCAGGCCCTCGACGCCCGGCCGATCGGCCGGCGCGACGCCTTCGACGGCGCCGTCGATCTCCTGGATGGCGCGATAGCGTTCGCCCTGTTCCAGATGTTGCCGCGCGGCCGCCTCGCGGTTGGCCAGGGCATCGATGGCGGCCCGGGCCGAACTGGCCTGTCCGGGCGCCATCGATATCGGCCCGTCCGGCGCGCTGATGCCAATCAGGGTGGCGTCGTCGTCATTGCCGCCCGGTGCCGGCGGGACCTGGGTGGCGTCATCGTCGGCAACGTCGGTCCCGAAGTCGGTGTGGATGATCGTGAGATCGTCATCGGCGACGGTGGGCTCCGGCGATTCGGCGTCATCGACGGCCATGACGGTCTCATCGTCCGGATCGATCGGTTCGGCAGCGCCGGCCGGGGGCAATTCGGCGGCGGCCTCGACCGCCATCACCGTCTCGTCCAGGGTGTCGTCGCCGGTCGCCGGTTTCTCGGGCGCGGCGCCGGCCTCCGGGACGCTCCGCCAGCCGTCGTTGTCGGCGCCGGCCCCGGGCGGCCGCAGATCGCCGAAACTGCGCCGGGGCAGGGTCAGGCCGAGGATCTTGATCCGGCCGTCCCAGCCGGGGATGTCGTCGGCCGGGTAATCGTCCAGGCGCAGCCCGGGGAAGGCGACCAATTCGGGCCGCAACGCCTCGGGCAGCAGGGCGCTGAAACTGCCGTCCTGGGCCGCCCATTCGGCCAGATGCAGGGCCGCCTGGCGATCGTCGCCGGCGTCCAGGCCCAGGCCCAGACCCGCCGTGCCCCGGCCCGAGCGGTCGAAGTCGCGCAAGGCCGTGATCGCCGACTGAATGCCGTCCGCCGTGTCGGTGAAGCGGCAAATCAACCGCTCGCCGTCGCGTTCGAGAAAGCCATTGAACCGCGCCGTGACGGCGCCGATCATGGCGACGTCGGCTTCGAGATCGGCCCGTTGGCCGCCAACCAGACGGTAGGCCAGGGTAACCGCCACCGGCTCGTCCATGCGCTGCTGCCTCCTCATGCAACTCTACGAATTCGCTCCTGGCTTGACAATCGCACCCTGTAACCGGCGTCACTTGCGTTTTCCAGAATCCGACAAACCTATTAGGGTAGTGGCGGATGCCGGTCGCCATCCCGGAAGTTGCGCCGCGGGCCACTGGCCGTCGCGGCCGCGCTGGTATCATGGGGTGACGGCGGGCGGTTTGACTGCGGGAGGGCGGCTTCGATGGGCCGTGGGAGCGGAACATGAACGGGAATGGGGCGGCCCGCGAGGCCGGCTTCACTCTTATCGAGTTGCTGGTGGTGATCGTTATCGTCGGCATTCTGGCGGCGCTCGCCCTGCCGAATTTTCGCGGTTATCTGCTGGAAGGCCGCTTGAACGAGGCCAAGCCGATCCTGCTGGAGATCGCCGCCAAGCAGCGCATGCGGTTCAACGAACGGGGCAGCTATTACAGTCCCGGCGGCCTGACCATGACCGAGCAGGACCTGATCGACAATCTCGGGGTGCCGTTGAAGGAAATCGGCAATTTCTGCTTCGTCTTCATCTGTCGCGTCGCCGCAACCTGTCTGACGGCCGCCGGCGCCGACGGCAAAACCTCGGCAGCTTTCATCGCGACGGCGGAATCCGGCGACGCCTCGATCGAGTTCGAGGTCTGGGCGGTACTGCGGGAAAACGCCGCCGATACCTCGATCGATGCACCGAACAGCGTCAAATGCGATCCCGACATCGACAGCAGCGGCACCGACAAGATACCGCCGACCGGCTGGGTCGCCCCCGCCGCCGGCGGCGACAATGGCCAGGAAGGCAGCGTCGTGGTCTATCGCTATCCGCCGCCGCCGAACGGCCTGGACAGCGCCGCCGGAACGGATTCCATCACCTACGACTGGATCGAGGGCATTACGACCTCGCATGCCTTGCTATACGAGCCATAACGCGAACCGTCACGGCACGGAGGGCGTCGGGGCCATGGCGCCGGGCCAGGCGGGCATGACCCTGATCGAGGTGCTGGTCGGGATCGTCATGACCTCGATCCTGGTGCTGGGTCTGACCGGCCTGTGGACCACGGTGAACAACGAGTTCCTGTTCCTCACCGTCAAGCAAAAGGCAATATTCGTCCTGCATGGCGAGATGACGCGGCTCACCAGCCTGTTCCGCTATGCCGACGTCGCCGCAGACAGCGACTATCGTCAGGTGACCTACAGCAGCAACTCGCTGGGCGACGAATTCTCGCAATCCGTCGATCAGACGCGCTACGTCTATATGGATTCGCCGACCCTGGCGGTGGTGCAGGAGATCGTCAATTCCAACAGCAACGCCAACGCCGATTTCTCCTGCGGCGCGGCCGGTGGCTTCGATCCCGATTGCGCCGGCGTCGTGCTGGTCGATACCAACGGGGTCGGCAATGACGACGACCGGAACTATGTCTGGATCGACATGAAACGGCGTATCACCGGCCGCCTGAGCTGGGAATTGTCGACCATCCCCAACAACGCCAACACCTGCTACAACCCGGCGACGGATGCCAACGGCGCCTGCGCCGATTTGTGTTACAACGGCAGTTGCCAGCTCCTCACGCTGTTCCTGCAATATCCCTTTCGCTACACCGACAGCGCCGATCCGGATACCGATGCGGGGTTCAATCGGACGCAGTCGCTGATCCTGAAGACGATCGTCGGGAGGCGGTGATGCGGCATCGCAAGACTGTGGCACGAGAAACGACCGGCACGTGGCCGTCCCGTCTTGGCGGGGAGGCGGGGTTCACCCTGCTGGAGTTGCTGGTGGCCTCGCTGCTGGCGCTGATCCTGTTGCTGACCACCACGACGTTCTTCTTCCAATCGATCGAGTTCGCCGACCAGCAACGGGTGCGCAGCGTCCTGAACGCCCAGGCCCGGGCCGCCTTCGACATGCTGGGCGACGGCGCGGTGCTGGATCCCACCGACGCCAGCACCTACGTCCACGGTTTCCGCAACAGCACCAACATCCTGGGCGAGGACAACGGCGACTTCCTGCGGCAGCACGACTACGACAGCAATGCCTCGCTGGACGACGTCCATTACCTGTCCTTCGCCCAGGATTTCGACGGCGCCGAGGTCACCGATCGTATCGTCGGCAATCGCTTCTCGCCGCATACGGTGAATTGCGACGGCGTCGACGATCCGGTTGATGGCTGCACCGCGAACGGCACGGTGGACAGCCGGGGTTTTCTGGCACGGGCGCCGCGCCTGTACCTGGACGGCACCGGCACGGTGTATTCGCCCGCCGTCAATTCCGACCGCAGCATCGACGATGCCGACCGCGACAACGCCAACCTGACCGAGGAGGTGGAAATCCGCCTGACCACGCCGCACAACCTGAACCGGCAGAGGTTCAGAACGGACGACGTCAGCGAATCCTACCGCACGATCTTCTCCACCCTGCGCCGGCCGCAGGACGATCCATGAGTGGCCGCGGCAGTAGGCCAGCGGCCGGCACCGAGGCGCGGGAGGGCGACCGCGGCACGGTGCTGATCGCGGTCAGTTTCGTCGGCATCTTCGCCATGGCGCTGTGTGCCGCGCTGATCAGTTCCTATGCCGTTTCCGAGGCCCGCGCGGTCGAGGACAGCCTGGCCAAACTGCGTGTCTACTGGGCGATGATGGGGCATGTGGACTATGCCCTCAGCCGGGCTCGCGGCCATGTCGCCGAAACCCCCTCGGTGATCGGTCCCGGACAGGCCAGCCTGTGCGACACCGCCACCGCCACCCCGGATACCCGTGCCTGCGTCGACGATCCCGACTCGGTGAGCAGCGTCGCGATCTTCCTGGGCGAATTGGCCACCGGCGCCGACTGCAAGGGCGGTGACGTTTCCGACCCCTGCGCGACTTGGAGCTACGCCAACACCTCGGCGCAATACCAACTGCATTTCATCTGGGCCGTGGCGGATGCACCCTATGCCGTGCCGGTCACCACCGACGGCCGGGTCGGCATCCGCATCGACTATGCCGACCAGGGTGATACCTCGGGGGCCGAGCCGACCATCGAGGCCTTGGAGAACCTGGATGCCCGCCTGCCCGATCTCGAAGTGATCGCCTGTCTGGTGGACGACGGTACACCGATCGCCGATTGCGGCGGCAACATCACCTATGGCAGCGGCGATCAGACCGACGGCACGGCCCGGGTCGATGGCGTGCGGCGCTGTTTCATCGGCGGTCTCGCCAACGCCAACGATTGCTGATCCACGACTGTCGTGAAGCGGCCCTTGCCGCGCTAGCGCCGCCTCTGCTTGCCGCCGCGCCGGCGCCGGTCACTCTCGCCGCGCTTGCGGCCCTTCTTCTTGCGGAACTTCATCAGATACTGCTGTTTGCCCTTGTCGGTCTTCCGAACGAAGGTGACGCGGCGTTTGCTGACCTCCTGGACGGTGATGTCGCCCTCGACGGAGGTGAACTTGTCGCCGATGGCGTAGTCGTTGTTGTCGATCACCGCCATCAGCTTTTCGTCGACCCGGGTGATCAGCGACAGCTTGTGCACCCAGGTCAGGTCGATGAATAGCGGCCCTTCCTCGCCCGGCACCTTGACCAGGCGGATGAAGGGGTTGCGTTTGCCTTGCCGGGCCACCGCCTGTTTCAGTTTTTGCAGCCGCTCGCCTTGCAATGGTTCGGCGTTGTTTTTCGGCGTGATGTTGAAGGTAATGGCATGCACCGGCGGTGTCTTGGAGGTCAGGAACGGTCGGATTTCCATGTCCGAGATCGATACGTTCAGGCTTTCCAGATTGGCGGTGAAACGCAGAAAAGTGGGATAATCGATCCAGACTTCGATGCGGTATTTCAGCTTGTCGTCCTGATCCGGCGTCAATTCGCGAATGATCACCTTGTCGGCCTGGGCCAGCATGTTGATGTGTTCGAGGAAGGCCGGAATGGAATCAATGGCCTTGGCCACCTCCTCCTTGGCTTCCACGTTGCGCTCGACATTCTTGGCCAGGAGTTTGGTTTCCGACTTCAGATGGCGGGCCGCGATTTGGAGGTTGGCGGCGCTGCTTTCCAGCACCGTGTAGCCCAGGGAATAGCCCAGAGCGAGCAAGGCCACCGCCAAAAACAGCGTCGACAGCACCAATTGCTGGTTGTTGCGGATGAAGGCGTCCACGACCTAGCGCCTCACGTCCAGAGCCCGGCGTCGGTTGGCCGGGTCATTTCTTGCCATCCTGGAAATCACCTTGCTGGAACTTCTCCATCTTCTTGTTCCGTGTGCCAACCTTCTGCATCATCTTGCCGGTGGCGCCACCGCCTTCTTGGTCGCCCGAAAGCCGTTTCGCCTCGTCGTACCAGCCGTTGATTTCGAACTTCACCACGTGGGTTGCCTCGGCCGCGTCGATCGCCGCGCCCTCGAAGGTGATCTGACTGAAATCCCGCATGAACCAATCGTCACTGGTCAGGCGCCGGATATACTGGGCGATTTCCAGCAGATGGCCGTGGGTCGAGGGCAGTACCGCGCCTTCGATGATCAGCTTGCGGGCGCTGATGTCCTGCTCGTTGACGGTGGCTTTCTCGGAAGTCAGATAGACGTCGGATATCCACATCTTGTCGTCCATGTGGCCGGCGATGGCGAGCATCTTCTCGCTCCACAGCACCTTGTTTTCGTCGCGACGCACCAAAAGCGCCTGGTCGACCGCCTTGGAACGGCTTTCCTTGAGATTCCGCCGGCTTTTCTTGTTGCTCTGCAGGGCGACGTTGTAGGCGCCGTGGGCCCGCTGATAACGTTTCACCGCGTCGCCGTAATAGTTGGCATAGCCGAAATACAAAAGCGCGAAGAAGAACACGCCAAGGGCGAGGTAATAGAGGCGCTCCTGCGAGGCCGACAGTTCCACCTCGCCGCCGCTCTCGCCGGACTGCCCGGAGCGGCCGAAATTGATGCCGAAGAACGTCGCGCCGCCGCCGCCACCGCGGCCGCGGCGTTGTCCGCCGCGGGAGCCCGATTTGCCGCGCTGCCGGTTCCGGTCGCGGCGTTTCGCCGGGCGCTGCCGTCGTTCGATGTTGATATCCGTGGGTGCCGCCTTGTTTTGTTCGACGAAGCCGTCCTGAGTGTAACGGTAGCGGATGCGACCGACCACCACCAGGGGGCCATCGGCGCCGGTCAACAGGTTCATCGATGCCGTGGGGTCTTCGGCCCGGAACAGCTCCAATAGATCCCGCTCCGACGGCACCACCGCGAGCTCCAGGTTGGCGTCCAGCCATTGCCGCAGGCCATTGACCATGTCGAGGTCGCCCAGGACCTCTATCCGCTCCGGCAGACGCGCCATGCGCTGTTCCACCACGTAGCGCAGGGTCGCCTCGATCTCTTGTTTGAGGCCACGCAGCAGCGGCGCCAGGGCGTCGTGAAACGGTCCCTTGGCCAGTCGCGCCCCGTCCTCTTCGGCCCCGTCGTCCAGGTTGATCTCGGCCAGTCGGTCGCGTTGCGCCAGGCCGGTTTGCGCTTTCGCAAGATTGACCCTGGTCGTGGCGGCGACCGCCGCGACCAGCGACATCACGCCGATCGGCAAGGCCCGGACGACGGTGCAATCGCGGTCGCCGTCGACGGCAACCACGGTGGCGCCATAGGCATCGAAGATGACGCCGCAATAGACGCCTTCGTTCAGTGCGGCATCCCTGGCCAGAACGGCCGCGGCCGGCGTTACCCGGCGCACCTTGACGGCGGTCTCGTCGAATTGATTGAGGGCATTGCGCAGCCCGGCGGCGTCAGTCAGCCCGAACAGCAGCTTCTTGGAATCGTCTCCGACCGTTGCCGCGGTGGCGGCGGTGGTGCCGAAACTGGCGGCCGCGCAATTCAACTGCTGCTGGGCGAATTGCCGGATCGTGGAGGCGTTGGCGCGATTGAGTTCGCCCGAGGCGTTGTCGCGAACCAGCGTCTTCGCATCGCCGAGCATCAGGTGAATTTGGCCGATGCTTTTGCGGTCGGCGCGGGACATCGCCTTGCTGGCCCTGCCGATGATGGTTTCGAGGCGTTCGGAGATGTCGCCGGTCAGCGTGGCGCAGTCTTCCTGCCGCCGCTCGCCTTCCGGCTGACCGGCGCCGTCGACCAACTGTGCCTGCCAGCCGGCGTCGGAAACGTATAGGTAAAGCGCCGACAATGCCGACGTCGAAACGCTATCGACGTCGGCCTTTTTTTCCGCGCCTCGCTTGAAAAAGGTCATATGCCCCCGTCCCGACGGCCAAAGCGGCGGTCACGCGTATTATTGTAGTGCCCCACCCGCGGCTGCGCCAAGGCCTGTCTAGTGCGTGTCGCGTTTAGTTGGAGCCACCGGGCCACCCGCTCCCCCGTCCCAACCACCCATAGATGGTACCCTCGGGGTGGTTGGGACGGGGGAGCGGGTGGCTTGGATTGCGCGCGACAGGCGCTAGGCGGCGGTGGCGGAGGCGCGGGCGCGGAATTGCAGTTGCAGGTCGTCGACCTCGACGTTGACGCCGTCGCCCAGCACCACCGGGCGGACGAAATCCACCCGGTTCACCCGCACCGGTTGGTCGCCGACCGGCTCGATCCAGTAACGCTCGGCGTAGTCCAGGCGCGCCACCAGGCCGTCGGATTTGCCGGCCAGCCGCAGGGCGCAATCATCCCGACCGCCGATCAGCACCGGTCCCGTGGAGAACACGTAGGTGAGCCGGCAATCCGCCTCCATCGACGGCCAGGCTTCGCGCAATCGATCCAGATCGGCCCGCGGGCTGGGCGACAGGCGCATGATCAGCGCCGGCGACGGTTCCGACAATTGACTGATATTGAGGCAAACCGGGCCGACGGCCGGCGGGTTGCGGCTGCCGCCGAAATGCAGGGTCAGCGAACGCGTTTGCCCCGGAACGGTCAGGGCCTCGCCTTCCGAGAGGTAGTGATCGGCGACGAAAACGCCGTTCTTGCTGCCCAGATCGGTGACCGTCATGCCGCCTTGGCCGAAGGAGAGGCGGGTTTGCCGGCTGGTGCGCGATACCAGATTGCACCCGATCACCACGCCTTCGCGGCCCCGGCCGATCTCCAGGCTGTCCGCCAGGCGAAGCACCACCGGACCGCCGGGCAGATCGAATACGGCATCGCCGACGAAGGCAAGGGAGGTTTCCAGGGCCGAGAGCGAGGAACGCAGGCGGTTCAGGCGCGGCTGCAGATCGTCCGGTACCAGCAATTCCTGGCTCTGCGCGGCGGCGATCGCCTCGTCGTAAACCTGTAGGGCACGGTAGTATTCCGCCGCCCGCTCGCTGTCTTCCGCCTCTTTCTCCAGGCGCATGATTTCCGAGAGGATGCCGTCAGCGGTGCGGGTTTCGTCCTGGCCCAGCAGCGGGGTTGGTTGGCCGGTCTGCTGCCCGGCCAGGTCCGGTCCGACCATGGAGATATCGGGGCTGTCATCGAAGCTGCCCGCGAGATCCAGCACCGTGACGTCTTCCGACGCCTCGAGCGGTGGCGGCGGGGCGGCCGGGTCGGCGAGGATCGTCTCGTCGGCGGGGGCCGGCGCCTCCATCGACGCCTTGCGGTAGGCGCGTAGTTCCAGACCCCGATCGGTCATGAACAGCGGCGGTGCCGGTTCGAATTCCTTGCGCAGATTGGCGATCAAATCATAGGCCTGGCCGGAAATCAGGATGTCGCCCGGCTCGGCGCCATCGCCAAGCTGCATCGCCGTCTGCACGCCCTGACCGGTCAATTCGCTGTCACCGATGACGATTTCACCGACATGCAGGCCCATGCGGAAATAGATCCGGTTTTCCGCCGGCAGGTCGCGATTGCGCACCGAAACCGTCGTCTGGTACTTCAACGCACATTCGACGGCATGCACGATGGTGGCAAATTCCACCAGGATGCCGGTGCGCGAGCGACCGATCACCGTGCCACCCTCGCGATCGATTTGTCCGACCAACGCCGACTTGTAGCTATCCAGGATATCAAGCCAGATTTCCAGGCGCGCGCCGTCCGCGCCCCCCAAACTCACTGCTTCGGCGGCCAGAACCGCGGCCAATCGTCGATCGCTCGGACTGGACGCCAAGGCGTCTCCCCCGTGTTTCGCAATGCTGTCGATGGCGCCCTCGCGCCCTGCCAAGACCAACAAATACAAGGTAAACCTAGAAAAAGGTAGCGAATCAGGCAACGTCTTTCGCTGCGGCCCGCTATCGCCACGGCGAGAGGTGCGGGCTAACGGCGGTTGCCCCGATCCCCGATCACACCAACCGCCAGGCGATGTTGACCAAGAACGATGTGGTCGCCGTCGGCCAGGGGCCGGGCCGTCTCTACCGGCCTGTCGTTCACCGCGACCGGCGCATCGCCGACACTCAAGACGATGAATTGATCGCCGTCGTAGGCAATTTCCGCTTTCGCACCGGCGTTCATTGAACCCGGCAGGATCACCGCGCAATCCAGATCGCTGCCGATACGCGCCGCTTCGGGTGCGAACACCCAGCCGAGGCGAAGTTCCTGGGCGAAGCCGGGCCAGACCCGGGCGATCTGGTCCTCGGGCTCGTCGTCGACGACGCTGCCGTCCAATTCGATGCGCAGCGCCGGCACCACGCCTTCGACGGCGCGGACGACCAATTGACAGATACCCTTGCGCGGCGGGTTGCGGCCGCCGCCCAGGGCGATGACGCAGGAACCGCCGTTCAGCTGCACGGTCGCCGGTTGATCGTCGGCCAACAACCCATCGTCAAGAAAAGTGCCGTTGGCGCTGCCGACGTCGCGCAGCGAGAAGCCGCCATCGGCCCAGCGCAACTCGGCCTGCTTGCCGAGCCGGGAGATCTGCCGGTGGCTGATGGCGAGGCCCGGGACGAACGGGTCGGCGCCGCGGCCGATCGCCATTCGCCGGCCCATTTGCAGGATCACCGGACCGCCGGGGGCGTCCAGCCGCAGGGCCGTAGTGCCGTCGGTCGGCACCGGCGCGGGCGCCGCCGGCCGTTCGGTCATGCCGGCGACCGGGGCGTCCGAGGGCAGTGTTTCCTCCAGTCCGCCCAGGCGATAGACCCGCACTTCCTCCTCGATGTTCTTCAATTTTCGGCGGCCCAGTTCCTCGATCGCGAACTGGCCCTCCATGCTGGGATCGCCGACGATTTGATCGTAGACGCTGCCCGACAGGTAGACGCCGCCCGGATCCGCCAGGGCTTCCAGCCGGGCCGCGATATTGACACCTTCGCCCAGCAGATCGGCGCCGATGATGATGACGTCTCCGACGTTGGCGCCGATCCTGAACAGCATCTCCTGTTCCGCCGGCACGCGGCTGTTGCGATCGGCGATCGCCAACTGGATGTCCCGCGCGCACAACACGCAACTGCCGGCCGCGGCGAACTCCGCGACCACGCTGTCGCCGGCCGTGAAGATGATCCGGCCGCCATAGCTCTCGATGAGTCCGTCGGTGATCTCGCGGCTGGCGCGCAACGCCTCGATCGTCCTGACCTCGTCCTCGTGCATCATGCGGCTATAGCCGTAGACGTCCGCCGCCAGGATGGCGCACAGTTTCCGATCGATGCGGTTGTTCAAGAACGGCCTCCAACTCGCGCGGCGCTTCGCTACCGATTTCGGCCGGCGTGCCCCCCATAGAATACTCTATCGATACCGCGCGCGTCTCGCCTATGGCAATGTTGCGCGTTCGGGCCGGTCCAAGGCGCCGGCCGATCCGTGTCAGGATACGGAATGTCGTATGTCGAACCAATAGTGCAGGCATTCAATTCGCTGCCCTTGCTGGCCTTCGGGTCGGCGGCGCTGTTTGGCCTGGTGATCGGCAGTTTTCTGAATGTGGTGATCTTCCGCCTACCGGGGATGCTGGGCCTGGTCGAACCGGCAGCGGCAACGGCCGCCGGGGAGACCTGGTCGTTGGCCACGCCACCCTCGCGTTGCCCGGCCTGCGGGCATCGGTTGCCCTGGCACCAGAACATCCCGGTCGTCAGCTACCTGGCCCTGCGCGGCCGTTGCGCCGGTTGCGCCCGGGTCATCCCGATCCGCTATCCGGTGGTGGAACTGCTGACGGCCGGGCTTGCGACGCTATGCCTGTGGCGGTTTCAGCTCACCCCGGCCGGCCTGTTCGCCTTCGTCTTCTGCGCCTTGCTGCTGGTTATCACCTATATCGACCTGGATACCTTTATCGTGCCGGACCGGCTGACGCTGCCGGGCATCTGGCTGGGCCTCGGCATCAATGCCTTTGCTCTGTTTACCGCCGCCGAGGACGCCATCCTCGGGGCGATCGTGGGCTATGGGGTGCTTGGCCTGATCAACGGGCTGTACAAATTGGTGGCCCGGCGCGAGGGCATAGGTCGGGGGGATTGGAAGCTGGCCGCCTTGATCGGCGCCTGGCTCGGCCTCGAGGGGATCATCACCACGCTGATTTGCGCCTTCGCGCTGGGCGGTCTGCTTGGCCTCGGGCTGATGCTGGCCGCCGGTAGGGGGCCGCGCACGGCGTTGCCGTTCGGGCCGTTTCTCGCCGTCGGGGGCGCCATTGCTTTGCTGGTCGGTGCCGATCTGATGGGCTGGTACATGAGCTTGATCGTTGGCCCATAAGGTGGCGGCCGTGACGGCCGCGCGTTGTCGGGCCGCCGAAAGCGACTATAATCCACCGGCCGTCCCGACCTTTTTCGGTCGGATATGGTGACCGTATCGGGGTGCCGTCCTTGAGCCAATTTGCCCTCAACGCCAATATCTTTGCCGCCGGCGCCACCGACACCGGCCTGCGTCGCCAGCACAACGAAGATTGTTTCCTGATCGACCCGGAAACCGGTCTGATGGTCGTGGCCGACGGCATGGGCGGTCACGAACATGGCGAGGTGGCCAGCGCCGAGGCGATCCGGGCGCTGCGCGAGTTTCTCGATCAGACCGCCCGCGGCGGCGCCGCCGATGACGGCACCTTGACCGATGTGGAATTGAAGTTCGCGGACGAAACGGCGGCGCGGCGGGGCAACAGCATCGTCGCGGCGGCCGGGCAACTGCAGGATCAGGTGACGGCGGCCGTATTGCGCGCCAACGACGCGGTCTACTCGATCAATCAATCGCGCGGCCTGCCGGCCGAGCGGGCCATGGGCACCACCCTGATCGGCCTGGTCTGTTCCACCCTCGATCCACGCAATGGCGTCGGATTTCACGTCGGCGACAGTCGCATGTATCGGCTTCGGAAGGGTGAACTGGAACTGCTGACCCGAGATCAGACGCGGCACCAGAAATGGCTGGACGAAGGAAGCATCGGACCGGAACCGCCGAAAAACGTGGTTCTTAATGGGGTCGGGCCGCAACCGCACCTGCGGCCGACGACCTTCCTGCCATCGTTGCGGCGGGGCGATAGGTATCTTCTATGTTCCGATGGTTTGAGCGACCTGGTCGAAGCGGCGGAAATCTCTGAAATCCTGCAACAGGCGGAATTGCGGCGGCTGGAGGTCACCTGTCAGGCCCTGATCGACGCCGCCAATGACAGGGGCGGCAAGGACAACATCACGGTAATCGTCGCGATCCATACCTAGACGACCCCGATCGGAGTTGCCTACCAGGGCGCAATCGGTCAGTATGCGTTCGGGCATTTGAACGAAGACGTAAAATAAAGCGGTCGCCGTAAGTCCCCGCGTTGATTGGGGAATTGAGCGAACGTCGCGGGAGAGGTGGCATGCTTGCTGTTGCTCGGGTCATCCGTTGCTTGATCGTCGTGGTGGTGGCGGGAACGCTGCTGGCCGGCGTCGGCCGGGCGCAAACGTCCGGTGAATTGCCGTGGCGGGGCGGTACCGGGCCGTTGATTTCGCTGACCACCGAGGAAGAGGACATCAAGGATGTGCTGCGCACCATCCTGCGCAGCGATCGCATGATCGCGATTTTCAAGGGCAGCGTCGACGGCACCATCGATCTCGATGAGGAGGACGTGCCGGCCCGCGGCATCTTCAACCGATTGATGACCGAATTCGGCCTGGAATCCCGTTACGACGACGCCACCCGTACGGTGACCATTCAGCGCCGAGGCGCCGTCGCCCAGGCGGAGGCGGCTGCACCGCCGGTCCGCGACTTCATCGTGCCGCAATACGTCACCTTCGAGGTCATTCGTTCGGTGCTGGAAAGTTTCGGCCTGGGCACGGAAGGCGTCCGCTACGACCCGAACACCGGCACCCTGTCGCTGTTCGGCAAGTCGGAACGTATCAGCGACATCCGCACTTTGGTGGAACAACTCGACCTATCGGTCGAGTCGCGACAGAAGCGGGAGTTGGAGCAGCAGCGGGCGGATTATGAAAGCAAGATCTACGAGGATCTGCTGAACGCCAAGGTCAAAGTCATCCCGTTGCGCTACGCCAATGTCGGTTCCACGACAAAGACCTTCCAGGGGCAATCCATCAGCGTCCCGGGTATTGAAGAGACCTTGCAGGCGATCCTGGGCGTGCAGATCAAGGAGGCCGGCGGTCGCGCTGGCGCCGCGCCGGTGGTACTGGGGAACCTCGGTCAGACCGGCGGCTCCGGCTCCTCCTCGTTGCGCTTCGGACAGGCGGCTGCCCTGCATCGCCTCAACGAATTGACCCGGCCGTCGATCTCGATTGATCGGCGGACAAATTCGGTGATCGTCCGGGGCAGCGAAAAGGCCATCGCCGAGGTCGAGGATGTGATCAACCAGCTCGATCAGCCGCTGAAGATGATCCAGATCGAGGTGATGATCGTCAACGCCTCGCGTGGCGTGTCCGAGCAGTTGGGCATCGACTATCGCGGCCATCGCGACACCGAAAACAACAAGAAGGGGTTCGGGATCGATACCGGGACCACCGGCGGGCAGGCGTCCGTCGCCTCCACCGGCGTCAATGCGATCACCCTGCTGCCCGCGCCGCCGGCGTCCGATCTGCTTGCCTCGTTCATCGTCACCGGCGCCGACAGTTTCCTGCAGGTGCAATTGGCGGCGCTGTCCCAGGATAACAAGACCCAGGTCATCGCCTCGCCGAAAGTGATTACCCTGGACAATGTCGGCGCCCGGATCACCCGCAGCCGCAACATCTTCGTCACCATCCCCGCCAGCGGCGACAGCGGCCAGGATCTGGAGGAAATCTCGACCGGCCTGTCGGTGAACATCCTGCCCTCGATCGTGCCTTCCGATGTGGCCGGCGAGGAGCAGTTGATCCGGCTGTCGCTGAACGCCACCAATTCGGCTCCGGGGTCGGGCGCGTTCGGGCAGATCGACGTCACATCGCAGGAGATCGAGACCGAGGTATTGATCCCCGAGGGCGCCACCTTTGTCCTCGGCGGGCTGTTCGACGATACCAGGTCGGAACAGCAAAGCGGCCTGCCGGGACTGCGGGAGCTGCCCCTGATCGGACAACTTTTCCGCACCGATTCATCGACCGACGCGCTGGAGGAAACGATCTTCTTCATCACCCCGAAGATCATCCTCGAGGACGAGGTGCTGGCCAAGGACATCGCCGCCCGCGTCGGCACCCTGGAATACATGAAGCGACAGCGAAGCTCGCTGGAGCGGATGACCCGCGATGTCAGCAGCCCGAAAGATCATTTCCCGCATGCGCTGCGCGTGCTGGTAGAAGACGAATAGCTGACGGCGGCGAGGCGGCGCCATGCTGGCCAGGCTGATCACATCGCTGAATTGGACCATCGGCTCGGTTGCCCTGGCGCTGGCGTTGGGCGGGCCATACATCATGGACTCCCTGGCTGGCCGGGCCAGCGAAACCGGCGTCCTGCAGATCGTCCGGCAAATCGTCGATGGCGAGCGCGGCTATTGGGCGCTGCACAAGCGCTACCTGGAGTTCACCAGTTTCGATGCCGGCCAGTTGCTGCCCCGGCTGAACGTGAATTTGGACCTGGATTTGAGCGACTATTCCTTCGAGGGCTTCTACGATGCCGGCGGCAGCTTCGTGATCCGGGCGGTCAGCAAACCCGAAGTGCTGCGCCAGACCTCCAACACCATGCCGGTGTTCGGCACCGCGCGCATTTACCAGCATATCATCCCGCCCTCGGCCGGCGGCGACGCCGAAGGGACTTCGGGCTGGGTGCGGCTTTCGTCATCGAAGCCGGGTATTCTGGCGAAGATCCTGGACTAGTGGGGATTTCCCGCCAAATTACTGGTGTCTTGGCGGCGGCACTGCTGGCCGCCCTGTTGCCGGGCTGCGCCGAGAACAAGGACAAGGGGCTGAAAGCGGTGCCCGAAGGCACCGAGCGCAAGCCCAGCGCCGAGCGGACCGCGCCGTCGGGCCAGCCGGAAGTGGTGAATGCCCCGGCCTGGCGACCGGGCGATCGGTGGCGATACAGCGATGGCTACGGCCTGCGGGTCGCCTCGGCCGATGGTGATCTGACGGTCTTCCAGCGCATCGACGACCCCAAGCAATGGTTTTCCCGCTACGGCTTCCTGCGACAGGAGTCGCAGGCGCGCGATGCCCTGCGCAAGGTGGTGTTTCGCACCATCAAACCGGAGGAAGGGCTGCGGTTGTCGCTCGGACAGCCATTGGTCTTTACCCGCGAATACCTGTCGGGCAAGAACCTGCGGGTGCATTCGACCTCGTGGCTAGTGGAAGGGCGCGAGACCATCACCGTGCCGGCGGGCGAGTTCGATTGCTGGCTGATCGTCATGCGAACGCGCGGAATTCGCACGGGCTGGACCGGATTTGAACGCTGGTGGTATAGTCCGCAAGTAAAGAACTATGTGCGGCTTGAATATAAATATGGAAATCAGCCGGCGTCATCTAGGGTGTTAGTGTCGTTCGTCACTTCTGATTAATCGTTACGGGACCACTTGTGGGGCAGATGCCAAACGAACGGTGAGGCAAATCGGGCGTTCGAAAGGAAGGGAAGATGTATCAATCTGGAACACAAACTAAGGGGCGGGGCGACCGCGAAGGTGGCTTTACCCTAGTCGAACTGATGGTCGTGGTGGCCATTATCGGCATCCTTGCGGCGATCGGTCTTCCCCAATTGTTCACCTACGTGCGCAACGCCAGCGCCACCGAGGGCGTGGAAATGGCCGGGCGCATCCACAAGAACATTCAGGGCTACAACGAATCACGTGGGTTGACGGGAACGAACGCCGCGTCGGCGGTTACGACCTTCGGGTTGAACGCGGTCGTCACGCCCACCAACAACCTGCAAAAATTGATTCCGGCCCTGAAATTGGCCGGCGATCATGGCTTTCAGTACACGGTTACCGCCATCCTGGCCACCGCCGGGCCGGCGGATGGCGATGCCGTTTACTGTATCCTGATCGAGGAAATTGATGATGCTGGCGCTGTCGTCACGACCGGTACCCATGAGAATTCCTTGCTGTATTCGTCGTCCGCCACGGATATCGCGACCTGGAACAATAACTTCAGCCGGGTCCAGTATGTCACCGAGGGCGATGAAGAACATGAAGACGGTGGATATTGCGACAAGGACGGGGCCGCCCAGGCCACCCATACGGCGGCTCCATAGCTAGCATGCAACAGGGCGACCCCGACGCCGTCGGGGTCGCTTTGCTGTTTGGTTCGAGAAAGATCGCGAGCGACCAGGCATAGGGAGTAGTCCTTGAATCCGACGGGCCAGCCGGAGCGGTTCGTCGATTGGCAGCCAATCGGCGAAGGGGGAACGGCGAACGTCTTCCGGGTCGAGGACCGTGAACTCGGTTTGCCGGTGGCGATCAAGCTGCTGAACGAGACCCACCGTAGCAACGAAAAACTGCTGCAAGGCCTGCGTAGCGAGGTGCTGATCTCGCGCCGCCTGCGCCATGACTACATCTGCCCGATCCATGACATCTATGAAGGCGAACGCGGCTTCGGCATCGTCATGGACCTGCTCAGCGGCACTACCCTGCGCGACTGGATGGACGAAAACAGGGGCGTATTGCTGGCGACCCTGCCGCAGCGATTGATGCTGCTGCGCAAGGTCGCCGAGGCTCTGGCGGTGGCCCATACCCATATCGTGCATCGCGACCTGAAACCTTCCAACGTCTTCCTGCGCGGCGGCGACATGGAACAGCCGCTGATCCTGGATTTCGGCATCTCCATGGTCGGCACGCCGGAGCAGGAAGGCTTCGGCGGCGGCACCCTGAAATACATGGCGCCCGAGCAGGTACAACCGCCGTTTCACGTCGACAGCCGGACCGATCTGTTCGCCTTCGGCATCATGGCTTACGAATTGCTGACGGCCGGCCGCATTCCGCCCTCCAGCCTGAAGGACTATCTGAAGACCCGGACCATACCAAAGGTCTCGGTCGCCGAGATCGAGCGGCCCAGCCGGTTCTGCCCGGCCATTCCGGCGGCTTTGGACCGAATGATCCTGCAATTGCTGAGTTTTCTGCCCGACGACCGGCCCAGGGATGCCGACGAAGTGGCGGCGATCCTGGGGCAGGTGGAATTGGATCAGGGCGAGGCGAGTGAACTGTTGAGCGACGCCGGTCGCGACGTCGCCGCTGCGGCCGCCGGCGTTACGGTGCCGGCCGCCGACTATCACATCGGCTCGGGCCCCGATTCGGAAAATCCCGAGGAACTGCCGATGCGCCGGGTGCAGCTATCGGCCTACAGCATTGGCGAGGCACCGGTCACGGTCGCCGAGTATCGCCAGTTCCTGGATTCCACCGGCTATCAGGAACCGCCCGGTTTCGATGCCGGCGGGGCCAGTGATGCCTTGCCGGTGACCGGCGTCACCTGGCAGGACGCCATGACCTATGCCGCCTGGGCCGGCGGCAGCCTGCCCAGCGAGGCGCAGTGGGAGGTCGCGGCGAAGGCCGGCGACCGCCTGCGGTCCTATCCCTGGGGGGAGGAGCCGCCCGGGCCCTCGCAGGCCAATATCGATTTCAACGTCGGCGCCGCCACGCCGGTCCGGTCCTATCCGGCCGGCCGCAATGAATGGGGCCTGTGGGACATCTGCGGCAACGTCTGGGAGTGGTGCCGCGACGATTGGGACCCGGAGTTGTATCGGCGGTTCGAACACGGCAGTATGGATCCCGTGTTGGAAACCGGATCCAGTGCCAAAAGCATCCGGGGGGGCAGTTTTGAAAGTTTCGACAGCATGGGTCGCTGCGCCTTCCGCCAATACGCGGCAGCCGACGAACGGCGGCTCGACATCGGCTTTCGGATCGTCACTCCGGCGTGAGAAAGCAATTCGGTAATAATACTATGTTGCTTGAAGCATGACTTGTCCCATTCATCCTTCGAGACGAGCCTGCGGCTCTCCTCAGGATGAGGAGAATCGTGCTATTTCAACAAGATACCCTCATGCTGAAAAGGGCGCGGAACGCCCGTCTCGAAGCATGTCCATGGGCCGATTTTTCTGCAATTCGGTATAGGTCTTGCGCGCCCCGACCACCATACGCCTTCGCGTGTCGCTGCCCGACGGCAGGGTCGACACGGTCGAGCGCGACGGACAACTGGGCGAATACGTCATCGGCCGGCTGACCATCGGGCAGACCGCCGACGCCGCCCATATGGCGATCGACGATCGTTTCGTGTCGCGGCGCCATTGCTCGCTGGTCTGGGACGGCACGGCGCAATGGCTGCTGCAGGATCTGGGCAGTACCAACGGCACCATGCTGAACGACAAACCGGCGCGCGACGAAATCGCCTTGGAAAGCGGCCTCGAAATCAAAGTCGGCGGCAGCGCCATCCGGTTCGAATTCGGCTCTCCAAGCGACCGTCCCTGGAACAAGCCCGATCTGGGCCGGGCCGCCGCCGCGACGCCGCAAACCGTGACCAGCCTGCCCTCGACGGTCGAAGGGGACGATGCCACGATCGCTACGATCGCACCGATCGCCGAGCCCAAGGCCGGCAGCGCGGCGCCCGACGACGCCACCGTCGTCTCCATCGCCGTGGCGGATCCGACGGTCGCGGGATCGCCGCCGTCGAGCGAGGCCGCCGATGCCACGGTGGTATCCAGGTCGGCCTTTCCAGCCGAACCAGCCTCGCCCGATCGGTCCACCCTGACCGATGCCGGCGTCGGTCTGCAGGGCCGCGGCCTGCTGGATGACCTCAGGCGTGACGGTCTGTTGAGCGAAGAGATCGCCGCCTCGATCGCCCGGCGGGCGCGGGAATATGGCGACACGGTGTTCTCCATCATCGCCGGCGACCATTCCCTGGCCAATCAGCAGGAGATCTACGATTGGGCGGCGCAGCGGACCGATTGCCGGTCCGTGGATGATGCCGCCGAGCTGCAGGACGCCGTCCGAACCGTCGACTGGCTGTCGCTGCGGTTGGCCGAACAGCGCGGCATCCTGTTGTTGGAGGGCGGCGGCGCCAACGGCCTGGAATATGCCACCATCGACCCCTTCGATGTCCTGAAAAGGGATTGGGTGGCGCGCTGCGAGGGCCGCGAGACCGCCAGGCCGGTGTTGGTATCGCCGCTGGTGTTCCGCTCGGTTCTGAGCCGGCTGCGGGCGGTCGAGGGCGAGGGCGACGAGGGCGAAATCGGCGTCGCCATCGACATCGATTGGTCGGAAGCCGAGCAACTGCGCGAGAACCTGGAAGGCCAGGACGTGCCGATGATCGTCGACTACGTGCTGTTCCGGGCGCACGGTCAGGGATCCTCGGACATTCACGTCGAGCCGACCGAGGAGGCGCTGCTGATCCGCAATCGGGTCGATGGCATGCTGCACGAGGAGGCGATGCTGCCGAAGGCGCTGCATCCGGAAATCTCCTCGCGCATCAAGATCCTGGCGGGCATGGACGTGGCCGAGAAACGGCGGCCGCAGGACGGCCGGATCTCCATCCACATCAAGGAGAGCCCGATCGACGTCCGGGTTTCGACCTTCCCGACGGTGCATGGCGAAAAGATCGTCATGCGCCTGCTGGACAAGAGCAGCCTGATGCCGTCGCCCGAACATCTCGGCCTGCGGCCCCGGGAATTGCGGGTGTTGACGGACAAGATCAGCGCGCCGTTCGGCTTGATCATGCTGTGCGGTCCGACCGGTTCGGGCAAGACGACGACGCTGTATTCCTGCCTCGGCGCCATCGACAAGACCGTCAAGAACGTCCTGACCGTCGAGGATCCGGTAGAATATCGCCTTGCCGGCGTCCACCAGATGCAGGTCAATCACAAGATCGGGCTGACCTTCGCCGAGGGCTTGCGCAATATCCTGCGCCAGGACCCGGACGTCATCATGGTTGGCGAGTGCCGCGATCTGGAAACCACCTCGATGGCGATCCAGGCTTCGTTGACCGGCCACATCGTGTTTTCGACCATCCACACCAACGACTCGATCGGCGTCGTCTCGCGCCTGCTGGACATGAACATCGATCCCTTCCTGGTCGCGTCGTCACTGTCCCTGGCGATCGCCCAGCGTCTGGTGCGCACGATCTGTCCGCATTGCAAGACCCAGGTCGACGGCCGGCGGATCGTCGATCGTTTGCGGGCCGAAGGGGTGTCGGACGAAAAGATGGCCATGCTGGGCATCGTCATCGAGGCCGACCTGCCCTATGTGATCGGCGGCGGGTGCCGGCGGTGCCGCGACACCGGCTATGCCGGCCGGCAGGCGGTGTTCGAGGTGTTCGAAATGACCAACGCCTGCAAGCAGATCGTCGTCGGCGATGCCTTCAACGTTGATGAGCTGCGCAGGGTGGCCGAGGAAAACGGCCTGGCCACGTTGGTCTCGAACGGTCTGAAGATGGTCGAGGAAGGTGTCACCACCCATGAGGAAGTGATCCGGGTGCTGGGCGAGTCCGGCTGATGGCCGCGGTCAAGACCACGCATCTGCTGATCTTCACTCGGCAGTTCGCCTCGATGATCCGCAGCCGACTGCAGCTCGTCGACGTGCTTGAGAACCTGGCGATGGAAACGCCGCAACGGCGTCTGCGCACTGCCGTCGAGGATGTCTCGGACGATGTCCAGCGGGGCGTGGACCTGGGCGATGCCCTGGGCGGGTTTCCGCGCATCTTCGACGAAATCTATGTCAACGTGGTGAAGGCCGGCATGGAATCCGGCCAGCTCGATGATTCACTCGAGCAGATGGCGCAGTATCTCGAACGGATGGACGAGGTCAGCCGCAAGGTGCGCGGTGCCATGTCCTATCCGATCTTCATGCTGCTGGCCTTCTTCGGCGTCTTCAACGGCATGGTGTTCTTCATCCTGCCGCGATTCGAGAAGATGTTCTCCACCTTCGACGCCGAGCTGCCGTGGCCGACGCAAACCATGCTGTCGATCGGCGATTTCTATTCCGCCAACTGGCATTTCATCCTGGGCGGCGTCGTTGCCGTGATCGTGACCTTCATTATCTGGATCTCGAACGCCGCCGGCCGCCGCACCTGGGACGAGTTGAAACTGTCATTGCCGGTGATCGGGCGGATCTGGCGGATGGGTGCGCTGTCGCGGTTTCTGCGCACCCTGGCGGTCCAGGTCCGCAACAGTGTCCCCTTGCTCGATGCGCTGCGCCTGTCGGCTTCCGCCTCGGGCAACGTCTACGTCGAGGAAGTCATCTACCAGATCGCCGACGAGATCGAGACCGGCGCCGGCATCGCCGAGACCTTCCGGAGGTACGATGTGTTTTCCGGCATCGTGCTGCAGATGATCGCCGCCGGCGAGGAAGCCGGCATTTTGGACGAACTGTTGCTCTCGGCGGCGGGCTATTTCGACAGTCTGCTGAACGATCAGATCGAAACCGCGACGGGCTTGATCAACCCGGTGCTGACCGTCGTGATCGGCGCCGGCATCGCCTCGATGATGCTGGCGGCCTTCCTACCCGTGCTCAACCCGCCGACGCCCGGCGCGTAGAGCAACTTCGGACGGAAGATAGACCGGACCACCCGCTGCGCGGCACGAACAGCCCGAGGCTACCATGCATGGGCGGTCGGCACCGTGAAGCGGCCGGCCCGGCTATCTCCTAGGCGTCGAAGGACGTCCTAATTGAAGCGCGGGATGATCGACGAGCGGATGCCCAGGGTGTCGTTCATGATCACCGCCATGCGATGCGCCTTGTCCTCGGAATTGTACGGCCCAACCCGCAGGCGGGCATAGTTGGCACCGCGCACCTGGACGTCCTCGTTGATCAGTTCGATACCCATGTCCTTGAGGCGGGCGTTGATCTTCCCCACGTTCTTAGTGTTCTGGAACAGGCCGAGCTGCACCAGATAGGTCGGCTGCTGGAAGATCGTCGCCAGGATCTGCTCGGGCTTCGACATGTTCTCGACCTTGGCCGCCGCCGCCGGCTGCTTGGGCGCCGGTGCCGCCGCCACCTTGGCCTCGGCCGGCGGTTCGGCGGCTTTCGCCATCGCCTTGGGCTGGCGGGTTTCCGTGCGCAGGCGGGCGTATTCCTCGGCCAGCTGCTGCCCTTCCAGGATTTGCTCGGCCGTTAGGCTCGGCTTCAGGCGACGCAGGTTGGCGACCGCCTGGTCGTTGCCCGCGGCGGCGCCCAGGTTGAGCCATTTGTAGGCCAGAACCTTGTTCGCCACGGTGCCCAGGCCATCGCGATAGATCACGCCCAGATTGTTCTGCGCGGCCGGATGGCCATTGCTGGCCGCCAGTCGGTACCAGCGCCGGGATTCCTTGTAGTTCTGCGGCGCGCCACGACCCAGATGTGCCATCAGGCCGAGCTGAAACTGGGCCCCGTCATGCCCCCCTTTCGCCAGCGCCAGCAATTCCTTGCGGGCCTCGGGATAGTTCCCGGCGCGTACGCGCTGTACCAACTCGTCGAAGCCGGCGGCATGGGCGGGGAGGGCCAGTGGCGCCAGGATCAAGCACCCCAATGCCGCGGCAAGGATTTTCGCGCGATGTGCCATTTCAGGAC
>JASLMH010000072.1 GCA_030746635.1 Alphaproteobacteria bacterium | reverse complement strand
CGGCTGGTTGACCATCATCGGCGCGAACATCGAGAAGCCGGCCGGGTCGCCGGTCAGCGACAGCGCCCCCAGGGTGGTGCCGTGGTACGAGGGCAGGCGCGAGATAATCTTGTAGCGGCTGCCCTGGCCGGTGGCGACGGCGTATTGCCGGGCCAGCTTCATGCAGGCCTCCACCGCCTCCGAACCTCCCGATCCGAAGAACACCATGTCCAGGCCCTCGGGCGTGACCTCGGCGATCTCGTGGGCCAGGCGCTCCGCCGGTTCGTTCAGGAAGTGCGAACGGAAGGCGAAGCTGACCTTCTCCGCCTGCGCCACCATGGCCTCGCGCACCCGGGCGTTGCCGTGGCCGATATTGGCGGTCTGCGGGCCGGAACAGGCGTCGATGTAACGCCTGCCGTCGCGGTCCCACAGATAGATTCCTTCGCCGCGATCGACCATCGGCCGCTCCGGCGTCGGCCAGAAGAACATCGACGATGGGCGGTTGTCGCCAAGGGCGGCGTTCCGATCGACGGTCATCGCGTCACCTCTTCCGCAAGTGGAATTACCGGCCGCAGTTTAGCCAGCCGGCGTCGTGAGGGCCAACGGCAAGTGGTTGGCCATCGGCCCGGCGTTTGGTACATACTCCAGTCCGCCAAGGCGACGTAACGAGGCGCAATCCCGGGGGGGAATGAGCATGTCCAAGGCACTCGCCGATCTGGTCGGCCAATCGCTGATCGGCCGAGACCAAGTGTTGCCGGGACCGTTCGGCCCCCGGCGGGTTCTCTATGCCGATTACACCGCTTCGGGTCGGTCGCTGGCGCTGGTGGAGGATTTCATCCGCGACGAGGTGCTGCCCCTCTATGCCAACACCCACACGGAGACCTCCGGTACCGGCCGGCAGTCCACCCGGTTCCGCGAGGACGCCCGGGAGATCATCCTGGGCGCCGTCGGCGGCGGCGGCGACGATGCGCTGATCTTCTGCGGTTCCGGCTCGACCGGCGCGGTGGACAAGTTCATCAATATCCTGAACCTGCGCATCCCCAACGATCTCGATGCCCGGCACGGCCTGGCCCGGAGCATCCCCGTCGACCAGCGGCCGGTGATCTTCATCGGACCCTATGAGCATCATTCCAACGAGCTGCTGTGGCGGGAGACCTTCGCCGATGTGGTGGTGGTCGGCGAAGATGCCTCCGGGCATGTGGATTTGGCCCATTTGCAGGCCGAATTGACCGCCTATGCCGATCGGCTGCTGAAGATCGGCAGCTTCTCCGCCGCCTCCAACGTCACCGGGATCCTGACCGACAGTAACGCGGTGACGGCGCTGTTGCATCGCCACGGCGCCCTGGCGGCCTGGGATTTTGCTGCTGCGGCGCCCTATATGCCGATCGAGATGAACCCCGATGGCGGCGGCGACGAGCTGGCGAAGGACGCCATCTTCATCTCGCCCCACAAGTTCGTCGGCGGACCGGGGACGCCGGGGGTCCTGATCCTCAAGCGCGAGCTGCTGGGCAACCGGGTGCCGGTGGTGCCGGGCGGCGGCACGGTCAGTTACGTCAATGCCGAGGAACACCGCTACCTGGAGGATGGCGAACACCGCGAAGAGGGCGGCACGCCCGATATCGTCGGCGCGATCCGGGCCGGCCTGGTGTTCCGGCTGAAGGAGGCGGTCGGCGCCGCGGCCATCCTGGAACACGAAAAGGCCCTGGCCCGTCAGGCCATCGCCCGGCTGTCGCGGCATCCGAAGATCACCCTGCTGGGCGATACCCGGGTGGACCGTCTGCCGATCATCTCCTTCCTGGTGCGCCATGGCGAGCGGCACCTGCACCACGAATTCGTCGTCGCCTTGCTGAACGATCTGTTCGGCATCCAGACCCGCGGTGGCTGTTCCTGCGCCGGTCCCTATGGTCACCGGCTGCTCGATATCGATTTGCCGACCTCCAAGGAATACGAGGCGCAGATCGTTCGCGGCTGCGAGATCGTCAAACCCGGCTGGACCCGGTTCGGCCTGAACTATTTCAACAGCGATGACGAAGTGGCGTTCATCCTCGGCGCCATCGAATGGCTGGCCGACGAGGGCTGGAAGCTGCTGCCGGCCTATGATTTCGACCGGGCATCGGGGCGTTGGTGGCACCGCGCGGCGCGGCCGGCGGCACGGCGGCTGACCGAGGTCCAATTCACCGCCAAGGGGATCGAATTTCCTTCGGAGCGTGCGCCGGCGCCGGAAACCTCGCTGGCGGCGCTGATCGCGGAGGCCCATCGGCAGATCGAGGCGGTCGACTATCCGGCGGGGAAGGCATGGCGGCGGGCGCTGCTGCCGGACGAGGCGCGGCATCTGCAATGGTTCCCCCTGCCGGAGGAGGCCGCCCATGAACTGGCCCGGAGCTGACCCGGGCCGTGGCTTGTTTTCGCTATGGCGAATGTTATTCTCTATTGGAAATAATCCTTCCGGCATGGTAATCTGGCGCCAGCCATTTTGACCCGCCGGTCCACCCCGGCGGAGGTGGAGGAAGAAGCCATGCAGGAAACCCAGGAACATCGGGAATTGCGGCGCACCGTCGCCGCCATCGTCGAGAACCACATCAACCCCTACGTCGACGAATGGGAAGAGAACGAGGAAATCCCGTTGCACGAGCTCTGCCGGACCATGGGGCAGGCCGGTGTCCTGGGCATTTCCAAGCCGACTGAGTATGGCGGCATGGGCCTGGATTATTCCTATGAAGTGGTCTTCGCCGAGGAAATGGGCCATGCCAAGGCCCAGGGCGTCAGCACCGCCATCGGCGTGCAGAGCAACATGGCCACGCCGGCCCTGGCCCGGCACGGCAGCGACGAATTGCGGGCCGAGTTCCTGGCCCCGGCGATCGCCGGCGAGGTGGTCGGCTGCGTCGGCGTCACCGAGGAGGGCTCGGGCTCGGATGTCTCCAGCGTCAAATCCTATGCCCGCAAGGACGGCGACGACTACGTCATCACCGGCAACAAGATGTTCATCACCAATTCGCTGCAGGCGGATTGGATGTGCATGCTGTGCAACACCTCCGAGGACAACGGCCCGCACCGCAACAAGACCCTGATCATGGTGCCGATGAACGACAAGGGCATTTCCAAGCACAAATTGAAGAAGCTGGGTCTGTTGTGTTCCGACACCGGCCACATCTTCTTCGACGAGGTGCGGGTGCCGCAGCGCAACCGGGTCGGCGAGGAGAACATGGGCTTCATGTACCAGATGGAGCAGTTCCAGGAGGAGCGCCTGTACGCCGTCGGCCGCACCATCACCCATCTGGAAGACGCCATCGAGGAGACCATCGAATACACCCGCAACCGGACCGCCTTTGGCCGGCCGATCCTCGACAACCAGGTGATGCACTACAAACTGGCCGAGATGCAGTCGCAGTTGGAGGCGGTGCGGGCGTTGTTGTACCGGGCCACCGAGACCTACGTCGCCGGCGAGAATGTCACCAAGCTGGCCTCGATGGCGAAGTACCTGATCGGCGCCTACGTCAACGAGATGCCGGCGCAATTGCTGCAGTTCTGGGGCGGCCAGGGCTTCATGGCCGAAAACCGTATCTCCCGTGTCTACCGCGACTTGAAACTGGTCGCCATCGGCGCCGGCGCCAACGAGGTGATGCTGCAGATCATCGCCAAGGAAATGGGCATCCTGCCGCGGCGGCGGAACTAATAACGGGAGCGATGGGCGCGGCACCGTGAACCGGCCGCCCGACAAGCTGGTCGGTGCCCTGATGGCGGGGCTGAAGATCCTGCGTTACCTGAACCAGCTGCGGGGTCCCGTCGGGGTCAGCCAGGTGGCGCGGGAACTCTCGCTCAACCCGTCCACCGCCTACAACCTTTTGCGCACCCTGGTGCACGAACGGCTGGTCGTGTTCGATCCGGCCGGCAAGACCTATGCCCCCGGACCGGGGCTGGTGGATCTGATCGGCGGCGGCCTGGAACGCTCGGCCGAGTTCCGCCTGATCCGGCCGCACCTGCGGCGGCTGGCCGACGATCACGCGGTCACCGCCCTGCTGTGGCACCGGGGCGAGGACGATCGCATGGTGCTGATCGACCTGGCGGAAACCGCCGAGGCGGTGCGCGTGCACATGGCCATCGGCCAACGCCTGCCGCCCTACGGCGGTTCGCTGGGCCGCTGTCTCGCGGCCCACGAAGGTTTGTCGAAAGCGGCCCTGAAACGGCGGTTCGGCAAACTGCGCTGGCAGTCGGCGCCGGGCTTCGAGGATTACTACCGGCAGGTCCGCCAGGCCCGGCAGGACGGCTATGCCGTCGACAGCGGCAACTTCACCTTGGGCGTGACCACCGTCTCTGCGCTGGTCCTCGGGTCGGCCGGGCAGGCGGTGATGGCAATCAGCGGCGTCGGCTTTTCCGCCGCCCTGACCGGCGACGCCCTGCACGGCCTGGCGGTGGACATCCGCGAGCGCGCGGCGGAGGCCAGCCGCGCCCTCGGTGGATCGGCCCTGGGGGTCGCGTCATGATCAACCTCAGCGCCTTCGTCCGCTTCCACTGTAGCCGGACGCCCGAGGCGGTGGCCGTGATCTATGACGGCCGGTCGATCACCTGGGCCGATCTGTACGACCGGGTGCGCCGCACCGCCGCGCTGCTGGCCGGCCGGGGGATCGGCCCCGACGACGTGGTGGCGGTGTGCATGAAGAACAGCGCCGCCTTCATCGACCTGACCATCGCCGCCAGCTATCTGGGCGCGGTGTTCCTGCCCATCAACTACCGCCTGGCGGCGGACGAGGTAGCCTATGTCGTCGACAACGCCGGCGCGGGATTGCTGCTGGTCGACGATGAACTGGCTAACCTGGCTGGCGATTTCGACCCCGTGATCCTGCTGGACGCGGCGGCCCGGGCGGATCCGAGATCGCTGGCCGGCAATGTGTCGGCGGTGCCGCCGGAGCATGTCCGCGCCGCCGGTGATCTGTTGCGCCTGATGTATACCTCGGGCACCACCGCCCATCCCAAGGGCGTGACCATCAGCTACGATAACTTCTATTGGAAAAGCCTGGACCACGTCATGGCCCTGGGACTGACGGCGGCGGACCGGCTGCTGGTGGTGGGGCCGCTGTATCATTGCGGCGCCCTGGACCTGCCGGGCCTGGCGGTGCTGTGGATGGGCGGCACCCTGTGTATCCACCGCGAGTTCGAGGCCGAGGCGGCCCTGGCCTCGATCGAGGAGCAGCGGCTGACCGGCGGCTGGATGGCGCCGACCATGACCAACGGCGTGCTCAACCTGGACGGCAACGACCGCTATGACCTGTCCAGCCTGAAATGGATCATCGGCGGCGGCGAGCGCACGCCCGAGCAACGCATCCGCCAGTTCACCGAGGTCTTCGCCAACGCCCGCTACATCGACGCCTATGGCCTGACGGAATCGGTCAGCGGCGATACCTTCATGGAGGCCGGCCGCGAGATCGAGAAGATCGGTTCCACCGGTCGCGCCCTGGCGCATGTGCAGGTGGCGATCTTCGATGACGACGGCGAACGGCTGCCGGCCGGCCGGGAAGGCGAGATCGTGTTGCGCGGGCCGAAGATCACCAAGGGGTATTGGCGCGACCCCGAGAACACCGCCGCCAGTTTCCATGGCGAATGGCTGCGCACCGGCGATGTCGGCTACCTCGACGACGACGATTTCCTGTACCTGACCGACCGCAAGAAGGACATGATCCTGTCGGGTGGCGAGAACATCGCCTCGTCCGAGGTCGAACGGGTGATCTACGACCTGCCGCAGGTGCTGGAAGCGGCCGTGATCGGCGTGCCGGACGAGACCTGGGGCGAGCGGCCGGTGGCGGTGGTGGTGCCGCACCCCGGGCAAAGCCTGAGCGCCAGTGAACTGGAGGCCCATTGCCGAAAGCATCTGGCCGGTTTCAAGGTACCCAAGGAACTGCACATCCGCGAAGTGCTGCCGCGCAATCCCTCCGGCAAGGTGCTGAAGCGTACCCTGCGGGCCGAACTGCAAACGAAGGCGAAATCAGATGACGTTTGACTGCCTGGACTATCGCGCCGAGGACGGCATCGCCGAAATCACCCTGAACCGGCCGCCGGTCAATGCCCTGAACATGGACCTGGTCCGTGAACTGATCGCCGCCCTGCGCCAGGCCGGCGATGACGGGGCGGTGCGCGCCGTGGTGGTCGCCAGCCATTCGGCCAAGGTGTTCTGTGCCGGTCTGGATCTGGACATCGTCAGTGGCGGCGACGGCGCCGACATGCGCCGGTTCCTGGAACGGCTGTATTTCGAATTGCATGACGTGCAGTACCGTCTGGGCAAGCCGTCGATCGCCGCCGTGCGGGGCGCGGCCAGGGCCGGGGGCATGACCGTCGCCGTGTCCTGCGACATGATCTTCGCCGGCGAGGGGGCCTCCTTTGGTTACCCGGAAATCAATGTCGGCCTGATCCCGGCCTTGCACTTCGTGCATTTGCCCCGGGTGGCGGGCCGCCATCGCGCCTTCGAATGGCTGTTCACCGGCGACAGTTTCGGAGCCGGAGAAGCGCGCGAATTGGGTTTGGTCAACCGCATCCTGCCCGACGACCAGGTGCTGCCGGCGGCCCGCGAAATGGCGGCGAAACTGGCCGAGAAATCGCCGGTGGTGATGAAACTGGGCCGCGATGCCTATCTCCGTGCTAACGATCTGGATTATCGGCGCGGCATCGAAAACGTCGCCGAAACCATGTGCAACGTGGTCGCCACCGAGGATTCGCGCGAGGGCCTGGCCGCCTTCGTCGAAAAACGTCCGCCCCGCTGGGGCAAATAGGCCCCGTTCGAACCGATCGCTACCTTTTGTTAACCATTTCTTGGCAGGGTCTGCGCACGCCCGGAAATGGTGCTGCCGCGCCATGACGGAGATTCGGGATAGTCTGGCTTGGAGTCATGGGGGATCCGCCAGGCAGGCAATGGGTGGCCTGTCTTTCATGACCATCAACCAGGAACGCAAGGTTCAATCCGACGCCATGCAGGCGGTGGACGCGCAGCTTGCCGGCATTCTCGATCATGCGGACGTCGGGATTTTCGTCCAGGTCGACCGGCAAATCGCCTATGCCAACCGGGCGCTGAGCCGGCTCCTGGGCTACCAGGACGCCGGTGAATTGCTTGGTCGGGACATCCTGGGGGATAGCATCGCGGATGCCCGGCAATCACCGGACGGCGCCGATGCCGAGGCGACATGGGTCGAAACGTCTGTCGCGCATGCCGATGACCATGTCGCGGATCCTCGACGATCGAGGCCGGGTTATTGGCTTGTCCACCTCGTCACGCGACATCACCGAGGCGAAACGGGCCGAGGTCAGGCTGCGTCAATTGTCGCGCGCGGTCGAGCAAGGCCCCGGCATGGTGATGATCACCGATCCGAGCGGCGTTATCGAGTATGTCAATCCAAAGGTGCTGGAGGTCACGGGATACGCTAGCGACGAAATGATCGGTCAAAACCCCCGGCTCCTGAAATCCGGCGAGCGTTCCACCGAAGACTACGCGGAGCTGTGGCGGACCATCTCGGCCGGCAAGCAATGGCACGGTGATTTCCGCAACCAGCGCAAGGACGGCAGCCGCTACTGGGTTTCCGCCTCCATCTCCCCGATCAAGGGCGACGACGGTCGGATCACCCACTACGTCGCGGTGCAGGAAGATATCTCGGTGCGCAAGCAGGCCGAACAGGTGCTACGCGACAGCGAGCGGGAATTGCGCCTGGTGGCCGATGCGATGCCGGGCTTGATCGCCTATCTCGATACCTCCCTATGCCCTATTGGTGCATCAAGCGGCCGAGCAGGCCTATCAGGTGCTGCACGATCTGCTGGATTGGTCGCTGGCCCAGATGGGGCGGCTCGAATTCGAACCGGTGCCGTTACCCATTGCCGACGTCGTCGCGGCCAACCTGTCGGTCTTTCAACCACTGGCGGCCGCCAAGAATATCGAACTGCGGCCGGGCGATGTGGCGGATGTCGGCGTGATGGCGGATCGGAAGATGGTCGATACGATTTTCCGCAATCTGATCAGCAACGCGCTCAAATTCACCCCTGAAGGCGGCCAGGTCAGCCTAGTTTGCGGCCGGGACGGCGATTGGGTCGAGGTCGGCGTCAGTGACACCGGCGTCGGCATTCCGCCGGATCGGCTGGCGGCGCTGTTCGATCTGGGCCAGACCGCCTCGACCTCGGGGACCAGCGGCGAAGTCGGCACCGGCCTGGGTCTGCATTTCTGCAGGGAACTGGTCAGCCGCCATGGCGGAGACCTGCGCGTTGAGAGTACCCCAGGGCAGCGTACGGTGTTTTCCTTCACCCTGCCGGTCGCGGAGTGAGCCTTAGGAAAAATCCAGCGTAGCCAGCAGTTCCTGGTTGTCCCAGCGCGGCTGCCGATCCTGTTGGATCACGGCGTGTCGCGGGGTGGCGAGGCGCAGCCAGAGCCAGCGTGGCACGGCCTGATTGTTCACATCGTCCAATATGGCATCGGCCAGGGTTTCCAAATCCTGCCACGACTGGGTCGCGACGATTTCGAGATAATCCGAAAACACCGTCGGCGCGAAGATGTCGCGATCGGCCACATAGCGAAGGTCTATCGCCACCGTCCCGGAACCGTCAGACCCCGGGATCGTCAGTTCGGCGGTCAGCGTGCTGACCCGATCGCGATCCGGGTTGGGATTGCGTTGCGTGGTCAGGGCGTCGCGGCGGCGGCGCAGTTGGCTGTCGCCGTCGGTCATGGCGACCTGCCGGCCGCACCGGCCGCATCCTGTTGGACCTTGCCGGCGATCGTCTCGACGTCGGCGGCCGCGTCGCTTTGCGGATGCCGCAAGCGGGTCTTTCACCTGGCCGCCCTGGCCGACATCGTGCCGTCGATCCAGCACCCGGACGACTATTACGACACCAACGTCACCGGCACCTTTAACGTTCTGCAGGCGGCCCGCGAGGCCGGGGCGCGGCGCCTGGTCTATGCCGCCTCCTCGTCGTGCTACGGCATCCCGGACAACTATCCGACGCCGGAAACGGCGGAGATCCGGCCCGAATACCCCTACGCCCTGACCAAGTATCTGGGCGAGCAACTGGTGCTGCACTGGGGGGGGGTCTATGACCTGTCCGTCGCTTCGTTGCGGTTCTTCAACGTCTACGGCCCGCGCTCGAGGACCTCGGGCACTTATGGCGCGGTGTTCGGCGTATTTCTGGCCCAATTGCTGGCGGAGAAGCCGCTGACCATCGTCGGCGACGGCGAGCAGACCCGCGATTTCACCTATGTCGGCGATGTCGCCGACGCCGTCGCCACCGTCGGCGGCATCGATATCGGCGGCGAGGTCTTCAACGTCGGCACCGGTCAGGACGTCAGCGTCAATCGCCTGGTCGAGCTGTTGGGCGCCAAGGAGACCGTGCATATCCCGAAGCGGCCCGGCGAGCCGGACTGCACCCTGGCCGACGTCGGCCGGGTTCGTGAACGCTTCGGTTGGCGGGCCCGGGTGCCGATCGAGGAGGGCGTGCGGATCATGCTCGACAACATCGATTATTGGCGCGACGCCCCGGTGTGGAGCGCCGATCGCATCGCCGATGCCACCAAGGACTGGTTCCGCTATCTCTCGGACGATTGAGCGCCCGCCGCGGGCGCGGCCGGGCAACCCCTGTTCTCGATACCCCACGGCGTCCTGGTGCGGCAGAAGATCGCCGTGTCGATCAAGGTCTCGGTCAGGTCGGCGCCGCTCAAATCGGCGTCGGTGAAGTCGGCCTCGCTCAGGCTGGCCCGGGTCAGGTTGACACCTGAAAGATCCGCCCCCCGCAGATCGACGCCGAAAAGGTTGGCGTCCGTCAGGTCGGCGCCCCGCAGGTTGGCCCCATACAGAATTGCATGCAGCATGTGGGCCCGGTTCAGATCGGCCCCTTGCAGGTTGGCTTCGCTCAGATTGCTGCCGCTCATGTCGGTGTTGCCCAGGTTGGCGCCGGCCAGGTTGGCCCGCTGCAAGGTGGCCCGGCCCAGCACCGCGTCGGCCAGCGAGGCGCCTTGCAGGTTGACGTCCTGCAGTTCGGCCCACCACAGGCTGGTCCGGCTGAGATCGGCATGGCTCAGGTTGGCCCGGCGCAGGTCGGTCCACCACAGGCTGGCGCCGCTCAGGTTGGCGCCGGTCAGGTTCACCCCCTGCAGGTCCATCCACCACAGGCCGGCCTGGCGTAGATCGCAGTTTTCGCAGGATCGCTGGTTCTCGAGTCGGTCGAGCAGCGCTTCGTCGACGTCCGGAGTCCAGGAATTGACGATCACGAAACCCAGGGGCACCAGGACCAGAACCAGGATGGCGAGGAGGATAACCAGCAACGACCGCATCGAACCGACCTTGTAACGAACCAACCGGCGCCCATGCCCGGCGCCGGGACGTCAACATACCCCGTCGACGCTTACCGACAGTCTTTTTTTGGTCTGCCCCCTGATATCAGCGTTTGGTTTGGCCCACTTCAAAGTGGCTCCAGACAAGGGTATGTATGTCCCTGGGCCTCGGAACCGCCGCCGACCGTGATCGCACAGGAAGTACACCATGAACGTTGCAGTCGAGATGAGTGAGAGTACGTCGCAGACCGTCGAGCACTTCGACGTGCTGATCGTCGGGGCCGGCATCTCCGGCATCGATGCGGCCTATCACCTGCAGCAGCAGTGTCCCGCCAAGAGCTTCGTGCTGCTGGAGAACCAGGAGAGCTTCGGCGGCACCTGGCTGACCCACAAATTCCCCGGCATCCGCTCGGACAGCGACCTCTTTACCTTCGGTTACAAGTGGAAGCCCTGGTCAGGGCCGCCCATCGCCACCGCCGAGGAGATCCTCAATTACCTCGACGAAGTGCTCGACGAGCAGGACATTCGCCGGCACATCCGCTACCTGCACCAGGTGCGGACCGCCACCTGGTCCGGCGAGGACAAATGCTGGACGCTGGAGGTGACGGGCGCCGATGGCGGCGAGAGCCGGCGTTTCACCGGCAACTTCCTGTGGATGTGCCAGGGCTACTACCGGCATTCGGAAGGCTATACCCCGGACTTCCCCGGCATGGAGCGTTTCCAAGGGCCGATCGTCCACCCCCAGACCTGGCCGGAAGACCTGGACTACAAGGGCAAGCAGGTCGTGGTCATCGGCTCCGGGGCGACGGCGGCGACCCTGATACCGGCGATGGCCGGGGACTGTGCCCACATCACCATGCTGCAGCGTTCGCCGACCTTCTTCTATGCCCGACCGAACAGCAACGAAGTGGCCGACATGCTGCGCCAGTTGGATATCCCCGAGGAATGGACCCACGAAATCGTCCGCCAGCAGATCCTCAAGGACCAGCAGGAGATCACCCGCCGCTCCTTCGAGGACTCGGATGCCCTGAAGGACGAACTGATCGCCGGCGCCAAGGCCTACCTGGGCGAAGATTTCGATGTCGATACCCACTTCACGCCCAGCTACCGGCCCTGGCGCCAGCGCCTGGCCATCGTGCCGGACGGCGATCTGTTCAAGGGCATCAGGGCGGGCCAGGCATCGGTGGTGACCGATCAGATCGAGACCTTCACCGAGAGGGGCATCCTGCTGACCTCGGGCCGGGAGCTGGAAGCCGACATCATCGTCACGGCCACCGGCTTCAATCTCTCCGCGCTGGGCGATATCGACTTCACCATCGACGGTGAGCCGTTGAACTTCGCCGATTGCTGGGCCCACCGGGGCATCCTGTTCTCGGGCATCCCCAACATGGCCTGGGTGTTCGGTTATCTCAGGACCTCTTGGACCATGCGCGCCGATATGGTCGCGGGCTTCGTCTGCCGGCTGCTCAATCACATGGCCGAGAAGGGGGCGGACGTGGTCACCCCGCAATTGCGGGAAGCGGACAAGGACATGCCGGCGCTACCGTTGGTGGCGGACGAGAACTTCAACGCCGGCTATCTGGTGCGCAAGATGCACATCATGCCGAAACAGGGCGATCGCGAACCCTGGATCTTCAGCCAGGACTACTACAGCGAAAAGGACGAGATCCCCGCCGCCGATCTGGACGACGGCACGTTGATCTATCGGTAGGTACCGGAAGGACGCCCGGGGGCAAAGGGGTCAGGGTTCCTGGATTCGCCCATCCACCAAGGTGATCCGCCGTCCCGCGCGGGCTGCCAGCGAGGGGTCGTGGGTGACCGTGATGACGGTGCGGCCCTGCTCTTTCGCGAGGCGCTCGAAAATGTCGAAGACGATCGACCCGTTCCGTCTGTCGAGGTTGCCGGTCGGCTCGTCCGCCAGCACGATCAGCGGATCGTTGGCCAGGGCCCGGGCGACGGCCGCCCGCTGACGCTCGCCACCCGAGAGCTGGTGCGGGTATTTCCGTGTCTTGTCGCCGAGGCCCAGCTCTTCCAGCAGCGACTCCGCCCGGGCCAGCGCAGTGGGTTCGGCGAGACGCCCCAATTTCCTGATCGGCAGGGCGACGTTCTCCCGGATGGTGAACTCCTGCAGCAGGAAGTGAAACTGGAAAACGAAGCCCAGCTTGCCGAGCCGGACGTCAGCGAGCGCGTCCGAAGGCAGCGAAGACGTGGCCGCGTCTTCGATGCTGATCCGGCCTTCGGTCGGCACATCGAGCAGGCCCAGGAGGTAGAGCAGTGACGACTTGCCCGAGCCCGACGGCCCCGTGATGGCGCAGAACTCGCCGGCCTCGAAGGTCACATCGATGTCGCGGACCAATGTCACCGGGACCTCACCCTCCAGCACACGGCTCACGCCCTCCGCCTGCAACATGCTCATGCCGCGCCTCGAATGATGTCGACGGGGTTGAGACGCGCCGCCCGCCGGGCCGGCAAGAAAGCGGCCACGCCGGCGGAGGTGACGGCGATGGCAGTCGCGATGCCGTACTGGAGCGGATCGTAATAGATGGGCAGGCCTTCCATTTCGATCGCCCATTTCGCGTTGAATTCGATCGACTCGAGTATCTTGCAGAGCGTGAACCCGAGGCCCCAGCCAAGAACCGAGCCGCCGACGCCGGTGGCCAGCCCCTCGGTCACGAAGATCGAGCGCACATCGGATTCGCGGAATCCGAGGGACTTGAGGATCGCAATGTCATGCGCCTTCTCGTAGGTGATTGTCGAGACGATGTTGAAGATGCCGAACCCCGCGACCAATAGGATCGCGCCGACGACCACGTACATGATGACGTTCCGGACCTGCAGTGCGTTCAGAATATCCTCGTTGGCCTCGTCCCAGGATTCGGTGAGGTAGCCGATCCGCTCCTCCAAACGCCGCGCGAGGCCTCGGGCTTGATGTATGTCGGGTACGGCGATGCGGACGCGGTTGATCACGTTGGGGCGGTCCTGCAGCACCTGGGCCTTCTTCAGGAGGGCATAGGCCCTGGCGTCGTCGATCGCCACCACACCCGTGTGGAACAGACCGACGAGCTTCATGCGCAAGACAACACCCGCTGGTGAGGACACGATCAGCAGGTTGCCGATCCGGGCGCCGAGTTTACGCGCCAGGCCGTCGCCTGCGATCACGCCGTTGGCGGCGGCGTAAAGGTTGGTGACGGTGCCGGTGCTCATGTCGTCGGCCAATTGCGAGACGCGGATATGGCGCTCGGGGTCGATGCCGCTCAATGTCGCGGCGACGTCCTTGCCGCCGAAGCGGATCACCACCTGACCTTCGAGCAAAGGCGCGGCGGATAGTCCGGGCACGGTGTCGAGTCCCGCGATCAAGGACTTCGCCCGCTTGATGCCGCGAAGCTCTTCCTTGGGCTTCAGGCCGTCGAGTGCGACCGCGCCCGCGAATGCGCGCTCCGCCGGCTGCAAGGGCGGGTCGCGGTATTCGTCCTTGATCAGAACGTGCGGTGACGCGTCGATCAACTTTTGCTGGAAATCCAGCAGCGATCCCTGCATCAGTGCCGCCATTGCCACGGAAAAGCCGACCCCGGTGGCGACGCCGAGAACCGCGACGACGCTCTGACGAACCCGACTCCTGAGATGCTTCAGGGCGATTTCGAGATTGAGCGCCATGCGCAACTAAGCCCCATCCGCCAGCACCCGAACCTTGTCACCATCCGCAAGTTCGGGCGGTGGATCGACGATGATCCGCTGCGCCTCGTCGAGGCCGCCGACAATCTCGGTCCGAAGGTGGCCCGAGACGCCGGTCTCGATCGGGACGGCGGTGGCCCGGCCTTCGACCACGGTCCAGACCGTCCCCGATCGCAGCGCACTGGTGGGGATCAAAAGCGAGTTTGCGCGCTCCTCGATGACGATGTTGGTTTCGGTGGTCATGCCGATCATCAAGGGCGTGTCGTCGGGAAGCGCGATCCATACCCGGAAGCTCTTGTTCACGGGATCGCCTTTCGGGGTGATATCGCTCACGGTGCCGTCGAGAACGTGGTCGGGAAAGGCATCGGCCTTGATCTTGACGGCCTGACCGGGGTGGACCAAGGGGATGTCCTCCTCGTCGACTTCAGCCTTGATGCGAAGTGGCCGTGGCGCGCCGACCCAGAATACGGCTTGACCCCGTGCCACGACTTCGCCGACTTCGCCGTCTCGGCGCAGCAACTTTCCCGAGATCGGCGCCCGCAGGATGAGATGGTCGCGGCGCACCTTGGCCCCGGCGATTGCGGCCAGGATTTTGCGGTGTTCGCTTAGGGCGTGCTCGTGCGACTTTTCGCTAACGATGCTCCGGGCCAGCAATCTCCGGGTCCGCTCGACCTCCTTCTCAAGATAGGACTTGCGCGCCTCCAACTCCTCGATGATAGCCTCGGCCTCCTGATCGTCGAGTTCGGCCAATGGTTCTCCGGCCACCACCTCGGCATTCTCGAAGGCCAGGATCGAGACGATCCGCCCGCCCTCCAAGGGTGCGACGGCCGCCCAGATCTCGGGCTCGACCACGCCGGTCGCGTATACGGCGCGAACGGCGGGTCCCCGGTATGGCGCGACGAGCCTGACCTCGGGGCGGCCGGCCTGCTCGAACACCCAATAGCCGCCGGCAAGCACCGCGGCCAGAACCGATAGAAGGAGTAGCTTGCGCATGGTTTGGTCCCGCATTGGCGGGGAAACGTTACGTCCAATGCCCGAAGACGGCATTGTCCAAAGTCAAATGCCGGGTTGGGTGGTCGGAGCGAATGCCGGCGACAATCTTGTCTGTCCGTGACCCCGTTCTCTTCCAGAAGTAGGCGCTGTCACTCGAACAGGTATTCGACCTCGGCCCAGGTGTCGGTGGGGAAGAGCCACATCAGGGTCAGGGGTTCGGTGCCGATGTTCTCGATGCCGTGCAGGTGGTTCTCGGGAATGTAGACGATGGTGCCGGGGTCGACCTGCCGGGTCTCCTCGCCCAGCCGTAACGCGCCCCGACCCTCCCGCACCCAATAGACCTCCTGCGGGCCGTGACGGTGGGGGGCCAGCACCGTGCCCGGAGGAAATTGCAGGATGCCCAGGCTGAAGCCGTGGCTGGGCCCACGGTCGGCATCCACCAGCAATTTCCAGCGCACCCCGTCCGTGCGTCCCGGGCGGGTTTCCCAGTCATAGTCGTCAAGATGTCGGATGTGCGGTTCGCTTTTCATGACGGCATCATCCCACAAGCTACTTCGGCGGATGCGCCCGAATGGCGTCCTCGTCGGGGTCGGCGCCCCAGCCAGGTGTCGTCGGCAGGATCAGGTGGCCGGCCTCGATGCGCGGCGGCTCGGTTACCAGATCGTCCTTCCAGGGCACGTCCTCGATATCGATTTCCATGATCCGGTAGTTCGGCAGGGCGGCGCAGAAATGCGCGCTCATCAGGGTCGACAGGTGGCCGTAGAAATTATGCGGCGCCACGTTGATCTCGTAGGCCTCGGCCATGGCGGCGATCTTCAGGGACTCGTTCAGGCCGTTCCAGGGCACGTCGATGATCGCGACGTCCATGGCGTGCTGCTCGAAATAGGGCACGAAGCCGCGGCGGCCGAACAGGCTTTCGCAGGAGGCGATCGGCGTGCGGGTCTTCTCGCGAATATCCCTTAGGGCCGCTGGGTCGAAGCTGTCGATCTCGAACCAGGATAGCCCGGCATCGTCGAGCGCCCGGGTGATCTGCAGATAGCCCTCGGTCTTGAAATTGAAGTTCAGGTCCAGCAGCAGGTCCGCCGCCGGGCCGGCGCCGGACCGCATGGCGGCGATCTGCTGCCGCAGCCGGTCGATCAGGTCGCGGGACCAGTTCAACTCCGGCGTTTCGTTGCGCCGGCCGAAGCCGGGCATGTGCAGGTCCGGCGCGCCGTCCCGATCGAACAGAAAGATATTCGTCTTCATGGCGGTGAAGCCGCGCTCGACCGCCTCCGCCGCCAGTTTTTCCACCCCCGCCAGATCCGTCAGCGGCTCGACCCCCATGACGGCGGCGTGGTGCAGGCGGTAGGTCCCGAAATGCGACCAATAGAGCCGCAGCCTATCGCGTACCGGACCGCCGAACAGCTCATAGACCGGTACCCCCAGGGCCTTTGCCTTCACGTCCAACAGGGCGTTCTCGATGGCGGCGATGGCCTGCTGGATCAGGCCTTCCGGTGCCTGGCGGGTGCGGGCGTAAAGGTTGGCGCTGATCCGTTCCACCGGCCGCGGGTCCTGGCCGATCAACAACTCGCCCAGGCGCCGGATCACCTCCGACAGGCCCGGGCTGCCATAGCTCTCGTTGTATTCGGAATAGCCGATCAGGCCCTCATCGGTGGAGATCTTCAAGAAGGACAAAGTGCGCCAGCCGGCATCGCAATGCAGGCTTTCGATTGCGGTGATTTTCATGGCAGGAAGCTACCTACATGGGCATGAGACGAAGTTCGGCAACGAACAATTAGATCATTGGCGATCATACCCAGCCGACGCCACCACTAGAACCGACATGCCTAGCCATCGCCAGGGCCATTTGAACGAGCCAGGATGGCGTTGCGAAGGCGCCGGCCGCCGCGAAAGCCATTCCGACCAAGTCGGAATGGCTCCAACGGCGAGCCCGTGGCGCCAGGTCAATTCGTCGTGCTGGGCGTCGAGCTAGAGCCGTTGCCGGCTGCGGCGGTGGTACTGGTGCTGGTGCTGGTCGACGATGACGTGGAAACGGCGTCGTCGTCGTCCGATGCGGCGGCGATCGCGGCGCCAATACCTATTGCCCCGGCTGACAGGCCGCCCCCTTCGGCAGTCGCCGTTTCCGTTGCCCCTCCTGGGTCCGGACCAAGTGAGGAATTCATGGCCTGCACCTGCGGCGACGGCGGTGGGCTGGCCGTCGGCGGCGTTGGCGGTGCGCCAGGCGATACCGTCGTCGACAGCCCGGCATCCACCGTAGCGGTTGTGCCGGCGGCACTCACGGTCACCGCGCCTTCGACGACGGTAACCGTCGTCAGGCCGTTGAGGGCGACGGCAATCACCACGATCGTCCCTCTGATACCGATGACCGCCGTCGGCGTCTTGATCGAGTAGCGGGCCTTGGGCAGGTTGCCGGAAACAAACCGCATCACGCCCTTGGACATCGACAGCGCCACCTTGGACTTGCTGGCGTCCGCATCGAACACGAACTCGTCCAGGGTCACCGTCGAACTGGCGCCGACCGAAAGTATCGTTTTGTCCTGGAAGACGAACCGGGCCGCGCCGTCGGCCGCGGTACTTACTCGTTCGTTGCTGTAGACATCATCCTTGATGACCAGCGTCCTGGTGTTGGCCTGCAGGACGCCCTGCACGCGCGAGATTACTTTGTTGGCATTGCCGATGGCGATCTGTGCCTGGACCAAACTGGGGTGCAGTGCAAAGGATGCCACTGCCAAAACCGCAACAGTTCTTTTCAAGAAATCTTTCATCGGATGCGCTCCCAAGTGTCTCTCCGTTGCAGAACTACGGTAGCAGGGGTGGAGGTTCGTTGGAAGCTAGAAGGAAAAGTGCGTCTTGCATCACCTTTCCAACGCTCGCTCGTTTTGGTTGGTGTTGGGGGTGAGCGATGCAATTCGGGATGTGGGGCTTGGCCTCACGATTTGCGGGCGTTCGTTTGCGGCTTGCAGCGCCTTGAATTTCAAATTGGGACACCACCGGGCGGCATATTCCCTTGACTTCCGGGGCTATAAGAACAAAATAGGAACATTCGTTCTGATGATCGGGAGAATTCCGTGGTGCGGGAGCGCGCGCGGCAGGAGGTGGTATCGGCGCTGCGCCGGCGGGTGGCGGCGATCGAACGCGGTGGCGGGGACCGGACGGTGGTGCCGCCATTGACCCTCGGCGCGCCGGAGATCGATGGCAATCTGCCCCATGGCGGCCTGGCCCGCGGCGCCCTGCACGAGGTGCTGGGCGGCCCCGCCGAGGGGGGCGGTGCGGCCCCCGGTACGGCTCTGGCCTTCATCGCCGCCTTGGCCGCCCGGGCGGCCGCCGACGGTGGCTGCGTGCTCTGGTGCCTCTCCCGGCGCGGCCTGTACGGCCCCGGCCTGGCCGCCTTCGGCCTGGCGTCGGAGCGCCTGATCCTGGTGCGCGGGGCGAACGATGGCGAGCGCCTGTGGGCCATGGAGGAGGGCCTGAAATGCCCCCGCCTGGCCGCCGTGGTCGGCGAGGTCGGGCGGCTGGACCTGGGCCAAAGCCGGCGTCTGCAACTGGCCGCCGAGGGCCATGGCGTGACGGCCCTGTTGCTGCGCCCGGGAGCGGCCGGCGCGGTGGCCAGCGCCGCCCTGACCCGGTGGCGGATCGCTGCCGCCCCCAGCGCCCCGACCCTCGGTTACGCCGGTGTCGGGGCGGCGCGCTTCGATGTCGAACTGCTGCGCTGCAAGGGCGGCCGCCCCGGGCACTGGCTGTTGCAATGGAATGAAGCGGATGACGAGCCGGATGATGGGCAAGGCGGAACCCAGGCGGGTGCTTTCGCTGTGGCTGCCGCGCTGGCCGACGGACCGGCTGTACCGGGCCTGGCGGCGGCACGGGGCTAGCGGGCCGGCGCGCGGCCGGCCCCTGGCCCTGACCATGGCGCAACAGGGCACCCAGCGGATCGCCGCGGTGAACCGGGCGGCGGCGGCCGAGGGGGTCTGCCCCGGCCTGCTGCTGACCGATGCCCGGGCCCTGGTGCCGGGACTGTCGCTGCAACCGGCGGCGCCCGCGGCCGACGCCCGCGCCCTGGCCGCGCTGGCCGATTGGTGTTCCCGCTACAGCCCCTGGGCGGCGGTGGATGGGGCCGACGGCGTCCGCCTCGACGTCACCGGCTGTGGCCATCTGTTCGGCGGCGAGGGGGCCATGCTGGACGATCTGCTGGCCCGCCTGGAGGATTTCGGCATCGACGCCCGCGCCACCATCGCCGACAGCCTGGGCGCCGCCTGGGCCGTGGCCCGTTATGGCGGCGAGGTGGCGACGGTGCTGCCCCTCGACGGCGCGGCGGCGGCCCTGGCCGAGCTGCCGGTGGCCGCCCTGCGCCTGTCGCCGGCCGCCGCCGGCGGCCTGCAGCGGCTTGGCCTGGGCCGGATCGGTGAACTGCCGGCGCTGCCCCGCGCCGCCCTGGCCGCCCGCTTCGGCCGCGAGGTCGCCGACGGCCTGGACCGGGCCCTGGGCCGGGCCGGCGAACCGCTGTCGCCCCGGCCGCCCGCCACCACCTTCTGGAGCCGCCTGGCCTTCGCCGAGCCGATCGGCGAACTGGCCGACATCACCCGGGCGGCGCGGCGGTTGACCCAGCAGCTTTGCAGCCTGCTGGCCAGGGAGGAACGCGGCGCCCGGCGCCTGGAGTTGCGGCTGTACCTGGTCGACGGCGAGGTCAAGCACGTCCGCGCCGGCCTGAACCGGCCGAGCCGGGACGAGGGGCACCTGATGCGCCTGCTGGCGGAACACCTGCCGGCGCTGGAGCCTGGCTTCGGCGCCGATCTGATGCTGTTGACGGCGCCGGCCAGCGAACCCCTGGCGGTGGCGCAAATCACCCTGACGGGCCGGGAATTGCCGGCCGACGACGGCGAACTGGGCCTGCTGGTCGACCGCCTGGGCAACCGCCTGGGCATGGTCAACGTCGCCCGCTTCGCGCCCCACCAGAGCTACCTGCCGGAACGGGCGGTAGAGGTGGTACCGCCCCTGGCGCCGCCCTCCGATACCGCCTGGGCGGCAGCGGCGCGGCGGCCGGTCTACCTGCTGCCGCACCCGGAACCAATCGAGGCGGTGGCCGAGGTGCCGGACGGCCCGCCGGTGCTGTTCCGCTGGCGCGGCCTGGCCCATCGGGTCCGGCGCAGCGACGGCCCGGAACGCATCGCGCCCGAATGGTGGCAACGGATGCGGGCCGAGGCCGCCGAGCTGGCCGGCGAGACCCGGGATTACTACCGCATCGAGGACAGCCTGGGCCGCCGCTTCTGGCTCTACCGCCAGGGCCCTTACGGCCCGGCGCCGGCCCCGCCGCCAAGCTGGTACCTGCACGGGCTGTTTGCTTGAGGGTGGGGGGGAGCTTGATGACCGCCTATGCCGAATTGCAGGTGACCTCGAATTTCAGCTTCCTGCGCGGCGGCTCGCACCCGGACGAATTGATGATCGCCGCCGCCGCCCTGGGGCTGGAGGCGGTGGCCATCGCCGACCGCAACACCCTGGCCGGGGTGGTGCGGGCCCACGCCGCCGCCAAAGAGGCCGGCATCCGCCTGCTGGTCGGCGCCCGGCTGGACCTGGTGGCGCTGGAGGGGGCGGCGCTGGCGGCGGGGCCGGAACAGCACGTGTTCTCCCGGCCCCTGTCGGCCGCCGCGCCGTCGGCGGAGCCGGCGCATCTGCGTCTGGTCGATGACGATGAAGCCCAAGGCAGCGCCGCCGAGCCCGACGAGGACACGCCGGTGCTCAGCCTGTTGTGCTTTCCCACCGACCGGGCCGCCTATGGCCGGCTGTCGCGGCTGATCACCACCGGCCGCCGCCGCGCCCCCAAGGGGGCTTGCTGGCTGGCCCTGGAGGACCTGTTCGAACACGACGAGGGGCAGATTTTCATCGCCCTGCCGCCGGCCCGGCCGGACGGCGCCTTCGCCGGGATCCTGCAACGGCTGGGCCGGCGCTGGCCGAGGCGTTGCTATCTGGCCGGCCATTACCTCTATACCGGCGACGACCGCCGCCGGCTGAGCCGGCTGGCGGCGCTGGCGGCGCGGGCCGGCACGCCGCTGGTGGCGACCAACGATGTGCACTACCACCTACCCGGCCGGCGGCCGTTGCAGGACGTGCTGTGCTGCATCCGCGAACATTGCACCGTGGCCGAGGCCGGCTTCCGCCTGGCCGCCAACGCCGAACGTCATCTCAAGCCGGCGGCCGAGATGGCCCGGCTGTTCGCCGATCATCCAGGGGCGCTGGCGCGCGGCGTCGAGATCGCCGGGCGCTGCGATTTCAGCCTGGACGAATTGCGCTACGAATATCCCGCCGAGCCGGTGCCCGGCGGCCGCACCCCCCAACAGGAACTGGAACGACAGACCTGGCTGGGCGCGGCCGAGCGCTATGGCGGCGAGATTTCCCCCTCGGTGCGCAAGCTGTTGCGCCACGAGCTCGAGCTGATCGCCGAACTGGATTACGCGCCCTATTTCCTGACCGTGCACGACATCGTCCGCTTCGCCCGTTCGCAAGGCATCCTCTGCCAGGGCCGGGGCTCGGCGGCCAATTCGGCGGTCTGTTATTGCCTGGGCATCACCGCCGTCGATCCCAGCCGCCTGGATCTGCTGTTCGAGCGCTTCATCTCGGCCGAACGCAACGAGCCGCCCGATATCGACGTCGATTTCGAGCACGAGCGGCGCGAGGAGGTGATCCAGTACGTCTACCGAAAATACGGCCGCGACCGGGCCGGCCTGGCCGCCACCGTGATCAGCTACCGCGCCAAGAGCGCGATCCGCGAGGTCGGCAAGGCCCTGGGCCTGTCGCTGGACGCGGTGGGCGCGCTGGCCGGCAACCTGTGGGGCTGGGGGGCCGAGGACGTGGATCCCGACAAGGTGCGGGAAAGCGGCCTCGACCCGGACGATCCAACAGTGGCCATGGCGATCCGCCTGGCCCGCGAGCTGACCGGCTTCCCCCGGCATCTCTCCCAGCACGTCGGCGGCTTCGTCATCACCAACGGGCCGTTGTCCGAGGTGGTGCCGATCGAGAACGCGGCGATGGAGGACCGCACCGTCATCGAATGGGACAAGAACGATCTCGACGCCCTGGGCATGCTGAAGATCGATCTCCTGGCCCTGGGCATGCTGACCTGCATCCGCAAATGCTTCGATCTGATCGAACGGCACCATGGTCGGCCGTTGACCCTGGCCAGCGTGCCGGCCGAGGACCCGGCGGTCTACGACATGCTGTGCCGGGCCGATTCCATCGGCGTCTTCCAGGTCGAAAGCCGGGCCCAGATGACCATGCTGCCGCGCCTGCGGCCGCGCGATTTCTATGACCTGGTGATCGAGGTGGCGATCGTTAGGCCGGGGCCGATCCAGGGCGACATGGTGCATCCCTACCTGCGCCGCCGGGCCGGCAAGGAGCGGGTCTCCTTCCCTTCCAAGGACCTGGAGGACGTGCTCGGCAAGACCCTGGGCATTCCGCTGTTCCAGGAACAGGCCATGCGCATCGCCATCGTCGCCGCCGGCTTCACCCCCTCCGAAGCCGACCGGCTGCGCCGGGCCATGGCCACCTTCCGCCATACCGGCACCATCCACACCTTCCGCGACAAGATGATCGAGGGCATGGTGGAACGCGGCTACGAGCGTGATTTCGCCGGCCGCTGTTTCAAGCAGATCGAGGGCTTCGGCGACTACGGCTTTCCGGAGAGCCACGCCGCCTCCTTCGCCCTGCTGGTCTATGTCTCGGCTTGGCTGAAACATCATTATCCGGCGGTCTTCGCCTGCGGTTTGCTGAACAGCCAGCCCATGGGCTTCTACGCCCCGGCCCAGATCGTCCGCGATGCCCGCGAACACGGGGCCGAGGTGCGGCCGGTGGACGTCAACCATTCGGACTGGCACGGCACCCTGGAGCCGCTGCCGGGTGGTGGGGCGAACGGCGCCGGGGCGGTCGCCCTGCGCCTCGGCCTGCGGCAGATCAAGGGCTTCGCCGAGGCGGAGGGGGAGAAGCTGATGGCCGCCCGGGGGTCAGGCTATGCCGGGCCGGAGGCGCTGTGGCGGCGGGCCGGCCTGGGCGCCGGCCTGCTGGAAAAGCTGGCCGATGCCGACGCCTGGCGCTCGACCGGCCTGGACCGGCGGGCGGCCCTGTGGGAACTGAAACGCCTCGGCCAGCCGGAACTGCCGCTGTTCGCCGCCGCCGAGGGGCGTCCGGCCAGCCCGGATGCGCCGCGCGAGCCGGCCGTGCAACTGCCCGACATGCCGATCGGCGAGCAGGTGGTGCAGGACTACAGCCATCTGCGCCTGTCCCTGAAGGATCATCCCTTGCGCCTGCTGCGGCCGCGCCTGCGGGCCCGCGGCATCATCGACAACGAGGAATTGGCGGCGCTGCCGGCCGGGCGGCAGGTCACCGTCGGCGGCCTGGTGCTGGTGCGCCAGCGCCCCGGCACCGCGAAAGGGGTGATCTTCGTGACCATCGAGGACGAGGCCGCCGTCGCCAACATCATCGTCCGGCCGCCGGTGTTCGAGGCCTATCGCCGGGTGGTGCTGTCCAGCCGGCTGCTGGCGGCGCGCGGCCGGATCGAGCGCGAGGGCATCGTCGTCCACGTCCTGGCCGAGGAACTGATCGACCTCTCGGCCGACCTGGATCAATTGCGCGAGGACCCGGGCGCCGATCCCGGCAACCACCCCTTCGGCCGCCGCCGCGCCCGCGCCCGCCACCCGCGGAACGCCAACCCCGCCGCCGCCATCCCCCAGGCCCGGAGTTTCCGTTAGGCCGCCGCCAATGGATGCCCGGGCGCCAGGTAGTTTCGGGGCCCGGAATCGAATCCAGTCCCCCCAACAACCCCCCACCTCAATGGCCGGCGTCGACCCCGCAAACCAAGGTGCCACATGGTGCG
>JASLMH010000071.1 GCA_030746635.1 Alphaproteobacteria bacterium | reverse complement strand
CATCGCCCTGCGAACCGCGCCTACCCACGGGGCCTGGAGGGCCGGTCAAATGGTTCAGATTACCCGCGACATGCTCTGGCCCGGTCCCGCAAGCCGGTTGACAGTGCCGACCGCGCGGCTATCGTGCCGCCGACTTTCCAACCCGGAGGAGACAGCATGAACACCGCCGACCTCGAGGCCGTCATCGACGCCGCCTGGGAAGACCGTGACGGTATCGGCCTGGACACCCAGGGCGAGGTGCGGGAAGCCGTCGACGCCGCCCTGGACGCCCTGGATGCCGGCGTCCAGCGGGTGGCCGAGAAAACCGGCAATGGCTGGCACGTCAATCAATGGCTGAAGAAGTCGGTGCTGTTGTCGTTCCGCCTGAACGACATGACGGCGATCGACGGCGGTCCGGGCAGCGGCACCACCTGGTATGACAAGGTGCCCTCGAAGTTCGAAGGCTGGGGCGACAATCAGTTCCGGGCCGCCGGCTTCCGCGCCGTGCCCAATTGCATCGTCCGCCGCTCGGCCTTTATCGCCCCGGGCGTGGTGCTGATGCCCAGTTTCGTCAACCTGGGCGCCTACGTCGACAGCGGCACCATGATCGATACCTGGGCGACGGTGGGAAGCTGCGCCCAGGTCGGCAAAAACTGCCATATTTCAGGCGGCGCCGGGATTGCCGGTGTGCTCGAGCCGTTGCAGGCCGACCCGGTGATTATCGAGGACGATTGTTTCGTCGGTGCCCGCTCCGAGGTGGCCGAGGGGGTGATCGTCGGCCAGGGGTCGGTGCTGTCCATGGGTGTCTACATCGGCGCCTCCACCAAGATCGTCAATCGCGCCAGCGGCGAGGTGCACTATGGCCGGGTGCCGCCCTATTCGGTGGTGGTGCCGGGGACCATGCCGGGGGCCGAAGGCGGCCCCAGTCTGTATTGCGCGGTGATCGTCAAACAGGTCGACGCCCAGACCAGGGCCAAGACCTCGATCAACGAGCTTCTGCGGGACTGACCGCAGTTGCCGGCGGGCCCCCCGATGCGCAACGATAGACCCATCGACGCGATCGAACTGGCGCAGGCGCTGATCCGCTGCGACAGCGTCACGCCGGCCGACGGCGGCGCCCTGCGGGTGTTGAGCGATGCCCTGGAACGCCTGGGCTTCACCTGCCACCGCATGACCTTTCGCGAGGCCGGTACCCCGGACGTCGACAACCTGTACGCCCGGCTCGGCGCCGACGGTCCCAATTTCTGCTTCGCCGGCCATACCGACGTGGTGCCGGTGGGCGATGAGGCGGCCTGGACCATGGCGCCGTTCGGCGGCGAGGTGAAGGACGGCGTGCTGTACGGTCGCGGCGCCACCGACATGAAGGGCGCGGTGGCGGCTTTCGCGGCGGCGGTGGACGGCTTCCTCGATCAACGGGACGGCGACCTGCCGGGCTCGATCAGCCTGTTGATCACCGGCGACGAGGAAGGACCGTCGATCAACGGCACCCGCAAGGTCCTGGACTGGCTGGCCGAACGCGGCGAGGCGATCGACCATTGCCTGGTCGGCGAACCCACCAACCCCGAACGGATGGGCGAGATGGTGAAAATCGGCCGACGCGGCAGCCTGACCGGCTGGCTGACCGTGCTCGGCACGCAAGGTCACGCCGCCTACCCGCATCTGGCGGACAACCCGGTGCCCCGGCTGGTCAAGGTCGTCGATCGCCTGGCCAGCCATCGCTTTGACGAAGGCAACGAGCATTTCGCGCCCAGCAACCTGGAACTGACCAGCATCGACGTCGGCAATCCGGCCGCCAACGTCATCCCGGCGCGGGCCAGCGCGATCTTCAACATCCGCTTCAACACCGAGCAGACGGCCGAGGGCCTGCAGGACTGGCTGCACGCCCAATGCCGCCAGGTCGGCGGCGACTACGAGCTCAAAATCCACACGTCGTCGCAGCCGTTCCTGACCGCGCCGGGCGCCTTCATCGATCTGGTCAGCCAAGCGGTGGCGGAGGTGACCGGTCGGCAGCCGGCCCTGACCACCACGGGCGGCACCTCCGATGCCCGCCACATCCACCACCATTGCCCGGTCGCCGAATTCGGCCTGATCGGGCAGACCATGCATAAGGTCGACGAACAGGCGGCCATCGCCGATATCCGGACCCTGACCCAGGTCTACCAACGCCTCCTCGACCTCTATTTCGAATAGGGTCGGCGCGATGCGGCAGGAGATGTTCCGTTCCGTCTATGGCGCCTGGCGGATCGCCTGCTTCGATCCGGCGGCGATGAGCCATTTCAATCTGTCGATCGACGGCTTCTGGCGCTCCTTCGCCGCCATGGGGGTGGTGGTGCCGTTCTATCTGATCTTCATCCTGCTGACCTTTGGCGAGGGACCGGCACCGGAGCCGCTACCGGCGCTGGAGTGGTACGTGGTGGTCAAGCTGCTGGCCTTCACCTTGAGTTGGCTGGCCTTTCCCCTGGTCATGGTGCCGGTGTCCAGGCTGCTCGACCTAACCTCGACCTACGTCTCCTACATCATCGCCTGGAACTGGTCGTCGGTGCTGGAGATGGCGGTGGTGCTGCCGGCGGTGTTCCTCTACGTCTCGGGCGCCCTGCCGGAGTAGGCGGCGGCGCTGATCCTGATGGCGGCCCACATCACCGTGCTGTTCTACGGCTACCTGGTGGTCCGCGCCGGCCTGGGCTGTCAAATTCCGACGGCGATCGGCGTGGTGGTGTTCGATCTGGTGTTGAGCCTGCTGTTCAATCTGCTGGCCGAGCGCCTGTTGTAGCCTGGGCTATACCGCCTCGCCATAGCGCGCGCCCGCCAGGTACAGGCCCTCGGCCGGCGCCACCGGGCCGCAACGGCTTCGATCCCGGGCAGCCAGCGCCGCCGCCAGATCCCTCGCCGACCACTTGCCCTCGCCGACTTGGCGCAAGCTGCCAACGATGGAGCGCACTTGATTGTGCAGGAACGAACGCGCCCGCGCGGTAACCCGGATTTCGTCGTCCGCTCGCGCCACCTCCAGCAGATCCAGCGTCCGCACCGGCGATTTGGCCTGGCATTGGGCGGCGCGGAAAGTGGTGAAGTCGTGCCGGCCGATCAACGCCTGGGCGGCGGTGTGCATGGCCGCGGCGTCCAATGGCGTGCGCACCAGCCAGGCCTTGCCCCGCCGCAGGGTCAAGGGCGGCCGGCGGTTGACGATGCGGTAGAGGTAGCGCCGCTCGATGGCGTCATGGCGGGCATGGAAATCCGCCGGCGTTTCGCCCGCCTCCAGAACCGCCACGGCATGGGGCTGCAGATGGAAATTGAGGGCATCGCGTACGGTGTCGGCGGCGAACGACTTGGCCAGATCGAAATGGGCGACCTGCCCCAGGGCATGCACGCCGGCGTCGGTGCGACCGGCGGCGAAGGAGGTGACCCGTTCGCCGGAAAACGCGGCGATCGCCGATTCCAGGGCTTCCTGTACGGACAGGCCGTTGGCCTGCCGCTGCCAGCCGACGAAGGCACTGCCGTCGTATTCCAGGGTGAGCCTATAGCGCGGCACGTCGTGGCCCAAGGATTGTCCGGGACGGCAGGACACTCATGGTTTGCGCGCTATCGGTCCCGCCGTCTTCAAGGCCGCCAGGTAGGCCGGCATGCTGGCGACGTCGCAGGGCGCCCGACCGTATTCGATCGGTCCCAGGTCAGGGGCCGGCGGGCCGCGCCGACGGCCGCAGAAATCGTCCTTGACCATCCGCAATTTGGTACCGCGGTCGACCACGGATGCCGGCTGCATCAGACTGAAATCCAGTTTGCCCGGTTCGGCGTAAAGCTCGTCGATCAGGATTGTGCCGCTGCCCAGCCAGGTGCTGCTGACCCAGCGCTGCGCATCGCGCACCCAAGCTTGCGCCTTTTCCACGTCCTGCTTGCCGATCAGGGCGGGATACTTGGCTTCCTGACCATCCAGCCGGCGGATCAGATAGCGGGCCGCGGCCGGCAGCACCATCGCATAGGGCGTGCCGCCCATCAGATTGTCACTACTCCGGGCGTTGCCCCCATCACGGCCGCGCACGCCGCCGGCGATGATGTTGTTGCGGACCAGGGCGTCGCTGTTTTCGTAACGCACGTCGATGCCGTTGGTATTAATCAACAGATTGTTGAAGATCTCGGTCTTTTTCGAGCGGTTGAGATAGATGCCGACGTCGGCCGGGCAATTCATGATGATGTTGTTGCGCATCACTCCGTTGGTGTGGAACGTCGTGCAGTCACGATCGCGGCAGGTCTCGGCACCGGTGGTACCGCCGCCGCCGAACGACAGGCCGATGCGAATGCCGCCCTGATGCCGCCATTCACAGATCACCAGATTGCTTTCGAAGACGCCGTTGTGGGAATTGCTCTTGAAAAAGGCGCCGTAGGAAACGCTCAGTTCGGGCCGCCGGCCGAGCTTGGCGAAATCGGCGATGAAATTGCCCCGCACCACCCAGTTGTCGGCGCCGTTGACGTCGATCGGCGTCACCGGCCGCTTGGCTTGCCGGGCGGTACTGTTGAAAAAGGCGCTGCGCTCGATCAAGCCGTCGTCGGGAAAGCGCCGCTTCTTGCCCTTGCCGCCATGGCCGGCCTTTATCATCGCGTTGAAATCGCGCATCACCACGTTGCGCACGATGGTATGGTGGGCGTTGCCGACAATGTGCAGGGCGTGCTCGCAATCGTGGTCACGCCGGCAGGCCCCGCGAATTACCAGGTTCTCAAAGGTCCAGTACGGCGCCGAGGTCTTGAACGCCTCGGTCAGCGGGCTTTCGATCACGACCTCGCCCAGCCGTCGCGCCCGCAGGCTGATGCGGGCGTTGGCGCGGCCGGCGGTGCGAATTTTGATCTTCCGCTTGAGGCGGTATTTCCCCGGCATCAGGGTGATCGCCATGCCGGGGGCGGCGTTCTTGATCGCCCGTTCCAGGCCCTTGACGCTGTTAACCCGGATGGTGGCGGCCGCCTCCGCCGGGCGCGCCATGGCGATCAGGCAGGGCACCAGGGCGATGGCGATGAACCCGAACGCGTTGAACCCTTGCTTCTTCATGCCGTCAAGTACTCCGTGGCCGCCGTCCCTCGATGGGATAGGCGGGATCGTTGTAACCTGGCGTGGAGGGGTGACCGGCGACGACCAGGGAATTCACCAGTTCCTCGTCCTCGGCGCTGAAACAATAGTCCAGCGCGCCAGGATATTCGCGCCACTGTTCCAGTGTCCGCGGCCCGGCGATCACCGCCTGCACCAAGGTGTTGTGCAGCACCCAGGCCACCGCGAATTGCCCGGGCGTGATGCCGCGCGCCGCCGCGTGCCGAGCCAGCGTCTGGGCGATGTCGAGCGACTCCGGCCGCCATTCCGATTGCATCATCCGGCGATCGCCATGGCCGGCCCGGCTATCGGCCGGGGGCTCCTCGCCGGGCCGATACTTGCCGGTCAGGACCCCTCTGGCCAGCGGACTGTAAGGTACCACGCCCAGGCCGTAGTGGTTGCAGGCCGGCAGATGCTCGACCTCGGGCATCCTGTTCATGGCGTTGTAATAGGGCTGGCTAACCACCGGCCGATCGATACCCAGGCGGTCGCAGATGTTGCAGATTTCGGCCAGCCGCCAGGAGCGGTAGTTCGACAGACCGAAATAGCGCACCTTGCCCTGGCGGATCAGGTCGGCCATGGCCCGCACGGTTTCGGCCAGCGGTGTGCCATGGTCCTCCTTATGCAGGTAGTAGATGTCGATATAGTCGGTATTCAGTCGGCGCAGGCTGGCCTCGCAGGCCCGCAGCAGCCATTTTCGCGACAGACCATGGGCGTTGGCGCTCTTGCCCATCGGATTGGCAAGCTTGGTGGCCAGCACCCAATCGTCGCGCTGGCCGGCGATCGCCCGGCCGATGATGCGTTCGGACTCGCCGCCGTTGTAGGCGTCCGCCGTATCGATGAAGTCGACCCCCGCCTCGCGCGCGGCATTGATGATGTCGCGGCTGGTCGCTTCGTCGGCGCGGCCGCCGAACATCATGCCGCCCAGGCACAAGGGCGACACCCGCAAGCCACAGCTCCCCAGTGCCCGCGATCGCATGCCGTCGGCCATCTATTCCGCCGGTGATGCCGGCCTGATGGCGGACGCCGGGGTCACCACGCCGGGCCCTTGCCCGGCAATGGCGGGCGCGAACCGGGTGTCGGATGCCGGCGGCGCGTGGGTCTGCCTGATCTCCTGCTTCACCAGCGCGCCGACGATGGCCAGAAGCGCCAGTTCAACGTAGAACAGCTCGAAAAACGCGTGGTTCTTGGTGATGCCGCCGACCAGATAGCCGACGATGGCAAACCGCAGGCAGAGAGCCAGGTCACGAGCCCAATAAAGCTCCTTTTGCCGTTTGGCACGGGACATGATGACGCCGGAATAGAAGAAGGCCGATATCACCATGAACAGATAGATGCTCAAACCGACATAACCGTGTTCGCCCAGCACCTCGAAATAGTTGGAGTGAGCGGCCTTCTCGAAGCCGAAGTCGAAGGTGCCGAAACCATTCCCGAATATCGGGCTCTTCCGGCCCACTTCCATGGCGTAGTTCCAGGCCCGGACACGGCCCTGGAACGAGCCGTCCTCCTCGTATTCGTCGATCGTCGAGAAGCGCGCGGTCAGGCCGGAGGTGCGTTCCGCCGGCAACACCACGACGGCGGCGGCCAGCACGATCGCGGCACCGACCACGATGAGTATCTTGCGCTTCATGTACAGCCAGGCGAAGCCCATCATTGCCAGCATCGCGACCAGCGCGCCACGCGAGTTCGTGCCGACCAGGGCCGCCATCAGCAACAGGGTGACGCCGAGCATGGTCCAGCGCACATAGCGGTGCGCCGAATGCTTCGAAAGATAATAGGCCAGCGGGATTGTCATCAAGAACGCCCGCGCCACCTCGTTGGTAGGCGCGATCGAAGTTTGTGGCGGCCCCACCACCAGGTAGTTGCCGCCCGACAGCATCATGAAAAGGCCGCCCTTGACGCCATGGTAGCCGATCGAGATGACCAGCAGCCAGATCAGCGTGTGCAAGCGGATGCGGCTTTGCATGATGGCGGTGGTGATCAGACACATCAGCACCACCTTCGACCACTCCTGCAACTCGGAGAACGCCTGATCCGGGAACTTGGCGGTCATGGTGGTCAGGATCGTCCAGAGGTAAAAGGTGATGATCATCACCGTAACGATGTTCCAGGCGATCTTTTTCTTGCCGGAACTGAAAAGCCAGCCCAGCAGGGTGGCGACGGCGAAGAACTTGCCCCATTGGATGTTCAGCATGCCCCAGACCAGGCGGTGGGGATTCATCCAGGTGTACCAGTAGTAGGCCAGTGGTCCCAGGTTCGCGGCCGCCAGGGTGGCGGGCAGAAACGATGCCAGCGCCATCTGCAGAAGAAGCGCTCTCATGGGCGGTCAACGCCCCCGAACGTTAACATGGCGGCATCGCGATGTGATCATCGGGGCAATTATCCGACGTATTGCCGAGGCCTGGCAAGGTCGCTAGAATCAATCGTGATGACGCGGCGTCGACCGGGTTCGACGCCCCTGGGAGTGGCCATGGTAGGCGTATACTTCTTTCTTGCTATCATTATCGTCGGCTGGCTGTTCGTCTGGTCGGTTTTGGTCGACCGCAAACCGGAAAAATTCGAGAAACGCGGCCCGTTCGCATTTCGCGACATGGACGAATTCGAGAAAAAATACGGCAAGCGCTATCCGTTTTGAGCCGTTTTCGGCGATGATCCCGGGTGAGTTCCAGCGCCGCTGCCCGCCGTCGCCGACGCCAGTGCGGTCAGGGCGCAAAGCTGCACTTCGCTTCGGGCCAGCACCCAGCCGTCGACCTCGACGGTATCGCCCTCGGCGAAATCCTGGCTGACGCGGTCACGGAACAGGGTCTTCAGCTCGCGCAATGGCAGATCGTTCAATCCGCCGGCCATGGTTGCCGGTCGGCCCTGGCAAAGGTGCCTTGCCAGGTCGGCCACAAGCGTGGCGGCGTCATCGCCGCCCGGCGTTGTCCGCAGATACCAGGTGCCCAGCTGCCGTGCGCTGGCGGGGTGTTTGAAGCCGGCCAGCAGCGATTGCCACCAGGGCCGCCGCGATTGGGGTCGTCCGGCACCCAGCGTCTGGCGCGAGAACAGGGGTAGCGCCGCCGTCAGGGCCGCCGTGAACAGCTGAAACATGTTGCGCCGGGACGGTTTCATCATAGTCTCGCCAAGCTGTCGGGTAGGCCATCGGCAAGTCTGATTGCCAGGGCCACGATGGTCAATGTCGGTTGGATGTGGCCGCCGGTGGGGAACACGGAACTGCCGGCGACATAGAGGTTGGCCAGGCCGTGCACCCGCAAATCCGCGTCGACCACGCCCCGGGCCGGATTGCGGTGGGCCCGAGTAGCCCCCATGTGATGGTGGCCGAAATTCAACAACTCGTCCCAGATCCGCTCACCCTGGTCGCGCAACAGGCGCACGCGGCCAAGGCCGGCGCGGCCGACTTCGCGGGCGATGATCTCGTGCACCCGCCAGAAGTTCTCGCGGTCGCGGGCGGTCACCCGCCAATCGACGTTGACCTTCGGCATGCCGAGGGCATCGCGGTCCCGGCCCAGGGTGATGCGGTTATCGGGGCTGGGGGTCTGCTCCATCATGCTGTCGAAGACGTAGATGCCGCCGTCCTCGGCCGAGTCGAACAGGTAATGGTCGAACCATTTGCGCGACACCGCCTCGGCCACCATGTCGATATCGGTCGCCACATTGCCGATGTGTCGCCACAGATCGTCCGGCACCTCGCCGCGCTTTAGCGCCCAGGTCAGGGCATGGAAGGACTCGATCCCTTCCGAGGCATAGTAGCGGTTGACCTCGACGAAAGGCGCCCGGGCGTTGGTCAACTGGCGCTCCCGCAGGGTCGCCGCCGGCAAGTCGATGTGCGAGCCGACGACGCCGTTCGGCGCCCGCCGAGGGCCGAGGAAGCGGGCTAGATCAGCCGGGCTCCGGCTGGGATAGTAGATCGACGCCTTGGCCACCGGATGATCCATGTAGTAGCGCCCGACCAAGTCGTTCTGATTGCCCAGGCCCCGTTCGTGCACCCCGTTGGAGGCCAGCAACAGCCGCGGATTCTCGATGCCGCCAAGAGCCAGGACATACAGGCGCGCCCGCACCCGATGCGCCGCGCCTTGCAGGACCTGGACGCGCAGCCCGGTGATCGATGCGCCGGTCGCTGCCGCCTCGACGTCGATCACGTTGGCGTTCAACAGCACCGTGATGTTGCCGCTTTGGCGCAAATCGGTCCGATAGCGTTCGCCGAACCGGGTGGGCGGGCTGCTTTGCGAGATCGCCATGTGGGCGACGTCGGTCTTGATGGGGAAGCGTCGCAGCCCGGATTTCTTCACCCAATAGTCGACATCGTAGTTGTACTCGACCAGTTCCAAGTATTTGTGGGCGCGGGCGTAGTAGGGGTCCAGGTGCCTCTTGTTGAATGGCCAGCCGCTATGCTCCACCCATGGTCGATGTTCGAAATCGATCTCGTCGAGCGCCACGCAGGCACCTTCCCAGTGGTTGGTGGTACCGCCGAAATAGCGCAACCGGTTGATCCCGACATAGGGATAGCGATCGCCGCTATTGGTGCCGTCGTAGAGATCCTGGGTATCCTGCTCGAAGTCCAGATCGCCGCTTTCGACCAGACAGACCCGGATCGGCTTGCCATTCAATTCCTTTGCGATGGTGATGCCGGCGGCGCCGGCGCCGACAATGCAGATGTCGCACGTTACCTCCGAATTCGCCTCGAGCGAGCGCGCATCCACGAACATATCGCCGTCTCCCTGGCCGATGGCGCGAGCGGCGCGCTGAAAGACCTGCCGCCGACCCTGATTCGGTGGCCAACATAGCGCCGGCCATGACCCAGGTCGACGGGATAGTGGACACGGCGCAGGGCCAGTTGCCGAACCGGGCGAAACCGGAGAGGATGGCCCGGCGGCGACGGCCTACCCGCCGATTCCGGGCCGATCGCCGGGCCGTCCGGCCGACGGACAAGGGGAGATGTTGTTGAGCTTGATTGGCGAAGAGCAGGTGCGCGCGATCCAGGCGATCCCGGAGTTCAGTGGCAACACGGACTACAACATGATCGATATCGCCAAGACCCTCGACTACATGAACCGGTTGTACGTCGACACCATCGCCCGCCACGTCGATCTGTCCGAGGCGCGGCTTTGTGACTGCGGCGCCGGTTTCGGCTGGCTGTCCTTCACCTATCTTCTGCGCGGCGGCGCCGCCGCCGTTATCGTCGAACCGCACGAGGGCAAGCTGGCGGCGGCCCGGCAGATCGCGGCAATTCTCGATCTCGCCGATCGTTGCGAGTTCCGCTCGGATTTCCTGCAGGAGATCGACCTGCCCGACAAGTCCATCGACGTCTTCGCCTCCATCGAGACCCTCGAACATGTCGGCAAACAGAACATCAGACCGGCGATCGGGAACATCCGGCGGCTGACCAAATCGCTGGTCGTCGTCACCACGCCCAACCTGTTGTCGCCCTGGGTCAGCCATGATGCGCAGGTGCCGTTTTCCCATTGGCTGCCAATCCCCTGGCGGGACGGTTTCATTCGCCTGTTCGGAAAGCGTTATCGCGGTTTCAATCACTTCGCCGCGCCCTGGCACCTGATGGCGCTGCACGACGGCTTCCGGCCGGTCTCGCGGGTGTTGACCTTCGACACCTACCAGGCTTGGCTGGACCATTATCCGTTCTACAGCCCCTACGGCGAAGCTCGGATCAAACAGGCGCCGTCGGCGGCGATGAAGGCCTTCTTCGGGGCCATCTCGCTGCTGTTCGGCCGCTACAGCTTCTGGGTCTGCCCCAATATGGGCAGCGTCTGGCTCGCCCGCCAGGCCGTCGGCGCGGCGACCGCATCGAAAGGGTAGTTACAGTGCAAGAGCCTCTTCACATGACCGAGGAGTTGCGGATCATCCGCGATCAGGTGCGGCGCTTCGTCGAGGCGGAAGTGGTGCCCAACGGCGAGGCCTGGGAGGCGGACGGCATGGTGCCCCGCCCAACCCTGCGGGCGATGGGCGAGATCGGCCTTCTCGGCATGCGGCAACCGGTGGAATTCGGCGGCGCGGGCCTGGCGGCGCCCGCTTCGTTGGTCCTGGCGGAGGAGTTGGGCCGCTCCACCTTCGGCGGTTTCTCGGCCACCGTGCTGGTGCACACCGACATGGCCTCGATGCATCTTTCCCGCTACGGCAGCGAGGCGCAGAAGGCCAATTACCTGCCGGGCATCTGTCGCGGCGAGATCATCACCGCCCTTGGCGTCACCGAACCCGGCGTCGGCTCGGACGTCGCCGGGCTGTCGACCCGGGCGCTGCGCCAGGGCGACGACTATGTCCTGAACGGCCGCAAGATGTTCATTACCAACGGCGTGCATGCGAACCTCTATTGCATCGCCGCCTGTACCGATCGGGAGGTCAAGGGCAGCCGCAGCATCACCATGTTCCTGGTCGAGGCGGGTACGCCCGGTTTCTCCGTCGGCCGGCAGTTGGACAAGCACGGTTGGCGCTGTTCGGATACCGCCGAGCTGGTGTTCGAGGACTGCCGGGTGCCGGCGGGCAACGTGCTGGGGGAGGAGAACAAGGGCTTCTACGCCATCATGAACAATTTCCAGAACGAGCGTCTGGTGCTGTCGGGCCTGGCGGTCGGCGAAGCCGGCAAGGCGCTGGAGCTGACCCTCGACTATCTGCGCGACCGCCAGGCCTTCGGCGCGCCGCTGTGGGAGAAACAGGCAATCCGCCAGCGCCTGGCGATGTTGTCGGCGCAGGTCGAGGCGGCCCGCCAAATGGCTTATCACACCGCCTGGCTGGATGCCGAGGGCCGCGACTGCGTGCGCGAGGTCTCGGGGCTCAAGGCCTTTTCGGCCGAGGTCGCCAACCGGGTCATGTATGATTGCCTGCAATTCCATGGCGGCATGGGATTCATGCGGGAGAGCACCATCGAACGCATGGCGCGCGACGCCCGGGTCCTGCCGATCGGCGGCGGCGCCACGGAAGTGATGCTGGAGGAAGTGGCCAAGCGCCTCTAGACCGGCGGCGGGCGCGATGGCAGGCAACGAGGGATAGTGGTTTCAATGAGTAAGGCAACGGACGACGAGGGTTTTGGCTGGAGCGACCAGGAATTGGCGGATTATCCACTGGTCTATCGGCCGGATTTGTTCGCCGGCAGGACCGTGCTGGTCTCGGGCGCCGGCAGCGGTCTGGGCAAGGCCATCGCCTTCACATTCGCCCGGTTGGGCGCCCGGCTGGTGGTCTGCGGGCGCAACCCGGAAAAGCTGGAGAACGCCAAGGCGGGGATCGAGGCCCTGGGCGCCGACTGCGAAAGCCATCAGATCACCATCCGTGATCCCGAGCAGGTTTCGGCGATGATCGCCGGGGTGTTCGAACGCCACGGCAACCTGGATGTCCTGGTCAACAATGCCGGTGGACAGTTTCCGCAGCCGTCGATCGATTTTACCGTCAAGGGCTGGAACGCGGTGATCGACACCAACCTGAACGGCACCTGGTACATGATGCAGTCGGCGGCCCGGCTGTGGCGCGATACCGAACAGCCGGGCTCGATCGTCAATATCGTCGCCGACGTCTGGCGCGGCCTGCCCGATCTGGCCCATACCTGCGCCGCCCGCGCCGGCGTGATCTATCTGTCGAAGACCGTTGCCGTCGAGTGGGCGCCCTTGAACATACGGGTCAATTGCGTCGCGCCGGGCTGTTGCGAGACCGAGGCCTTCGCGCTGTACCCGCCGGAAGCGGCGGCCAACTACGAGGTTTCCAACCCGCTGCTGCATTCCGGCGATCCCATGGATATCGCCGAGGCGGTGATCTACATCGCCGGCTCGTCGGGCAAGTTCGTCAACGGCGAGGTGCTGACGGTGGACGGCGGCCAGCAGTTGTGGGGCGACGTCTGGGCTTTCCACAAGCCCGACTGGACCAAGGTCGACTGACGCCCGGGCGTCGGTCGGGGGCACCGATGGAGCAGAGCGGCAGGCCGGTCATCTCGCTGGTGGCGGCTTCACGCACGCTGGAGGGCGCCGGTTTTCCGGTCCGCCGGCCATTCCCCACGGCGGATCTGGACAACATCGATCCTTTCCTGATGCTGGACGAAGTCGGTCCCATCGATTGGCCGCCGGGGGCCGCGATCGGCGCGCCGGATCATCCGCACCGGGGCTTCGAGACCATCAGCTACATCCTCGACGGCGAGAAGTTGCATGAGGATTCGACCGGCGATCGGCAAATCCTCGGGCCGGGGGATGTGCAATGGATGACCGCCGGGTCGGGGATCGTGCATTCCGAACTGCCCGGTCCGCGGATTCGCGAACAGGGCGGCCGCTCGCACGGCTTTCAGATCTGGGTCAATCTGCCCGCTCGCCACAAGATGGCACCGCCCCGCTATCAGTTCGTCGGGGCCGATCGGATTCCCCTGGCGCGGGCCGCCGACGGCCTGGTTTCGGTCCGCGTCATCGCCGGCGAGGCGTTCGGCGTCGATGCGACGATCGACACCCATACCCCGGTGATGCTGCAGGACTGGACGATCCGGCCGGGCGGCACGGCGTCGCCCGTATATCCGATGGAGCATCGGTTGGCGGCCTACGTCTTCGCGGGCGGCCTGGCGGCCGGCCGCGACGGCAGAATGGTGGCCGACGGGCAACTCGTCATATTCGGCGAGGGTGACCGGATCGATCTGGCGGTGCCCGCGACGGCCGATCAAGCGGCTCGTTTCCTGCTGTTCGGCGGCGAGCCGATCGGCGAGCCGATCGCCCGCCATGGTCCCTTCGTGATGAACACCCGGGAGGAGTTGCTGCGCGCCTTCGAGGACTACCGCAGCGGCCGCATGGGCACGATCCGGCGATAGCGTCTGGCGCCGGCGCACTGATCGCCGATAATTTCCACTCAGCCCGGCTTGCGGCCGCTGATGTGTTGCAGGATGTCGGGGATGAACTCGCGCACCCGGACGTCCCGGAAGCCGGCGTCCTCGAAATAGCCGATGCAGTCGCTCGGCGTATGGGGCAGCGCCGTCGAATGGTCGAGGGCGCCGTGCACGGCGCACATCACCGGGATCAGCGGGCCGTTCCAGTCCTCGTTGACCATCTCGCCGCAGATGTGCATCTCGCCGCCGGGTTCCAGGGCGTCGAAGGCCTTTTGCACCACCGACCGGATCACCTCGGCGGAGTACATCGGCAGGTTGCTGTTCATCATGATGACGTCGGCCCCGCCGGGGAAGGGATCGGCGGTGAAATCGCAGGCCTCGGCGCTGACCCGCTCGGCGACCTCGTGCTCGGTGGCGAACTCGCGGGCGACGACGACGACCTCCGGCAGGTCGAGCACCACCGCGGTGATTTCCGGATACTGCTTGGCCGCCTGGATCGAATAGGCGCCCGAGCCGCCGCCCAGATCGAGGATCTTGCGGCGGCCCAACAGGTCGACCTCGCGCAGGAACTTGCGGGCCGCGCCCATGCCGACGCTGGCCGTCGCCTGGTGGTAGCTACGGGCATGCTCGACGGTAAAGCTGTCGTCGTAATGGCCCATGACCTCCCCCGGCTCGGGGTCGGCCAATCGCTGGCCCAATTTTCCCCATTCGCCCCAGCGATGGTGGAACCAATGGATCCAGGCGCCGGCGTAGCTGGGTTTGTCCCGGACCAGGAAGCGCTCGACGTCCGGGGCGTTGCGGAAGCCCTCGCCGTCCCGCTCGATCAGCCCGACGGTCAGCAAGGCGACGATCATGCGCTGAGTATTGGCCAGGCTGATGCCCAGGTCCGCCGCGATCGCCTCGGCCGAGCCGCCGGCGCGGTCGACGGCGGTGAAGAAACCGACTTCGATGGCGCCGAACAGCACCGCCGATTCGGTAAAGGCCCAGGACATCTTCTGCAGGCGCACGGTGGTGGGGCGTGGTTCGGTCATGGTGTTTCCTCACATTGGCTTCGCCGGTTGGTGGCGGCTCGTTGTTGTTGCTTGGCCTTATCGCCATCCTGTCCCGACAGTGGGTCCTAACCGTAAAGGGTTTGCGAGGCCAGGGCCGCGCCTTCGGTCAGTGCCTCCAGCTTGTTCCAGGCGATTTGTTCTTCGACCGAAACGAAACCGGCGGCGGTCTCGAAGCCGCAATCGGTGGCGGCGATGACGCGGTTGGGGTCGCCCACCGCGCCGGCGATCCGCACGATCCGGTCGGCCACGGTCTTGGGGTGTTCGACATAGTTCGTGGTGGTGTCGATGACCCCGGCGATCAGGATGCCGTCGGCCGGCAGATCCAAATTCTCGAAGCAATGGTATTCGTGCTCGTGCCGTGGATTGGCCAGCGCCAGCAGCAGGCCCTGGGCCCGGGCCTTGGCGATGGTCGGCCAGATCTCCTCCAGGGGAATGTCGAAGACGTGCGGCCCCTCGTAGTTGCCCCAACAGACGTGCAGGCGCACCCGGTCGGCCGGGATGCCCGCCAGGGCCCGGTTGATCGCCGCCATCACGCATTCGGCGAAGGCGATGAAATCCGCCACCGGCCGGTCCTGGAACAGGGCGTGGCGTTCCATCGCCAGGTCCGGCGCGTCGATCTGCAGCAGCAGGCCGGCGTCCACGATGGCCCGGTATTCGTTTGCCAAGGCCACCGCCAGGGCATCGACATAGCTCTCCATGTCCGGATAGTGATCGTTCTGCATGGCGGCGGCGACGATGCCGGGCGACGCCGCCGTCATGAACGCTTCGGTCACCCCTTCGGTTTGTGTCAGCAGTTGGTTCAGCCGGTCACATTCCGCCTGGATTGCGGCGCTGTCGCCGTAGCCGATCTCGGCCACCGCCTTCGGCGCCCGCAGCAACGACACCCGGTGTTCCTCGGTCGTCATCCCCAGCAGCTTGTTGCGATAGCCCTCGTACATGGTCATGTCGGCCATCAGCCGGCGGTCGCTGTGGCCGCCGAAGCCGGTCATGCGATGGCGGACATAGGTGAAGAAACTCTCCCGGCCCATTTCGCCGTCGTTGATCACGTCGATGCCGGCGGCGATCTGCCGGGCCACGGTGTCGGCCGTCGCCGCCTGCACCGCCTCGGCCAGTTCCGCCGGCTCGGCGTCGTCTCCCGCCGCCAGCAGCCGCCGCAATTCCGGCGGCCGCGGCAGGCTGCCGGCGTGGCTGGTCAGGATGCGTCCCGCGCTGCCCTTCATCGGTCGGATCTCAGCGCAGGATGAACGGGTTCGGCACCTCGTCCGAGGTGCTGATCCAGACCGACTTGGTCTGCAGATAGTCCATGATCGCCTGCTTGCCGCTTTCCCGCCCCAGGCCGGACCGCTTGTAGCCGCCGAACGGCGAGAGGTAGCTGACCGCGCGATAGGTGTTGACCCAGACGGTGCCGGCCTGCAGCCGGTTCGACACCTCGATCGCCCGCTTGATGCTCTGGGTCCAGACGCCGGCGGCCAGGCCGTATGGGTTGTCGTTGGCGATGGCGATCGCGTCCTCCTCGTCGTCGAAGGGGATAACCGAAAGGACCGGTCCGAACACCTCCTCCCGGGCGATCCGCATGTCGTTGCGGACGCCGGTGAACACGGTCGGTTCGACGAACCAGCCCTCGCCGCACTCCGGGCGCTGGGCGCGGTGGCCGCCAAGCACGCATTCCGCGCCCTCGTCCTTGGCGATGTCGATGTAGCCGAGGATCTTCTCCATCTGCGGCAGGGTGGTGACCGGGCCGACCTGGGTGTCCATCGACTGCGGGTCGCCCATGCGGGCGGTGGCGGCGAAGTCGACCAGGCGGTCGACGAATTCGTTGTGAATGGAGTTCTGCACCAACAGCCGCGATCCGGCGATGCAGGTCTGGCCGGTGGCGGCGAAAATGCCGGAAATCACCCCTTTCACCGCGTTCTCCATGGCGGTGTCGTCGAACACGATGTTGGGTGACTTGCCGCCCAGTTCCAAGGTCACCGGCTTCAGGCCGACGGCCGCCGCCTGGTAGACTTTCTGGCCGGTCATTTCGCCGCCCGTGAAGGCCACCTTGGCAACCTTCGGATGGCTGACCAGGGCGGCGCCGGCCTCGTGCCCGAAACCGGTGATGATGTTGACCACGCCGGGCGGGAACCCCGCCTGCTCGAACAGCTTGACGAACTCCAGGGTCGAGGCGGAAGTGAATTCGGAAGGCTTCAGCACCACCGTGTTGCCGGCCGCCAGGGCCGGCGCCAGCTTCCAGGTGGCCAGCAGCAAGGGCGAGTTCCACGGCGAGATCGCCGCCACCACGCCCAGCGGCTCGTGCCGGGTGTAGTTGAAGGTCTCGGGCTTGTCGATGGGGATCACCGCCCCCTCGATCTTGTCCGCCAGGCCGCCGAAATAGTAGTACCACTGCGGCACGTAGCTGAGCTGCGCTGCCATCTCGGCGATCAGTTTGCCGTTGTCCCGAACCTCGATTTCAGCCAGGGATTGGGCGTTCTCGGCGATCAGGTCGCCCAGGCGGCGCAACAGCGCACCCCGTTGGCTGGGGCTCAGGGCCGGCCAGTCGCCACCGCTGAAGGCATCGTCGGCGGCCGTCACCGCGCGATCGACATCGGCCTCGCCGCCCCGGGGCATCCGGGCCCAGGGCTGTCCCGTATAGGGATTGAAGGAGTCGAACCATTCTCCGCCCACCGGGTCGACCCATTCACCGCCGATGTACATCTGGTATTTGGCAAGTTCGCTCATCGCATCCTCCCAGCCAAGGCTCCAAGCCTATAGCAAAGCGGAAAGATGTTGATCGTTGAATCGGCTTGTCGAGGAGGTGCTAGCGAGAATCGGCGCCGGCGGTCGCCGGTCCGGGGTGTTGGTCGGCGATGACGCGCGAGGGCGGCAACAGGATCCGGGCGGTGGTGCCGGCACCGGGCTGGCTGGTCATTTCCAGGCGGCCGTCGTGCTGCTCGGTCAGGCGGCGGGCGATGGCCAGGCCGAGGCCGACGCCGTCGGATCGGCGAATGAGCGGCGTATCCAATTGACTGAATGGTTCCAGGGCCAGCGGGATGTCTTTTTCGCGCATGCCGATACCGCTGTCCCGGACCGCCAGCATGACGCCGCCGCCGTCGACGAAATCCGCTTCAATACCGATTTCACCGCCGGCCGGGGTGAATTTGACGGCGTTCGACAACAGATTGAGCAGCACCTGCTTCAATCGCCGCTCATCGGCATGGATCCGCCACCCATTGTCGTGGTCGGTTCAGGTAAAGCGGGTGGTGACGCGGCCCAAACGCGCGATCTCGGTGACCGCCTCGGCCGGCCCCTCTGGGTATTGCGATGCCACCACCGATCCGGTGAGGACGACATCGCCGGCCGCCAGGGCAAGGCCGAACTCGGCCAGGTGATTGGCCAGCCAGGCCAGGGCGGCGAACGGGTGGCCCATGACGTCGGCGCCGGCGCCGCTACCGCGCTCTTCGCCGGCGATCCAGGTTTGACCGGTCAGGGCGGCCAGATCCAGGGTTTGCCACTCGGGCCGTTCCGGAGCCAGGACGGCGGCGACGTGAAAAAAGTCCTCGGCGATCAGGCTGGGCGCGTCGACCGCCCTATCGCGGAAATCGATGAAGCGCTCCTCGACCACCTCCATGGCCGCCATCACCGCGCCGACGTACCGGGCGATGCCGTCCTTGTGGTAGGGGGCGCCGGCGGTCGGGACATCCATGGCCAGGCGGACGGCGATCTCGCATTCGACCCCCGGCTTGCGCAGGCCGGCATGGGGAAATGCCGCCGGACCGGACCGGATGCCGGTCTCGAACATGCCACCGGCACAGGGCGAACCGATGCCGAGGAATTGCTGCATCACCTCGGTGGTGCAGCCGATCTTCCAGCCGGCCCGCCGGCCCAGGCCGGCCTGGCGCAGCCGGTCGTGCAGGGCGAATTGCACGGCATAGGCTTCCGGTTCGTCGCGCGGGCGCAAGGCATCCGGCAACGCCGGCAATTGCCGGTCGCCCAGCCGTATCTCGGCCAGCAGATCGGCGCAGGCGGCGATGCGGTCCGGCGGCATTGGGCCGCTAGCCCGGTGTCACCAGCGCCGGTTTGCGGCCCAGCAGCACGCGGAGCAGGCCGGCCAGGGATTTGTCGGTCTTCAAAACGCCGCCTCGGGAAAGCAATTGATAGCGGCCGCCGGCACGGCGGGCCCCGGTGGCGCGCTTGACGATGGTATAGGCCGGCACGGCCGAGACCTCGCCATAGATCGCGAACACGGCGCCGCTCTCGTTCCAGTCGACGGCATAGTCCAGCCAATCGCCGGCCATCACGCCGCAGCTGTATGCCTGTAGGATTTCCCGTAGTTCCCGGCGGTTGAAGAAATCCGCCGTCCCCTTGGAAATGACGCCGCCGGATCTGGGGTAGGCCCGGCGGCGGACCTGCTCGAAGGTAACGACCTCGGTCATATGGTGCCGACTATCACGATCTGCTGTCTCATGGCTGGCGCCATTGTGTCATGCAAAGTGGCAGGACGCCATATGCGATGGCGCGATTTCTCGCAACACCGGCGACTGTTCCCGGCAGGTCAGCTCGGCCACCGGGCAGCGGTCGGCGAACGGGCAGCCGGCGGCCTCGTGGGTCTGGCTGCCGACGCCGCCCTGCAGGACCGAGCGCCGGCGCCGGCGGCCGCCGCCGACCCGCGGCACCGCCTCCAACAGCGCCTTGGTATAGGGATGCGCCGGCGCCTCGAACAGCCTCTCGCGGGTGGTCTGTTCGACCACTCGGCCCAGGTACATCACCGCCACTTCGTCGCAGACATAGTCGACGACGCCCAGGTCATGGCTGATCAGCATGTAGGTGACGCCGTGCTCCCGCTGCAGGTCCTGCATCAGGTTCAGCACCTGGGCTTGCACCGAGACATCCAGCGCCGAGACTGGTTCGTCGGCCACCATCAGCTCCGGCTGGGTGACCAGGGCCCGGGCGATGGCGATGCGTTGCCGCTGGCCGCCGGAAAACTCGTGCGGATACTTGCCCAGGTCGTTGCGCCGCAGGCCGACCGCCTCCAGCGCCCGCAGTACCCGCTCCTCGCGGGCAGCGCCCTTGGTCTCCGGCTCCAGCGCGTCCAGGGTCTCGCCGACGATGCGCCGCACCGTATGGCGCGGATCCAGGGATCCGTAGGGATCCTGAAACACCATCTGGAAATGCCGCCGGGCGTCGCGCAACTGGCCGGCGGTCAGGCTGGCCAGATCCCGGCCCAGCACCTCGACCCGGCCGTCGGTCGGGGTTTCCAAGGCCATCACCAGGCGAGCCAGGGTCGATTTGCCACAGCCCGATTCGCCGACGATGCCCAGGCTGCGGCCGCGCTGGATTTGCAAATCGACGCCGTTCAGGGCGTACACCACCTCGGGCGTCTGGAACAGGCTTTCCCGGGGCAGTTGATAGTGCCGGGTCAATCCTTCGGTGCGCAGGACCATCTCAGTCATCGCCGCGGCCCCCGTTGGCCCGCCCGGCGGCGGCCGCTTCCAGGCGCAGACAGGCGGCCTGGTGTCCCGGCAGCACCTGCCGCATCGGCGGTTCGGTCGACCAGCAATCGTCCGCCGCCAGCGGACAGCGGTCGGCGAAGGGGCAGCCCGGCGGCAGGTCGGCCAGTTCCGGCACGGTGCCCGGGATCGTCGTCAGGCGCCGGTCGTGCCGCCCGCCGATGTCCGGAATGGCCGCGAACAGGCCCTGGCTGTAGGGGTGGGCCAGGGTGTCGAACAGGCTGTCGGTGGGGCCGTGTTCAACCAGGCTGCCGCCATACATCACCACCACGTCGTCGGTGGTTTCCGCGATCACCCCCAGGTCGTGGCTGATCAGGATCAACGCCATGCCGCTTTCGTCCACCAGTTCGTTGATCAGATCCAGGATCTGGCCCTGGATGGTGACGTCCAGTGCCGTCGTCGGCTCGTCGGCGATCAGGATGTCGGGGTCGCAGCTCAACGCCATGGCGATCATCACCCGCTGCCGCTGGCCGCCGGAAAGCTGATGCGGGTAGGCATCGACCCGTTGCGCGGCATTGGGCAGCCCGACCCGGTCGAGCAGGCGGATCGCTTCCGCCCGGGCCTTGGCGCCGCGCAGTCCCCGGTGTTGGCGCAACGGCTCGGCGATTTGCCGGCCGATCCGGTGCACCGGGTTGAGCGAGGTCATCGGCTCCTGGAAGATCATCGCGATGCGGTTGCCGCGCATGCCGCACAGGGCGTCCTCGCCAAGGGACAGCAAATCGGTGCCGTCGAGGTCGATGCGGCCAGAGGTCCGGGCGCCCTCGGGCAGCAGGCCCATCAGGGCCAGGGCGGTGATCGACTTGCCGCAGCCGGATTCGCCGACCACCCCCAGGGTGCCGCCCTTGGCCAGCTCGAACGAGACGCCGCGCACCGCCCGTGCCACCCCCCGGGTGGTCTGCAGGTCGACCGTCAGGTCCCGTACCGCCAGCAAAGCCATGGCGGATCAGCGCTGCCGGGCCAGGCGCGGGTCCAGCAGATCCCGCAGGCCGTCGCCCATCAGGTTGAGGCCCAGCACCGACAGCACGATCGCCAGGCCGGGCCAGACTGCGATCAGCGGGCTGAGGAAGATGAAATTCTGGCTTTCGCTGAGCATCCGGCCCCAGCTTGGATCGGGCGGCTGGCTGCCGACGCCGAGATAGCTCAAGGCCGCCTCGGCCAGGATGGCGATGGCGAACGAGATCGTCGCCTGCACGACGACCACCGAGGTGATGTTGGGCAGGATATGTTCGAAGGTGATGCGCACCCGACCCTTGCCGGCCGAGCGGGCGGCCTGGACGAATTCCCGTTCCCACATGGCGATGCCGGTGCCGCGCACCAGGCGGGCGAAGATCGGGATATTGATCACGCCCAGGGCCAGGATGGCATTGGTGATGCCCGGGCCCCAACCGGCGGTCAGCAGGATCGCGATCAGGATCACCGGGAAGGCGAAGGTCAAATCGCTGAGCCGCATGATCAGATCTTCCGTCCAGCCCCGCCGGGCCGCCGCCCACAGGCCCAGGGCGAGGCCGAAAATGCCACCAAGGCTGACCGCGATCAGGCCGACCACGATCGAGGTCTGGGCCCCGGCCATGATCATCGACAGGATGTCGCGGCCGAACTGGTCGGTGCCCAGCCAATGCACCGCCGTCGGCGGCTTCAGGCGATTGGCGATGATGATCTCGGTCGGCGAATGCGGCGTCCAAAGCAGCGAGACCAGGGCCGAAAGAACCATGCCGCCGGTCAGGGCGAAGCCGATCACGAAGGCCCTATGCCGCATGGCGCGACGGATGAAGCCCTGCGGCGGGGCGCCGTCGCCGGCCAGGTCGGGATCTGTCGCTGCCGTGCTCAATGGCTCCGTCCTAGGTATGGATGCGGATGCGCGGGTCGACCACGGCGTACAGCACGTCGACGATGAAGTTCACCACCATCACCATGGCGCCCAGGATCAGCACCACGTTCTTCACCACCATCAGGTCGCGGTTGGTGATGGCGCCGAAGATCAGCTTGCCGATGCCGGGCAGGGCGAAGACGTTCTCGATCACGATGGTGCCGGCCAGGACGTTGGCGAACAACAGACCGTTGATGGTCAGCACCGGGATCAGGGCATTGCGCAGCACGTGCCGCCACAGGGTGGCGCGGCGGGAGAGGCCCTTGGCGCGGGCGGTCCGGACATAGTCCTCGCGGGCCACCTCCAGCACCGATGACCGGGTCACCCGGGTCATGATCGCCGACAGGCTCAAGGCCAGGGTGAAGACCGGCAGCAGCAGCGCCTGGATGCAGCGCCAGAAGCCCTCGTCCCAGCCGGGAAAGCCGCCCGACGAGGTCCATTGCAGGATCACCGCGAACAGGATGATCAACAGGATGCCGAACCAGAAATCGGGGATCGCCAGGCCGAGTTGACTGAACCCGATGACGCCGTAGTCGCCGACCTTGTTGTGATTGGTGGCGGCGAAGATGCCCAGGCTGAGCGACACCAGGGTGGCCAGCAGCATGGCGCCGAGGGCTAGCGGCAGGGTGACTTCCAGACGCTGGGCGATCAGCTCGGTGACCGGCACCTGATAGGTATAGGACAGGCCCAACTCGCCGCGAAACAACCCGCCGATCCAACTCAGGTAGCGCTCGGTGGCGGGCCGGTCGAGGCCCAGGTCGCGGCGCAGCGCTTCGACCGCGCTGTCCGGTGCGTCGACCCCAAGCATGGTCAGGGCCGGGTCGCCCGGCAGCACCTCCAGCATCAGGAAGATGATCACCGAGGCGCCCCAGATGGTCACCAGGAAGGTCAGGAAGCGGCGGGCCAGGAACACGCTCATCCTTCGCGTTTAGCCGGGAAGCCGGGCCCATGCAAGGGCCTTGCGGCGACCCGTGGGGCCGCCCGGACGCCACGAAATGGTCAAACTCGCGTCCCCTCGGGGCCGCATTGGCGATGGATGCTCTCACGGTTGCTCCTCCGGCGGGGAGCCGTCCGCCGATCGGCGAAAGCCGTGGCGGGCGGCTCCCCAAGACGCCCTTGATGGAATAGGACCATGCTCGTCGGCGATCTGGACATGCGGCGGGCCAGGCGCGATCCCGCCTACCTGGCCCGGATCAAGGCTTTTCTGGTCCGGGCGGACGATTGGGCCGTGGCGGCCCGGGAGGTGCCGCGCGGCGCGGACCAGGGGCAACCGGCGCCGGCCGTCTCGGATAGTGGTCAGGGCAGGAAATCCGAACCAGCCCGCAATTCTCACCGTGGCCATGGCCTGCGCGTCGCTGTCGGCCCGACAGGGTAGGAGAGCCGCGCGGCGCGATGTGGTGCATCGGGCAAGCGGCTCGACGCCCCCTGTCGGGCCGACAGCGACGCCCGAAGGGTCGGGGGGGGGGGGCCGGCCCGGGCGGGGGGCGGGGGGCACCCCCGGCCCCCCCGCGGGGGGGGCGTGTGCCCGCGGGGCGGCGCGGGGCGCGGCGGCGCC
>JASLMH010000070.1 GCA_030746635.1 Alphaproteobacteria bacterium | reverse complement strand
GCCCTGGGCTGGTTGCGGACCACGATCGATCGGTTTTCCCAATGGGGCGATCTCTCCAGCGAAAGTCAGGGCCATTTTGTCGTGGGCGAATTCTATTTGCAGATGATCCTCGGCGACGAACCGACGCCCCTGGGCACCATTTTGCGCAACCTGCCCTTCCTGATCGTGCATCGTCCCGGCGCCGCGCGACGGGCGGCCCGCCACTATCGGCGGGCCAGGCAACTGGCCGAGGAGGGCGGGGCGCCGGGCACCGTCGCCCAGGCCCTGCTGGGCCTCGGCCGCCTGGCCGCCGCCAAGGGCGATCGCCAAACCGCCCGCGACCATTTGGAAGAGGCCCAGGCGGTGGCCGCCGGCCTGGATTGGCCCTGGCTCGGCGGACGCATCGACGAGGTCATGAAGGAACTTGAGTGAGCCACCAAAAGGGGATGGGGAAACCGATATGCGCGATCTCACCTACGACAACATCACCGAACGTATCATCCAGGCCTACGACGGCACCGAGGATGCGCGGCTGAAACATCTGCTGACGCTGTTGATCGGGAAACTGCACGAATTCGCCAAGGAGGCGGAATTGAGCCAGGGGGAATGGCTGACGGCGGTCGAGTTCCTGCGCCGGGCGGGCGACATCTCGGATGCGCAGCGCAACGAGTTCATCCTGCTGTCCGATCTGTTCGGCCTGTCCTCGCTAGTCGATTTGATCGCCGGCCGCCAGGCCGCCGATGCCACCGAGCCGAGCCTGCTGGGCCCGTTCCATGTCGACGGCACGCCGGAGAGGGCCAATGGCGCCGATCTGATCTGTGGCAACGACGGCGCGCGCATCGTCGTCGGCGGCGGCATCACATCCACCGACGGCGGCGCCGTCGCCGATGCCCGTCTGGAGATCTGGCAGAACGCCGCCAACGGTCGCTACGTCAACGAGGATCCGGAGCAGCCCACCGACAATCTGCGCTGCACCCTGCGGGCCGGCGATGACGGCCGCTATTGCTTCTCCACCGTCAAGCCGGTGCCCTATCGAGTGCCCGGCGACGGTCCCGGCGGCGAACTGGTGCGGGCCGGCGGCCGCGATACCTGGCGGCCGGCGCATATTCACGTCAGGATCACTGCCCCCGGCCACCGCCCGCTGGTCACCGAGATCTTCGACACCACCGATCCCTATCTGGAGTCCGATGCCGTGTTCGGCGTCCGCGAAAGCCTGGCGGTGCCCTTCGATCGAACGCCGACGGACGCCGAACTGAGCCGACACCCGGACATCGAGCGGCCGTTCAACATGGTCGACGTCGATTTCGTCTTGGCGCCGACCTGAACGGTCACCGACCCTGGAATTGCGGCCGGCGTTTCTCCATGAAGGCGCGGCGGCCCTCGGCGTAATCCTCGCTGTTGAAACAGGCGGTGATCATCTCGTTCAGGCCGTCCAGGTCCCGCCGCTCGGGGTCCTTCAGGGCCTCGCGCACCGCCGCCTTGGCGGCGCGGATGGTCAGCGGCGCGTTGTCGGCGATCATGCCGGCGTACTCGTGCACCGTACCTTCCAGCTCACCCCGGCTCACCACCCGGTTGACCAGGCCCATGGCCAGCGCCTCCTCGGCGTTGAACCGGCGGGCGGTAAAGAAAATCTCCTTGGCCATGGCCGGACCCACCAGGTTCGTCAGTGTCTTCAGCCCGGCATAGCCGTAGCCCAGCCCCAGGCGCGCCGCCGGCACCGCGAACTGGGCATCATCCGAGGCGATGCGGATATCGGCGGCCAGGGCGACGGCGACGCCGCCGCCGACGCAAAAACCATGGATCTTCGCCAATAGCGGTTTTTCGAAGGCGGCCATGGCGGCATGGGCCGCTGCGGTGGCGGCGCTGTAGGCCTTTTCGGCATCGGCGGAGTTGCGCTGTTCCTCGAATTCCGAAATATCGGCGCCCGATACAAAGGCCTTGTCGCCGGCGCCAGCCAGCACCGCCACACGGATACTATCGTCGGCGGCGTAGTCGGCCATGACCTCGGCCACGCCCCGCCACATTTCCAGCGACACGGCGTTGCGCCGGGCCGGATTGTTGAAGATCAGCCAGCCGATGCCGTCTTCCTTCTTGGCGATGATCTTGTCGGTGTTCAGTTGCATGGGGTGCTCGTCATCTGTTGCTGCCGGCGCGATTGGCGGGGCGACCGTTCTAGCGTAGCCGCCGCCGACGCGCCAGCATCCTTGCCTCTTGGCCCGGCCACGATAGATAGACTCCCATCGCGCCGCCGGCTGTCCAGAAACCGGTGAACCTGTTAGTTTCCGCGCCTGTTTTGCTTTCACCCCAGCATAAGGATCGACCGCCATGCCCGCCTATCGTTCGCACCGCACCACCCAGGGCGTCAAAACCGCGGCGGCGCGCGCCTTGTGGCGCGCCACCGGCACCAAGGAAGAGGACCTGGACAAGCCGATCATCGCGGTGGCCAATTCCTTCACCCAGTTCGTGCCGGGGCACGTGCATCTGAAGGACCTCGGCCAACTGGTGGCGCGGGAGATCGAGGCCGCCGGTGCCGTGGCCAAGGAATTCAACACCATCGCGGTCGACGACGGCATCGCCATGGGCCATGACGGCATGCTCTACAGCCTGCCCTCGCGGGAACTGATCGCCGACTCGGTGGAATACATGGTCGAGGCCCATTGCGCCGACGCCATGGTCTGCATCTCCAACTGCGACAAGATCACGCCGGGCATGCTGATGGCGGCGATGCGCCTGAACCTGCCCACCATCTTCGTCACCGGCGGACCGATGGAGGCCGGCAAGGACGGCGCCGTCAAGGGCTCGGACCTGGACCTCGTCGATACCCTGGTGGCCAGCGGCAGCCCCGACGCCGACGCGGCGGAACTGCTGGAAATGGAACGGCTGGCCTGTCCGACCTGCGGTAGCTGCTCGGGCATGTTCACGGCCAATTCCATGAACTGCCTGGCCGAGGCCCTGGGCCTGGCGCTGCCGGGCAACGGCACGATGCTGGCCTCACACGCCCGGCGGCGCGATCTTTTCGTGCAGGCCGGCCGCCAGATCGTCGAACTGACCAGGCGCTACTACGAGTTGGGAGAAGACATCGTGCTGCCGCGCAATGTGGCCTCGGTGAAGGCGTTCGAGAACGCCATGTCGCTGGACATCGCCATGGGCGGATCGACCAATACCGTGCTGCACCTCCTGGCCATCGCCTTCGAGGGCGAGGTGCCGTTCACCATGGCCGATATCGACCGTTTGTCGCGGGGCGTGCCGAACCTGTGCAAGGTCTCGCCGTCGGTGCCCTACTACCACATGGAGGACGTGCACCGGGCCGGCGGCATCCTGGGCATCATGGGCGAGCTGGAGCGGGCCGGCCTGTTGAACACCGAGGTCACCAACATCCTGGGCGACAGCCTGGCCGACACCCTGGAGACCTGGGACGTGCGCCGCACAAAAAGTGAAGAGGTCCGACAGTTCTACATGGCCGGGCCGGGCCGCAAGATCAGCATCGAGGCGTTCAGCCAGGACCGTTACTACCCCGATCTGGACCTGGACCGGGCGGATGGCTGCATTCGCGATATCGAACACGCCTACAGCGCCGACGGCGGCCTGGCGGTGCTGGCCGGCAACCTGGCCGAGGACGGCTGCATCGTGAAGACCGCCGGGGTGGACGCCAGCATGCTGACGTTCCGCGGCAGCGCCGTGGTCTTCGAAAGCCAGGACGCCGCCGCCGCGGGCATCCTGGGCGGCGAGGTGACTGCCGGCAACGTGGTGGTGATCCGCTACGAAGGCCCCCGGGGCGGCCCCGGCATGCAGGAGATGCTGGTGCCGACCTCCATGATCAAGTCGGTCGGCCTGGACAAGGACTGTGCCCTGATCACCGACGGCCGCTTCTCGGGCGCCACCTCCGGCCTGTCGCTGGGCCACATCTCGCCGGAGGCGGCCGAGGGCGGCGCCCTGGCGCTGATCGAGAACGGCGACGAGATCGAGATCGACATCCCCGAACGGCGCCTGCACCTGGACGTCGATCCGCAGGAACTGGAGCGCCGGCACCAGGCGATGAACGCCCGCGAGGACGGCGGCTGGCGGCCGGTGAACCGCGACCGGTCGGTATCCCGCGCCCTGCGCGCCTACGCCGCCCTGGCCCGCTCCGCCGCCTTCGGCGCGGTGCGTGATCCGGCCGTGTTGGAGGCCCGCAAGGCCGACTGAGGGGCAACCGCTCACGGCCGCTCGCGCAATATTGACCGGGAATGAACCGCCGGCCGTTGGTCGACGGTAGCGAATGGCCGACAATGACCGCCTGGGAAGGCGGCGATGGCAAAGCGGCGCGGCGGACAAGCTTGGCGGATACCGGACCGGCGATTGAGCCGCCGACGTTGGCTGGCGGGCGCCGCCGGCATGGCCGCCTGGGCGTTGGCGCCCAGTGCCGGCCGGGCGGCCTGGGTGCTTGAAACGCCGAGCCAGCCGGCCGGACCCTATTATGCCCCGTTCCGACCGCTATCGATCGACAATGACCTGGTGTTCATCCCCGGCGGCGACGGCCCGGCGAAAGGCACCCTGCTGCATCTGAGCGGCCGGGTGCTCGATCAGTGGGGCCGACCCATCCCCGAGGCCAGGGTGGAGATCTGGCAGGCCAACAGCCACGGCCGCTACAACCACCCCCGCCATGCCGATTCGCGCATTCCCCTCGACCCCAACTTCCAGGGCTTCGGTCACGATGCCACCGACGGCGACGGCAGCTACAGCTTCCGCACCGTCAAGCCGGGCCCCTATGCCGACAATCCCGGTTGGACGCGGCCGCCACATATCCATTTCGCCGTCTTTCCGCCCAAGGGGCCGACCTGGACGACCCAGATGTATTTCGCCGGCGAAGCCCTGAACGACGACGATTTCCTGCTCAACGGTATCAGCGATGGGTGACAGCGCGCCCGCCTGGTCCGCCCGGTAGCAGCTGCCGGCAGCGAGTTGGACCGACCGGCCGGCCGGGTCGAGTTCGAGATCGTCCTGGGTCAGCCCGGCGTCGAACGCAAGGGGACCTAGAGGAACCTATTCGTATCCCGGCGGCGCTTGGAAACCGCCCAGTTCCCGTTCCATCAGCCGGGCGAAGTCGAGCGCCGTGCGATCGCGCAGGTATCCGGCGATGATTTGCAGGCCGCAGGGCAGGCCGGAGCGGGTCAGCCCGGCCGGCGCCACGGCGGCCGGCAACAAGACCACGCCCGGCAACCCGGCCCAGAACAGCTGATCGGTGGTCGGCTGCTCGGTGCCGTTGATCGGGATGGTGCGCTCGGGCCGCTCGCCTTGGTGATCGTGAGGGAACGCCGCCGAGGCCGCCGCCGGGCAGAGCAGCAGGTCATAGTCACGGAAGAAGGCCGCCCAGCGCAGGCGCATCGCCTCCCGCTCGTTATGCAATTGCCACCAGTCCCGGTGGTAGAGGGTGACGCCACGGTCGACATAGGCGCGATAGCTCAGATCGTCCGCTCCGCGCCCGGCGGCGCCGGCCAGGTTTTCGGCGAACGCCGCGTCCGAGACATGGGTGCCGGTGGCGGCCCGCAGCAACAACAGATAGACGTGCTGGCAACGGGCCAGATCGATGTCCGGCCGAGCCCGGGCATCGATCCGCACGCCGGCCTTGGCCAGGGCATCGATGGTCGCCTGCAGCTGATCGGTCAGTTCGTCGTCCTGCTGGCAGACCGGGCTGTCCAGCAGCACCCCGACCTTGAAATCCGACAGTTTGGTCTTTTCCGACGGTGGCAGTTCGAGCCGCCAAGCGATGGCGTCGCCGCCGGCGGGGCCGGTCAGGACGTCGAAGATCATCGCCAGGTCGTCGGCGCCACGGGCCAGCGGGCCGCCGGCGGCGATGTCGAGGAAGCTGTGATCGCCGGGCAGTTGGTGGCCGTGTTGCGGCACCACGCCCATGGTCGGCTTGTGGCCGAAGACGCCGCAATAGTGGGCCGGATTGCGAATCGAGGCACCGATGTCGCTGCCCACTTCCAGGCTGGTCATGCCGCTGGCCAGGGCCGCCGCCGAGCCGCCGGACGAGCCCCCCGGGGTGCGGCCCAGGTCCCAGGGATTGTTGGTGGTGCCGTAGATGTCGTTGAAGCTCTGCCAATCCGCCAGCAAAAGCGGGATATTGGTTTTGCCGTAGATGATCGCGCCGGCCTTCTCCAGGCGTCGCACGGCCACGGAGTCCCGCTCCGGATAGTTCTCCGCCATTTCCGGTATGCCCCAGGTGGAGGGCGCGCCGACCCAGTCGTAACTGTCCTTGATGGTCATCGACAGGCCGTGCAGGGGTCCCCAGACCTCGCCCTTGGCCATCGCCTTATCGGCCTCGCGAGCCCGCGCCATGGCCTTGTCGACCTGGGTGAAGATGATGGCGTTGAGGGCCGGGTTGTGCCGTTCGTAGCGGGCCAGATGCCCTTCCAGCAGTTCCACCGCGCCGAGTTTCCCCTCTCGGATCAATCGGGCCTGTTCGACGGCGGGTTGCAGCGTCACGTCGGTCATCGCCGTGCATCCTTCTCCGTTGGTGGGCGGGGCATCCCCCGATCCTAGTGGGGTCACCGCCTGGCGACAAATCGGAGCGGCTATTTCTTGTCGTAGCTGGCGGCGCCGTCCCAATCGGGCGGCGGCGGCGTTCGGCGATACTCGGCGATCCGCTGGAGATAGAGATCGTACAATTCGGCCAGGTCGGGGTTTTCCCGCCGCAGCGCCGTGAAGGTCTCGGCCGCCACATCCCAGGCCCGCTCGCGGTAGGCCGACAAGGCGTCGTCGTGGCGCAGGCGAAGATCGCCGCCCATCGCCGCGCCGTCCAGCGGCATGAAAATCCGCTCGACGTTCTGTTTTCCCTTCACCCGCACCCGATCCAGTTCGAGGAATTCGAAGCCCGCCGCCGCCGCCCGGGTGGCCTCGCAGACGATCACCGGCACGCCGTAGACACGGGTCAGGCCCTCGATGCGCGAGGCCAGGTTCACGCCGTCGCCGATCACCGTGTAGTTGAGGCGGGATTCCGAGCCCATGTTGCCGGCCACCACCGTGGCGGTGTTGATGCCGACGCCCATGCCGACGGCGGGCAGGCCGCGTTCGGCGAAGTCGCGGTTCACCTCGACCAGGGCCCGGCCCATGACCAGGGCCGCCCGCACCGCCCGTGCCGGGTCGTCGCCATGCGCCAGCGGCGCGCCGAACAGGGCCATCACCGCATCGCCGATGTATTTGTCGACCACGCCGCTCTCGCCCTCGATCGCCGCGCTCATCCGGGTCAGATAGGCGTTCAGCAAACCGACCAGTTGCTGCGGCGACTGCCGTTCGCTGATCGCGGTGAAGCCGCGGATGTCGGAGAACAGGATGGTCACCTCGCGCTCCTCGCCGCCGAGCTCGACCTCGTGGCTCAACAGCTCCTCAGCCACCGCCGGATCCACCACCTTGCCCAGCAGATCGCGCACCTGGTCGCGTTCGGCCAGACCCTTGGTCATGTCGTTGAAGGCGGCCGACAACTCGCCGATCTCGTCGGCCTGCTCGATGTTCACCTGGCCGCTATAGTCACCCTGGCGCACCCGGCGGGCGGCGGCGGCGAGGCGCAACACCGGGTTGGTGACGCTGCCGACGATCGGCTGGGCGATCAGCAACGAGATGGTCAGGGCGACAGCGGTCAGCAGCAACAGCGTCAGCCGCAGCCGGTGATAGGGCGCCAGCGCGGCATCCAGCGATCGTTGCAGGACCGCCACGTTGACGCCCGCCTCCGCCGCGCCGCCGTTGCCCAGGGGCGTTACCAGGGTGACGAAATCGTCGGCGCCGAAGCGCGCGAGGAAACTCTCGTTGGCGCGCCAGCCGCCGGCGGCGAGGATCCCCGGCAGGTCGGAACGCATGGCTTTCGGCAGGGTGGAAGCATAGATGACCTGCGCTTCGTCGCCGGGATCCAGGATCGTGACCTCGGTCAGGGTCAGATCCCGCAAGGCATCGGCAAGCTCGTCATCCAGGCGGAAGCCGATGGTGATCCAGGCCACCGGCAGCGGCGCCAACAGGGGCACCACCACCCATTGATGCGGCACCCCGGCCAGGGGCGCGATCGCCGCCGCCTCGCCATCGTCGCTGTCGTCGGCCAGTTCGATCAGATCGGCGAGGTCGTCGCCGGCAGCCGCCAACTCGCCGGCCCCGGCGGCGGCGATCGGCTCGCCGTCGGGGCTGAACAACATGAAAGCGTCCGCCTTGATGCGGGATTGGTGGTTGCGCAGGGCCGAGCGGATGGTGGCCACGTCCTGGCTGGCGAAGGCCGCCTTGAAAGCAAAATCGCCGGACAGCAGGCGCGCGGCCTCGACCAGGCGCTGGCTGCGGTTTTCGATCAGCCGGCCGAACACCCGGGAGGCGACCACCAGATCGTCATGGATCTGAGCCTGGGCGTTGCGGCTGTTGGCGAAATCCACGGCCAGGAACGCCACCACCTGCACCGCCAGCAGAAGGCCCAGGAAATAACACAGGATACGGGCCTTGAAGCTGCGAAACCGAGGGAACAATCGCATGTGCTGGCTTCCTGGTGGACGGCTGGTTCGCCGCCTAGCCGTCGTTGCGTTCGTAGCGCTCGTCGGCGTCGTCCGGTTTCTCCCGCCACCATTTGTGCCGTGACTTCAGGCGAATCTCGAAACGCAGTTCGGCATTCCCGTCGCCAAGACGCACCACCTGGGGTTTGGCCTTGCGCTTGCCCTTCATGCCCGGATGCCAGACCCGAACCCGGTAGTCGCCGGGCGGCAGGCCGCCCAGGCGCGCCTGTCCGTCATCGCCCGTGACCGCGAAGTGGGGCGTATCGACCACCAGCACATGGGCGATCATCCAATCATGGATGTTGCAGCCCATGGTGACCTCGCCGGGTTTGTCGAACAGCACCGGCGCCGCCGCGCGGCCGGCATACAGCGGTAGCTCGAACTTCTTGGCGCGGGAGAAGGAATAGACGTGGTGCTTGATGTTGTCCCGGTTGGGGAACCGGATACGGGTGCCGGCACGAACCACCGAAACGAAGGGCGTGTACAACTTGTCGATCTGATCGATCACGGTCTCCGTCGGCGCCCCGTTTGGCGCCGCCCCCGCCGCCGGTTCGGCATGAATGACCGCATGGCGTATGGCTTCGCCGTCGTCATCCACCACCGTGGCGACGATCTCCGCCGCCCCGGCACCCTTCGCCGCAAAGATCAAAACCAGCAACAGCCCGCCCAGACCCTGGCAGAACTGACTCATGGCTAGCCCCCAACGCCGCCCTTGGTTCGTTGGCCGACCCTAACGCGTTTTCCGTCCAGCTGGAAACCGCGCCGCCGGAACGCTGCCATGTTCGATCATTGGATCCGGCTCAACCGCGGCCGTCGATGAAGTGTTTGAGCAGGGCCACCGCCTCGTCGCTGGCCCATTCCGCCGGGCCGACCAAGCGGCCGATCTCCCGCCCCTGCCGGTCGACCAACACGCTGGTCGGCAGCCCGAAGGCCCGGAAGGTGCGCTGCGCCTTGGCGCTCTTGTTGTTGTAGGCGGCCAGGTGCCTGATCTTGTTTTCCTCATAGAATTGCCGAACCGCCGGCATGCCCTTGCGGTCGGAGGAGATCGCCAGTATCTCGAAACGGTCGCCGCCCAGACGGTCCTGCAGTTCGTCCAGGTCCGCCATTTCCCGCCGGCAGGGCCCGCACCAGGTGGCCCAGAAGTTGATCAGCACGACCTTGCCGCGAAATTCCTCCAGCCCGCGCTTGCCGCCTTTGGCGTCGCGGAAGGATACCCGCGGCGCTGGTTTGGGTTCGGCCAACAGGGTAAAGTTGGCCATCGTGCCGACCGCCAACTTGGCCGCCATTTTGCCTAGGGCGGATTGGCCGATGGGCAGCGATGACGAAACGATGACGGTCGCGGCGAAAAGGGCGGTATAAAGCGCCGCTTGAACGGATCGTGACTTGGCCATGACCTCCTCAGGTTCGGGAGTTACCCAATGACCGACAAAACGTCGGATAGCGCAGATGTTGCCGCCAACGCCCTCTGGGGCGGCCGGTTTTCCGGCGGCGCCAGCGATATCATGCAACGGATCAACGCCTCGATCGATTTCGATCGTCGCTTCTTCCGCCAGGATATCGCGGGCAGCCGGGCGCACTGTAACATGCTGGTGGCCCAGGGTATTTTGCAAGCCGACGACGGTCACGCGATCTTGAAGGGACTTGACCAGGTCGAGGCGGAAATCGCCGCCGGCGAATTCCATTTCGACGCCGCCAAGGAAGACATCCACATGCACGTGGAGGCCCGGCTGGCCGAACTGATCGGCGAGGCGGCCGGCCGGCTGCACACCGCGCGCTCGCGCAACGACCAGGTGGCGACCGATTTCCGGCTTTGGCTGCGCGACGAGATCGACGCCCTGGACCAGGCCCTGCGGGCGTTGCAGGCGACCCTGCTGGACCGGGCCGAGGAGCATGCCGGCACGGTGATGCCCGGCTTCACCCATTTGCAGGTCGCCCAACCGGTGACCTTCGGCCATCACCTGATGGCCTATGTGGCGATGCTCGAACGGGATCGCGGCCGCTTCGCCGACTGCCGGCGGCGGCTGAACGAATGCCCGTTGGGGGCGGCGGCCCTGGCTGGCACCTCGTTCCCGATCGACCGGCAGGCGACGGCGGCGGCGTTGGGTTTCGCCGGGCCGATGGCCAATTCCATGGACGCCGTGTCGGCCCGGGACTTCGCCATGGAATACCTGGCGGCGGCGGCGATCCTGTCGACCCATCTGTCGCGCTTGGCCGAGGAAATGGTCAATTGGGCCTCGGCCCAGTTCGGCTTCGTGTCGCTCGGCGACGGTTTCACCACCGGCTCGTCGATCATGCCGCAGAAGCGCAACCCCGACGCCGCCGAACTGGTGCGGGCCAAGGCCGGGCGGGTGATCGGCGCCCTGAACGCCCTGCTGGTGGTGATGAAGGGCCTGCCGATGACCTATTCCAAGGACATGCAGGAGGACAAGGAGCCGGTGTTCGAGGTGGCCGATACCCTGACCCTGACGGTGCCGGCGATGCGCGGCATGCTGGCCGATCTGACGGTCGATGGGGCCGCCATGGCGGCGGCGGCCGGCCGGGGCTTCGCCACCGCCACCGATCTGGCCGATTGGCTGGTGCGGGCCCTGGGCCTGCCGTTCCGCCAGGCCCATCACGTCACCGGCAGCCTGGTCAAGCTGGCCGAGGCGCGCGGCGTCGACTTGGTCGGCCTGACCCTGGACGAGATGCAGGCGGTCGAGCCGGGCATCACGGCCGAGGTCTTCGAGGTCCTGGGCACCGCCAATTCGGTGGCCAGCCGGACCAGCCTGGGCGGCACCGCGCCCGAGATGGTGCGGACGGCGATCGCAGAGGCCAGGAGCCGCCTGTCGTGACCCGGCGCGGCATCAACCGGCTCTTGTTGCTGCTGCCCCTGGCGGCGGCGCTGGCCGCTTGCGGCAAGAAGGGCCCGCCCCGGCGCCCCGGCGACGACAAGAAAAAGAAGAAAAAGGGCTAGCGGGCGATGGATCATTTCCAATATCGGGATGGTGTCCTGCATGCCGAGGCGGTGCCGCTGCCTACCATCGCGGCCGAGATCGGCACGCCGTTCTATTGCTATGCCACCGCCACCATGGCCCGCCACTACGAGGTGTTGAGCGGCGCCCTGGACGGCAGCGGCGCGATGATCTGCTATGCCATCAAGGCCAATTCCAACCAGGCGGTGATCCGCACCATGGTGGAGATGGGCGCCGGCGCCGACGTCATTTCCGGTGGCGAATTGCAGCGCGCCCTGGCCGCCGGCGCGCCGCCGGGGCGCATCGTCTTCGCCGGACCCGGCAAGACCCGCGACGAGCTGGTCATGGCCCTGGGTGTCGGCATTCATCAATTCAACGTCGAGAGCGAGCCGGAACTGCGGATGTTGAGCCAGGTCGCCGCCAGCCTCGGCAAGGTGGCGCCGGTGGCGCTGCGGGTGAACCCGGACGTCGACGCCGGCACCCACGAGAAGATCACCACCGGCCGCAAGCAGAACAAGTTCGGCATACCGATCGAACGGGCGGCCGGGATCTATGCCCTGGGTGGCGGCCTGCCGGGTCTGGAGATGCTGGGCATCGCCCTGCATATCGGCTCGCAGCTGACCGAATTGCAGCCGTTCGAGGAGGCCTTCAGCCGCGCCCTGGACCTGATCGAGGAGTTGCGCGCGGCCGGGCACGAGGTTCGCCGCTTCAACCTGGGCGGCGGCCTGGGCATTCCCTATGGCGCCGAGACGCCGCCGCCGCCGGCGGATTATGCCCGCATGGTCAAGCGCCTGACCGACAACCGCAGGCTCGACCTGATCCTGGAGCCCGGAAGGGTACTGGTCGGCAATGCCGGCATCCTGGTGGCCCGGGTGATCCACGAAAAGCACGAAGGCCGGCGCTTCATCGTCATCGACGCCGCCATGAACGATTTGCTGCGGCCGTCCCTGTATGACAGCTGGCACGACATCGTGCCGGTCAGCCAGCCGGCCGCCGATGCCGCCCTGTCGCCGGCCGATGTGGTCGGCCCGATCTGCGAATCGGGAGATTTCCTGGCCAAGGCGCGCGAGATGCCGCCATTGGCTCCCGAGGATTTGATCGCCGTGCGTAGCGCCGGGGCGTATGGTGCGGTCATGGCCTCGACCTACAACAGCCGTCCATTGGTACCGGAGGTGTTGGTGCGCGGCGAGGACTTCGCCGTCGTCCGGCCGCGACAGGAGATCGCCGAGCTGCTCGGGCGCGACCGGTTGCCGCCCTGGTTGCCGCCGCCGGCGACGCCCCGGGCGGTCGAGGGATGATGATCGTCGACCGGCTGACCGGTCTGCGCGTCCTGGCGCGCGGGATCCTGTATTGGGAAACCCTCTGGCCGGCCATCATGCCGGCCTTGTGCATCGCCGGGCTGTTCACGGCCCTGGCCCTGATGGAGGCGCCGCCGGCCCTGCCGGGGCCCTGGCATGCCGGCCTGCTGGCCCTGTTCGCGGCGTTGCTGGGCGGGGCCCTGTGGCACGGCTTCCGCCGCTGGCGGTCGCCCGATGGCGCCGCCGCCCGGCGCCGGCTGGAACGCGACAGCGACCTGCCGCATCGTCCCCTGCGCACCCTGGAGGACCGCCTGGCCAACAGCCATGACCACACGGCGGCGGCCTTGTGGCGGGCGCATCGCCTGCGCGCCAGTGGCCAGTTGGCAAACCTGCGCCTGGGCCTGCCGCGGCCCGGCATGACCCGGCGTGATCCCTGGGCGCTGCGCGGCGGGGTGTTCCTGCTCCTGGCGGTCGGCCTGTTCGTCGGCTGGGCCGAGGCACCGGCGCGGCTGGCCCGAGCCCTGACCCCGGACCTGCGGCCGCCGGCGCCCGACCTGGCGGTGCTGGAGGCTTGGATCAATCCGCCCGACTACACCGCGCTACCGCCGCTGAAACTGTCGGCAGAGCGTGATGGCGATCTGCGCATACCCCGGGGCAGCACGCTGTTGGCGCATGTCTTCGGCGGCGGCGGCGCGCCGACCCTGCTGATCGACGAAGGGGCGGTGCCCTTCAAATCCATCGACGCCCGCAACCACGAACTGAAACAGCGCATCGACGACGGCCAGCGCCTGACCATCAGCCAGGACGGCGAACCGCTGGCGAGCTGGAAGCTGAGCATCATCGCCGACGGCGCGCCGACCATCACGGCCGAGGGCGATCCGCAAGTGACCCCGCGCCAGGCCCTGCGCCTGGCCTACCAGGCCAGCGACGACTACGGCCTTTCAAAGGTCTGGGCCGAGATCCGCCTGGCCGACGGCGCCAAGGAGGGCGAGGCGCCGCTGCAACTGCAACTGCCGTTGTCGCCGCCGGGGGCCCGTAAGGCCCGGGACGCGGGTTTCTTCGATTTGACGCCGCATCCCTGGGCCGGCCTGCCGGTGCTGCTACGGCTGGCGGCGGCGGACGCGATCGGACAGATCGGCCATGGCACGGACATCGCCCTGACCCTGCCGGAACGGCAATTCCACCATCCCGTCGCCCGCGCCATCATCGAACAGCGCCGTATCCTGACCCGTACCCCGGAACAGCGATCGCTGGTCGCCACCGCTCTGCGGGCGATCGGCTCGGCGCCCGAGACCTACGGCGATGATCAGGTCGCCTACCTGGCCCTGCGGATGGCGGCGCGGCGGCTGGAACTGGACAAGTCGGAAGAAGCCGCCAAGGACGTGCAAGCGCTGTTGTGGGAAACGGCCCTGCGGATCGAGGACGGCGAGATGTCGATCGCCGAACGGGCCTTGCGGGCGGCCCAGCAGGCACTGATGGAGGCGCTGTCGAAGGATACCTCCGATCAGGAGATCGACCGCCTGATGAAGGAGTTGCAGCAGGCGATGGATCGCTATCTGCAGGCCCTGGCGGAACAGGCCCGCCGTAACGCCCAGGCCCAGGGCGAGCCGCAGCAGATCGACCCCAACGCCCGAATCGTCGATGCCGATGAACTGCGCAAGATGATGGACCGCATCCGCGAGCTTAGCCGCCTGGGCGCCAAGGAAGCGGCGCGGGAGATGCTGCGACAGTTGCAGGAGATGATGGAAAACCTGGATAGCCGGCGGATGATGGCGATGCCGTCACAGCAGCAGCCGGGAGCCCGCGCGCTGCGCGAGCTTGGCGAATTGATGCAACGGCAACAGAACCTGCTCGATCGCACTTTCCGCCGCACGCCGCGGCGACCGGGCTCGCCCTCGCAGCGCCGCCTGGGTCGGGAGCGCGGCCGGGGCCAGGCGCGGAGCCAGCAATCCATGCAGGGCCTGGCCGGCGAACAGGAGGCGTTGCGTCGGCAATTGGGCGAGGCGATGCGGCAACTGGGCGAGACGATGGGCCAGATCCCCAACGCCCTGGGCGGCGCCGACCAGTCGATGCGCGATGCCGGCCAGGCCATGCAACGGGGCAACGCCGATCAGGCGGTGTCCTCGCAGACCGACGCCATCGACCGGATGGCCGAGGGCTTTCGCGAATTGGCCGAGCAGTTCATGCAACAGCCGGATCGCGATGAACCGGGCTCCGGCTTCGGCATGCGCCAGGAGGACCCGGCCGGCCGGCCGTTCCAGGGCGGCGGCATGGACACCAGCCGGGTGATGGTGCCGGACATCGGCGATATCCAGCGGGCCCGCCGGATCCTCGACGAGCTACGCCGCCGGGCCGGCGACCGCCAGCGCCCGCGCCCGGAACTGGATTATATCGACCGCCTGTTACGGCGGTTTTGACGGCTTATTCGGCCGGCTCGGCCTTCAGGGTCTGTTCCACCGATTGCACCAGTTCGTCGACGGTGAAGGGCTTCATCAGCACCTCGTGGATCAGTACGTCGAGATTGTGGGCCCGGCGCTTTTCCTCGGCATACCCGGTCATCATCAGGATGCGCAGCTCCGGGTAGTCGCGCGAGGCCTTCAGGGCCAGGGCGATGCCGTCCATCACCGGCATCACGATATCGGTCAGCAACAGATCGTAGTCGTCGGCCAGCAGCGCCTCCAGCGCCCGCGAGCCGTCGATCACCGCCTTGGTCTCGTGGCCGTGCAGTTGCAGCGCCCGCGCCACCAGATCGCGCACCGACTGTTCATCCTCGGCGATCAGTATCCTGGCCATGCCCACCCCTTCATTGCGCGGTGATGGCGCCAATATACGGCAATTCGCGATAGTAATGGGCGTAATCCAGGCCATAGCCGACGACGAACTGGTCACGGATGGCAAAGCCGACGTGATCGGCGGTGATCTCGGCCTGACGCTTGCCCGGCTTGTCCAGCAGCACGCACAGATTGACCGACGCCGCCCCCCGATCGGTCAGCAGGGCGGCAGCATGGGCCAGCGTACGCCCCGATTCCAGGATGTCATCCACCAGCAGCACCCTGGCGCCGCGCACATCGTCGGTGATGTCGCGCACGATCTCCACCTGGCCGCTGCTTTCCGTACCGCTGCCATAGCTCGACAGGGTCATGAAATCGATGCGCGGATGCACGCCGTGATGATGCAGGGCCCGCAGCAGATCGGCGGTGAAGACGAAGCTGCCCTTGAGGATCGCCACCACCATGAGCTCGCCACCCAGGGTGTCGGCGATGTCCGCCGCCAGGGCGTTGACCCGGGCTTCGATTTCGGCGGCGGAGTACAGCATCTCCACCTCGCCGGGCGGCCGCGTCGTTTTCGCGGCGGTCATTGCCGGACCATGAAGGTCACCGCCAGGCTGCGGGCGCCATCGGGCGGGCTGAACAGGCGGGTGCTGAACGGCGTGCTCTTGCCGGCCGGCAGATCGCTGATCGGCGTTGTCACCGTCCAATGGGACAATTCGCGGCCCCTATCGTCGCTGATCGCCGCCCGCAGCCGCGGCACCGACCGCGCCTGGTCGGTGGTATTAACCACTTCGCCCTTGATCAGCAGCACCGGCCGGCCCTTCTCGGTCAGGTGCTCCCAACGCACGTCGCGAATCGCCAGGCCGAAGCCCTCGGGCTCGGCCGGTTTTTCGGTCAGGGCGGACTTGCCGGCGTCGGCCGTCAGGCCGGCCAAGTGGTAGAGCTTCCCAGCCGGTGGCCAAAAGCCGACGATCTGCTGCTGGTAGAGATAACCGGCCGTGGCGATCCCGGCCAACACCCCCAGCAGGATCAGCCAGCCGACCCAGCCGCCGCGCCGCCCCTCGTCATCCTCATCTCCGGCGGCTTCGCGCGCGGCCCGGGCCCGGGCCCGTCGCGCCGCCCTGACCGTCCGCGAGGCTGCGCCCGCCTCGTCGTCGTCCCCCGCTTCGTCGTCTTCCGCTTCGGCCTCCAGCAGATCCGGGTCCTCGAAGGCCTGGGCCAGCTCCGAGCGGCGATCCTCGTCGGCGGGCGAATCGCCTTCCGCGGCGGCTGGCGGCACGGCCGGCGCGGCGGCGGCGGGTGCATCCTCGATGGGCATCTGGTGCCAATCGTGGCCGCATTTGGCGCATTTCACCTTGCGGCCGGCCTCGCCGATCGCCGTCGGTGGGACGCGGAAACGGGTCTCGCAGGCGGGGCAAGTGAGGATCATGCGGGCAATCCAAGGACGACGCCAAATTCCGATGCAGAGTCATAGTAAGTCGCCAACCGCGTGGCAAGCATGACGCACCGGCCGGCCGGCCGGAACGCTGGACGCTGAACCGGCCACGTGGCATCTTCCAGCAGGCTGTACCGGGAGGTTTCCGCCGCGTGGTCCGCTTCGAGAATGTCGGTGTCCGTTATGGCGTCGGGCCCGAGGTGCTGCACGACATCACCTTTCATATCTCCTCCGCCAGCTTCCATTTCCTCACCGGCGCCTCGGGCGCCGGCAAGTCCTCGCTGCTGAAACTGATGTACCTGGCGCTACGGCCGTCGCGGGGCGCCGTCACCCTGTTCGGCAAGGACGTGCGTAATGTCGCTCGTGCCGACTTGCCGGCGATCCGGCGACGCATCGGCGTGGTGTTTCAGGACTTCCGCCTGTTGGATCACCTCAGCGTGTTCGACAACGTCGCCCTGCCGCTGCGCCTGGCCGGCGAGGAGGAACGGCGGATCCGCAACAACGTCACCGAATTGCTGGATTGGGTCGGCCTGGGCGACCGGCTGGACGACAGTCCCTCCACCCTGTCGGGCGGCGAACAGCAGCGCATCGCCATCGCCCGAGCGGTGATCAGCAAACCGACGCTGCTGCTGGCCGACGAGCCGACCGGCAACGTCGACGACCGCATCGCCCACCGCTTGCTGCGGCTGTTCGAGGAACTGCATCGCGCCGGCACCGCCGTGGTGGTCGCCACCCACAACGACGCCCTGGTAAAACGGTTTCCCCATCCGGCCCTGGCGCTGGACGACGGCGGCCTGCGAAGCGCGGAACCGCCGGCGATGGCCGGGTAGGCCATGGCCCGGCCCGACCTGATACCCGATGACGAGGGGGCGGGACGCTTCCTGCCTTGGGTGGTGGCGGTGATGGTGTTCTTCGCCGCCCTGGCCAGCGCCGCCGGCATGTCGCTGCAGCAGGCCACCGGTGCCTGGCGGCAGGATTTGGCGAACACCCTGACCGTGGAACTGCCGGCCGCCGGCGGCGCGGCACCGGCGAAACTGGCGGCCGCGACCAAGGCCCTGCGCGAGACCGCTGGCGTCGCCTCGGCCGACCTCCTGTCCCAGGCCGAGATCGCCCGGCTGCTGCAGCCGTGGCTGGGCGGCGGCGAGCTGATCGGCGAACTGCCCCTGCCGCATTTGATCGACGTCCGGCTGGACCCCGACCAACCCGCCGACCTGTCGCTTCTGGCCCGGCGCCTGGCCAAGATCGACCCTGGCCTGCGCATCGACGATCACCAATTGTGGCTGGGCAAGCTGATGCGATTGAGCCGATCGCTGCAATGGATCATGCTGGTCTGTCTGGTGATGATCGGCTTCGCCACCTGCGCGGTGGTGATCTTCGGCACTCGGGCGGCCTTTGCGGCCCACCAGGAAGTGATCGAACTGCTGCATTTGATGGGCGCCCGGGACGGCTATATCGCCGGGCTGTTCTCGTGGCGGGCACTGGCCACCGGCCTGCGCGGCGGCCTGATCGGCCTCGCCGTCACCGCCGGCGCGCTGTTCTTGCTGTCCCGCCTGGCGGCGGATCTGGAGGGGCCGCTGTTCGGCAACCTCTCCCTGTCGGCCCTGAACCTGGTGTCGCTGGCGCTGCTGCCCGTCGCCGCCGCCCTGCTGACCGCGCTGACGGCGCGGGGCACGGTGCTGCGGGAATTGTCGCGTATTCCTTGAGGCGATGATGCGGCGGCGGCAGAGAGCATCAGGTCTTGTCCGGGCGGAACCTCGAACGTTGCCGGTTCGAACGTCACAACCCGGCTGGCCGCTGCTTTCGAACTTGAAAAAGTACCGGCATGAGTGACTTCGGCGATTCGCAGTGGCAGCGCCGCGACCGTCCGCCGTGGAGTTGGCCGCGGCGGATCCTGGTGCTCGGCCCGGCGGCGGTGATACTGCTTTGGTTCGGTGGTTTCCTGCACTTCACCACCAGCCTGCCACGAGCCGTGGCCGACCGGGATCTGGCCACCGACGCCATTGTCGTGCTGACCGGCGGCGCCGGACGGCTGGATGTCGGCCTGGGGCTGTTGCGGGCGGGCAAGGCCGGCAAGATGCTGATTTCCGGCGTCGAGCCCGGCACCACCGCCGGCGAACTGCGGGCCGGCCATGCCGGCACCGCCGACACCTTCCGCTGCTGCGTCGAACTGGGGCATCGGGCCCGCGATACCCGTGGCAACGCCGTCGAGGCGGCGCTGTGGATGCGCCGTGGCGGCCACCGCAGCCTGCGCCTGGTGACCTCGAGCTATCACATGCCGCGCAGCCTGCTGCTGTTCCGCCAGGCCATGCCGGACGTGCTGCTGGTCGCCAATCCGGTGTTTCCGCCGCACGTCAAGTTGGACGGCTGGTGGTTCTACCCCGGCAGCGCCCGGCTGCTGATGGTGGAATACAGCAAATACCTGGTCAGCCTGCTGAGCGTGCGGCTGGTTGGCGTCTCGACCGCGGAATAGGACCGATGATCCGGGCGCTGCGTTCGACGCTGTTCAATCTGGCTTTCTATCTTTGGACCGTGGGGATGATCGTCACCTGTTCCCCGGCCCTGCTGCTGCCGCACAGGGCAATCATCCGGGGCCAGGCCCTGTGGGCCCGGGGCACCAACAGCCTGATGCGGGTCATCGCCGGCATTTCGATCGACTACCGTGGCCTCGAGCATCGCCCTGCCGGCGGCGCCATCGTCGCCGCCAAGCACCAATCGGCCTGGGAAACCATGGTCTGGCACGCCATCCTGGACGATCCGGCGATCATCATGAAGAAGGAGCTGTCCTACCTGCCGATCTATGGCTGGATGGCGCACAAATCGCGGATGATCATCGTCGACCGCAAGGGCGGCGCCAAGGCGCTGAAGGAGATGCTGGCCCAGGCCCGCCAGGCGGTGGCCGATGGCCGCCAGATCGTGATCTTCCCCCAGGGCACCCGGACCGCGCCGGGCGTGTCGGATCGGGAAGTGCCCTATCAGCCCGGCGTCTCGGCCCTCTACCGCGGCCTGGACGTGGCGGTGGTGCCGGTGGCCCTGAATTCCGGCCTGTTCTGGCCACGCCGGCAATTCCTGCGGCAACCGGGCACCATCGTCCTGGAGTACCTGGAGCCGATCCCGCCGGGCCTGCCGCGCAAGGAATTCGACCGGCTGCTGTGCGAGCGGATCGAATCGGCGACCCGTCGCCTGGAAGACGAGGGACACCGCGGTATCCCGCAATAGTGCAGGAAAACCTCTGCCGCCGCCGCCCAAGGCCAGGGCTAATCAGGACCGGTGGACGATTGGTGGATAGCGAGGATAGATCGACCTGTTGATTACCTGGATAAGCTGGAAAAAGAACTCCTGGTCAAATGCTTATGTATATTTCTTCAGTGAGTACATAAGAAGAACATTGACCTGTCAGAGTGCCTGGGATAACTTCGGAACCGGCCTTGTGTGCCGCTTTTTCCGGTGAGGATTGGATGCCGACGGTCGCGCCTATTTCGCAGCAGATCTGGGACATGAAATACCGGTTTCGCGCCCCGGACGGCACCCCGGTGGACGACACCATCGAGGATTCCTGGCGCCGGGTGGCCCGCGCCCTGGCGGCTGGGGAGGCCGAGCCGGCGGCCTGGGAAGAGCGTTTCTACCAGGCCCTTGAGGGCTTCCGCTTCCTGCCGGCGGGTCGCATCCTGGCCGGCGCCGGCACCGACCGCCGGGTCACCCTGTTCAACTGTTTCGTCATGGGCACCATCCCCGACGACATGTCGGGGATCTTCGAGCACCTGAAGGAGGCGGCCCTGACCATGCAGCAGGGCGGCGGCATCGGCTATGACTTCTCCAGCCTGCGGCCCAAGGGCGCGCCGGTGCGCGGGGTCGGGGCCGACGCCTCCGGGCCGCTGACCTTCATGGACGTCTGGGACGCCATGTGCCTAACCATCATGTCGGCCGGCCATCGGCGCGGCGCCATGATGGGTACCATGCGCTGTGACCACCCGGACATCGAGGCCTTCATCGCCGCCAAGCAGGACGCCGGCCGGCTGCGCATGTTCAATCTCTCGGTGCTGGTCAGCGATGGCTTCATGCGGGCCGTGAAGGAAGACGGCCCCTGGGACCTGACTTTCGATGGCCGTACCTACAAGACCGTCGAGGCGCGCGAATTATGGGACCGCATCATGCGGGCCACCTTTGCCTATGCCGAACCGGGGGTGATCTTCATCGGCCGGATCAACCGGCGCAATAATCTAGCGTATTGTGAAACAATTTATACAACTAATCCTTGTGGAGAGCAGCCCCTGCCCCCTTATGGCGCCTGCCTGTTGGGCTCGATCAATCTGGCGGCCCTGATCAAGGATCCGTTTGCCGCCAACGCGGACCTGGACCTGGCGGAATTGCGCGAGCTGGTGACCACCGCCGTGCGGATGCTGGACAACGTCGTCGACCTGTCCAATTTTCCCCTGGACCAGCAGCGGCACGAGGCGCATTCGAAGCGCCGTATCGGCCTGGGCGTCACCGGCCTGGCCGATGCCCTGATCTTCTGCAAGGCGCGCTATGGCTCGGATCGGGCCATCGAGCTGACCGAGGGTTGGTTGGCCGAGATGCGCCGGGCGGCCTATCTGGCCAGCAGCGAACTGGCCCGCGAGAAAGGCGCCTTCCCGCTGTTCGAGGCGGCACCCTACCTAGCCGGCGAGGCAGTGGCGGAATTGGACGACGAGGTGCGGGCGGCGATCGCCCGGCATGGCGTCCGCAACGCCCTGCTGACCTCGATCGCGCCGACCGGTACCATCTCGATCTTCGCCGACAATATCTCCAGCGGCCTGGAGCCGGTATTTTCCTTCAACTACCAGCGCCACGTGCTGATGCCCGACGGCGGCCGCCGGGACGAACAGGTCAGCGACTTCGCCTATCGCCTGTTCCGCGCCCGTTTCGGCGAGACCGCGCAACTGCCCGACTATTTCGTCGACGCCCGCGCCCTGGCGCCGTCCGATCACGTAGCCATGCAGGCAGCGGTGCAGAAATACATCGACGCCTCGATCTCCAAGACCATCAACCTACCCGAGGATATCTCCTTCGAGGCCTTCAAGGACGTCTACCTGCAGGCCTATGACCAGGGCTGCAAGGGCTGCACCACCTATCGCCCGAACGAGATCACCGGCGCCGTGCTGGAGGCCGGGGGCGCGGCCGAGGCGGCCGGCCAGGCCGAGCCCGAGCTGCCGCTGGAACAACCGGAAGCCCGGCCCCGGGACGAACTGGACGCCGGCGGCGTGGTCTACATGACCCGGCCCCTGGACCGGCCCCAGGCGCTGGAGGGCCAGACCTACAAGATCAACTGGCCGGAAAGCGACCACGCCATCTACATCACCATCAACGATGTGGTGCAGGACGGCCGCCGCCGGCCGTTCGAGGTCTTCATCAATTCCAAGAACATGGAGCACTTCGCCTGGACGGTGGCCCTGACCCGGATGATCTCGGCGGTGTTCCGGCGCGGCGGCGACGTCTCCTTCGTGGTCGACGAGCTGAAGGCGGTGTTCGACCCGCGCGGCGGCCATTGGATGGGCGGCCATTACGTGCCCTCGCTGCTGGCCGCCATGGGCGAGGTGATCGAACGGCACATGATCAACATCGGCTTCATCGCCGATCCCCGGGCCGACAGCGGCGAGCTGGCCGAACGGGCCGCGCTGGCGGTCGGCGACGGCAACGACGACGGGCCGCGGCTGCGCGGCTGCCCGAAATGCGGCAGCCGGGGCCTGATCCTGCAGGAAGGTTGCGAAACCTGCGTCTCCTGCGGCTATTCGAAATGCACATAAGCCGCTAAGTTTTTTGTCAACAAACAGGAACGGGAGGACGGCATGGCCGAAGGCACGGCGCGTTTCGATTATTCCGGCAAGGCGGTGCTGGTCACCGGCGGTTCCAGCGGCATCGGCCTGGCCATCGCCCGGGGTTTCCTGGGCGCCGGCGCCGAGGTGACGATCACCGGCACCAAGGGTGGGGCGGCGGACTACCCCGACGATCTGTCGGCCTTCACCTTTCGCCAGTTGGATATGCGCGACAACCCGGCCCTGGAAGCCTTGGCGGCGGAAGTGCCGCGCCTGGACGTCCTGGTCAACAACGCCGGCACCACCTTTCGCGGCGCCGAGGCCCTGCTGCCCGAGAACGTCGAGGCGACCATCCAGATCAACCTGAACGCGGTCTATCGCCTCTCGCACGCCCTGCACCCGAAACTGAAGGACAGCGGCGGCGCCATCGTCAACATCGCCTCGATGACCTCGTATTTCGGCTCCCCCCGGGTGCCGGGCTATGGCGCCTCGAAGGCCGCGATCCTGCAATTGACCAAGACCCTGGGGGCGCTGTGGGCGCCGGACGGCATCCGCGTCAATGCCATCGCGCCAGGCTGGATCGACACCAAGCTGACGGCGCCGATCCAGCAGATCGAGGCGATCGAGCGGCCGATCATCGAGCGCACGCCGATGGGCCGCTGGGGCCGACCGGAGGAAATGGCCGGCACCGCCCTGTTCCTGGCCTCGGACCAGGCCGCCGGTTTCGTCACCGGCGTCACCATCCCGGTGGACGGCGGCTTCAGTGCCATCTGACGCCTACACCAAACGCCAAAGGGAGGTGGCGAACATGCCCCTGAGCGACTACCGCAGCGCCCTGGTCACCGGCGCTTCCAGCGGCTTCGGCCAGGCCATCGCGCGGGATCTGGCGGCCCGGGGCATCCAGGTACACGCGGCGGCCCGGCGGGCCGACCGCCTGGACGCCCTGGCCGCCGAGACCGGCGCCGTGCCCCACGCCCTGGACCTACGGCAGCCAGCGGCGATCTATGACCGCTTCGGCGATCTGGAGATCGACATCCTGGTGCACAGCGCCGGCATGGGCAGCCCCTACGGCGCCTTCACCGAGATGGACCCAGCCGACATCGACGCCACCATCGAGATCAACCTGACCGCCGGCATCCACCTGGTG
>JASLMH010000006.1 GCA_030746635.1 Alphaproteobacteria bacterium | reverse complement strand
GTTTGCCGATGTCCCACATCGCCGGCACGCCCCCTCTTACCCGGCGGGCACGATGGGGCGATCAGACGTATCACCTATTCCCGAAAGAGGGTATTAGGCATGGCTGAGAAGTCGACCAGTTCCGACGACACCATCACCATCAAGAAGTATGCCAACCGGCGCCTCTACAACACCGCGACCTCCAGCTACGTGACCCTGGATCACCTTTGTCAGATGGTCAAGGACGGCCAGGATTTCGTCGTCCGGGACGCCAAGACCGGCGAGGACATCACCCGCTCGGTGCTGACCCAGATCATTTTCGAGGAAGAGAGCAAGGGCCACAACCTGTTGCCGGTGTCCTTCCTCCGCCAACTGATCGGGCTGTACGGCGATAGCTTGCAGGCGATGGTGCCGGGCTATCTGGAATCCACCATGGCGGCCTTTGCCCGCAATCAGGAACAGATCCGCCAGCACATGTCCGAGACCCTGGGCGGGGCCAATCCGTTTCGCCAGATGGAGGAACTGGGCCGGCAGAACATGGCGATGTTCCAGCAGGCCCTGGGCATGTTCACGCCGTTCGCCGATCAATCCGGCGGCGGCGGCAGCGGCAACGGCCGTGAAGCGCCGACGAACGACACCCCCGAGGCCGACGATAGCGGCGGCGAACTGGACCGGCTGCGCCAGCAACTGGCGAAAATGCAGGAACAACTCGACGCCCTGGCCGGAAAATCCTGAACCGGACGAACCGGCCGGCCGCTCAATCGCCTTCGCGGAATTCCACCAGCACGCCGGTCGCCTCGCGCGCCGGCAGCAAGATTCCGCCATCGTCGGCATGGACGAAATCGACGCCGGCCTGGCGCAGATGCTCGGCGGCCCCCTGGTTGCTGCGCACGCGGAAACTGACCACGGCGCCATGGGGCAGGCGATCCTCGATCTGCTCGACCTCCGGATATAGGGCCCGCAGGTCGACCGGCTTGGCGAACAGAATGCGATAGCCGTTGCAGAAGATCGTCAGGACCTCGTCGGTCATGGTGATCGCGCCGGCCCCGAACAGCTTGCCGTAGGCCTCGGCCAGTGCTCCCGGATTGGCGCTGGCCACACAGTAGCCGCGCAGCCCGATGACGCCGTTGGCGTGCTCCAGCCAATCGGGATGGCGCATCTCGTCCGGCGTCAGATGGGCGCAGAAGAACATCCGGAAATCCGGCGTCGCGCCGGGGTCCACATCGAAGTTCTTGAAGTACAGATCGGCCGGGCCGTCGGGCCGTTCGACCTTGCGGTGCAGATCGCGCAGCGGTGATGGCTCCAGGCCGGCCGCCCGCACCGCTTCCAATGCCGCCTCGGCGTCGCTGGGTGCCAGGGCGGAGGCCAACAGGCCATCTCCCCGCTGCCGGACCAGCCGGTCATGCCTGGCAAACGGGGCGGCCTCGTCGACGATGCCGAGCAACTCCACATAGTCGTTTGGGAACATGATGCAGTAGTTGGCCGTCGGCTTGCCGATGTGCCGGCCGTAGGGCGTCAGGGTGAAACCGAGGCGGCGCCAGACCTGGGCGCTATGCTCCAGATCGGCGGCGGCGATCAGCACATGATCGATACCGCGGATATGACCGGCCATCAGTCCCCCTCGAACGACATCAGGGTCAGCACCGGCACGTTCATCGCTTCCAGCCGCCTCCGGCCGCCCAGGTCGGGCAGGTCGATGACGAAGGAGGCGCCGACCACTTCGCCGCCGGCGTCACGCACCAGTTGCACGGCCGCCGCCGCGGTGCCGCCGGTGGCGATCAGGTCGTCGACGATCAGCACCTTGTCGCCCTTTTCGATGCTGTCGATATGGATCTCGACCTCGTCGGTACCATATTCCAGCTCGTACTCCACCGATATGGTCTGCCAGGGCAGCTTGCCCTTCTTGCGCACGGCGACGAACCCGATCGAGAGCTGGTGGGCCACCGCCCCGCCGAGGATGAAGCCGCGCGCCTCGATGCCGGCGATCAGGCTGATGCCGCTGCCGGCGAAGGGCTGTACCAGTTCATCGACGGTGCGGCGAAAGCCCGTGGGATGCTCCAGCAAGGTGGTGATATCGCGGAATTGGATCCCCGCCTTGGGATAGTCGGGAATGGTCCGCACCAGATCCTTGATGTTCATCGCGCCCTCCCTAGAAACTAGCCGTTCAGGACCCGGCCGGCGATCGCGTCAAGCTTCGCCAGCATGGCGGGATCGCGGCCCTCGGACTGGGTGATCAGGGCCATCTCCAGGGCCCGATCGTCGCCGGAGGGACAGACGGCCGGCCGCTCCCGCATCCGCGGCGCCACCCGCTTGACCAGGGCCCGGGCCTTATCGGCGTTGTCCAGCAACACCCGGATGATCGCCTCCACCTCGACGTTGTCGTGATCGGGATGCCAGCAATCGAAATCGGTGACCATGGCCACGGTGGCGTAGGGTATCTCGGCCTCGCGGGCCAGCTTGGCCTCCGGCATGTTGGTCATGCCGATCACCTGACAGCCCCATCCCCGATACAGGTTGGACTCCGCCAGGGTTGAGAATTGCGGCCCTTCCATGCACAAATAGGTGCCGCCGCGATGCACCGGCACGCCTTCATCGCGGGCCGCCTGTTCACACCAATCCCCCAGGCGGGCGTTGACGGGATGGGCCATCGAGACATGCGCCACCATGCCGGCCGCGAAGAAACTTTTCTCGCGCGCGAAGGTCCGGTCGATGAACTGGTCGACGATCACGAAGGTGCCGGGCGGCAGCGCTTCCTCGAACGAGCCGCAGGCCGACAGCGAAATGATGTCGGTGACGCCGGCGCGTTTCAGGGCATCGATATTGGCGCGGTAGTTGATCGTCGACGGTGATTGCACATGCCCGCGTCCGTGCCGGGGCAGGAACACCATTCGGACCCCGTCCAGGACGCCGAACAGCAATTCGTCCGAGGCATCGCCCCATGGCGTATCGATACGCTGCCAGCGGGTTTCCGTCAGGCCGTCGATGTCATAGACGCCGCTGCCGCCGATCACCCCCAGCACCGGCTCCGGGTGCCGCTCGCTCATGCGAAGCCCTCCCTGGCTTGTCGAAACAACGCGTTCGCTATCCCCAGCCGCGCCGATCGAGGGCCCGGACCGCTCAATGTTGGTCGGCCCAGACCTTGCGTTTCACGGCGTACAGCAGGACGGAGAAGATGATCAGGAACAGCATCACCTTGACGCCCATGCGCTTGCGCGCCTCCATGGTCGGTTCGGCCGCCCAGGCCAGGAAACTGGTAACGTCTCGCGCCAACTGATCGACCGTCGCCTTGGTGCCGTCGGCGTATTCGACGGCGTCCTCGCCAAGCGGCTCGCCCATGGCGATCTGGTGGCCGGGGAAGTAGGGGTTGTAGAACATGCCCTCCATCAGCTCGACGTTCTCCGGCGGTTCGCCATAGCCCGTCAGCAGGGAATAGAGGTAGTTCTCGAAGCCGGGACGGGCCTTGACGATCAGCGACAGATCGGGCGGCATGGCGCCGCTGTTGGCGGCCCGGGCGGCCTTTTCGTTTTCGAACGGGGCCGGGAAATAGTCCGACAGCTTGCCCGGACGCTCGAACATCTCGCCTTCGTCGTTGGGGCCATCGACGATGGTGTATTCGGCGGCGACGACCTTGGCCTGATCCTCGGTCAAGCCGATCTCCGTCAGGTTACGGAAGGCGATGTAGTTCAGGCCATGACAACCGCTGCAGACCTCGCGATAGACCTGCATGCCGCGCTGCGCGGCGGCGCGATCGTAGGTGCCGAACAGCCCCTCATGGGCCCAGTCGACCGACTTCGGAGCTTCGGCATTGCCGGCGGCGAAAGCGTCTTGGGCGGTGAACAGGGCCGCGGCGGCGGCCAATATAGCTATCCCACGCATCAGCCACGATCCTCCGCCCTGGCGGCCGCGCCCTCGGGGGTGCCGCCGCCGCCGCCATCTTCCTTGAGCACCGCCTTGGCGATCGATTCAGGCAGTTTCTTCGGCTTCTCGAACCAGCCGATCAGGGGCAATGCCAGGAAGAACAGGAAGTACAGCGCCGTGGCCAGACGGCCAATGACGATGAACACCCCTTCGACCGGCTGGCCACCGATATAGCCCAACACGATGCAATCGACCAGGAAGGCCCAGAACAGCAATTTGTAGACCGGCCGGAAGCTGGCCGACCGCACCTTCGAGGTATCCAGCCAGGGCAGCACGAACAGGATCAGGATCGACGCGAACATGGCGACGACGCCGAGCAGCTTGTCCGGGATCGCCCGCAGGATGGCGTAGAACGGCAGGAAGTACCATTCCGGCACGATATGGGCCGGCGTCACCAGCGGATCGGCCGGGATGTAATTGTCGGGATGGCCAAGGTAGTTCGGCGCGAAGAACAGGAAGAAGGCGAACAGGACGCCGAACACGCCCATGCCGTAAAGGTCCTTGGCGGTGTAGTAGGGATGGAAGGGCAGGGTGTCCTGCGGTCCTTTGATGTCGATGCCCAGGGGATTGTTCGACTTGCGGTGATGCAGCGCCCAAAGGTGGATGAAGACCACCGCGAAGATCATGAACGGCAACAGGTAATGCAGGCTGTAGAAACGGTTCAGGGTCGGGTTGTCGACCGAGAAGCCACCCCACATCCAACTTACGATGGCCTCGCCGGCAATCGGCACGGCGGAGAACAGGTTGGTGATCACGGTGGCGGCCCAGAAGCTCATCTGCCCCCACGGCAGCACATAGCCCATGAACGCCGTCGCCATCATCAGGATGAAGATGATGATGCCCATCCACCACAAAATCTCGCGCGGCGCCTTGTAGGAGCCGTAGTAGATGCCCCGGAAGATGTGGATGTAGACCGCCAGGAAGAACATTGAACCGCCGTTGGCGTGCATGTAGCGCATCAGCCAGCCGTAGTTCACGTCCCGCATGATGTGCTCGGTGCTGGCGAAGGCCAAATCGGCGTGCGGCTGATAGTGCATCGCCAGGACGATGCCGGTGACGATCTGCACCACCAGCATGACCCCGGCCAGCGAACCGAAATTCCACCAGTAGTTCAGGTTCTTCGGCGTTGGATAGTCGACCAGGTGGTCGTTGACGTAGCTGAAGATCGGCAGCCGATACTCGATCCACTTGATGACAGCGTTGTTGGTCTGGAACCCGGACATCTGCGCCTCCTAGCCGATCTTGATGTTTTCGTCGTCCAGGAAGACGTACCCGGGTACTTCCAGGTTGGTGGGCGCCGGTCCGATGCGGATCCGGCCCGAAGTGTCGTAGTGCGAGCCGTGGCAGGGGCAGAACCAGCCCTTGAACTGGCCCTGCAGGCCCAAGGGGACGCAGCCCAGATGGGTGCAAACGCCCACCAATACCAGCCATTCCGGCCGCTCGGCCCGTTCCTCGTCGCCCTGCGGATCGGGTAGATCGGTCAACGCGACCTGGCGGGCCGCCTCGATCTCCGCCGCCGTGCGATGGCGGATGAACACCGGCTTGCCGCGCCAACTGACGGTGATCGACTGGCCTTCTTCGACCGCCGACAGATCGACCTCGATCGATGACAGCGCCAAGACGTCCTGGGACGGGTTCATCTGATCGATCAGCGGCCAAGCGAATGCGCCGACGCCGACGGCGCCCATGGCGCTGGTCGCGACATACAGGAAATCGCGGCGGCCGGCATCATGCCCGTCCCCGCCCTTGTTGTCCGCCATGGCCCGATGACCTTCTGCTGATGTAATGGGGATTTCGTCGGCCCCTATTTGTCACGACGCCGGGCGTTTGTCCACCCGTCAAGCGGGGTCGGGGATATTCGCCATTCGGTGCCGAAAAGACGCCTTGGCCATGGTGCCACCGCGGCGAATCGGCGATGCTTGCGAATGCGCCTGGCCCTCTATCAACCCGACATCCCGCAGAACACCGGCACCATCATCCGCCTCTGCGCCTGCCTGGGCGTGGCGCTTGACGTCATCGAGCCTTGCGGCTTCACCTTCACCGATCGGCAACTGCAACGCGCCGCCTTGGATTACGCCCCCTTGGCCGAGGTGCGACGCCATGCCTCATGGCCCGCCTTCGTCGATACCATCGACGGCCGGCTGTTGCTGTTGACCACGGCGGCCGAGAGGGCCTATGGCGAATTCGCCTACCGGCCCGGCGATATCCTGGTGCTGGGACGCGAGGAAGCCGGCGTGCCGGCGGAGGTGCACGCCAGGGCAGAGGCGCGCCTGCGGATACCGATGCGGGCCGAGGCCCGATCGCTGAACGTGGCGGTGGCCGGGGCCATGGTGCTGGGCGAGGCCTTGCGCCAGACCGACGGCTTTGCTAGGGCCTAGCGGCGATGAATGGGGCGAAGGAGAGGACCATGATGCGCCGAGCGTCGTTGGGCTTGATGTTGTTGTTGATAGCCGCGCCAGCCGCCGCCGCGAATCTGTCGATCCAGGCCTTTGCCGGCGTCTGGCAGGGCAACGCGGTGTCGGAAAGCGACATCAGCGTGCATTTCCAGCTGACCAGCCGGGATATCGACGTCACCGTGCGGCCGGCCGCCGACGGCGGTTTCGACATCACCTGGAATACCGTGCAGCGGCAAAAGGGCGATCCCGACAACCCCAGGGAAAAGCTGAAATCGACCAGCATGTCCTTCGCCGCCCAGCGTCCCGGCGTCTGGCGGTCCAGCGGCAACGGCGATCCCCTGAACAGCCAGGCGCCGTTCGCCTGGGCCTATGTCAAGGACCGTACCCTGACCATCAACAGCCTGCGGATCTACGCCGACGGGCGGCACGAATTGCAGGTCTATCACCGCACCCTGTCGGGCACCGGCATGGCCCTGCGCTTCATCCGCACGGTCGAGGGCGAACAGGTGCGCCGGGCCACGGGCCGCCTGATCAAGGTGGCGAAATAGCCCCCCCGCCGGCCGGGACCACGATCGACGCCGTGATCTTCGATCTCGGCGGCGTGCTGATCGACTGGAGCCCTTACCACCTCTATCGCAAGCTGTTCGGCAGCGACCGGGAGATCGCCGAGTTCCTTGAGGAGATCGACCTATTCCATTGGCTTCGGGGGGTCGACGCGGACAAGCCCTTCGCCAAGGGGGTAGCCGAACTGTCGGCCCGTCTGCCGCACCGGGCCGACTTGATCGAGGCCTATTGGCAGCGCTGGCCGGAAACCCTGAACGGCACCTTCGACGACACACTGGCGATCGTCGAGGAACTGCGCGCCAGCGGCCTGCCGCTGTACGTGATCAGCAATTGGTCGCGTGAAACCTGGCATCACGCCACCGATCGCTTCGCCTTCCTGGACTGGTTCGACGATCTGGTGATCTCCGGCCTGGAAGGGGTGGCCAAGCCGGACCCGGAGATCTTCCACCTGGCCCGGCGCCGGTTCGGGGTGGAACCCGCCCGCACCCTGTTCATCGACGACCATGAGGTGAATGTCGACAGCGCCCGGGCGCTCGGCTTCCAGGCCGTGCAATTCACCACCGCCGATGCCCTACGCCGGGTGCTGGACGGCCTGAACCTGCCCGGCGGCAGGCCATGAGCAAGCCACGGATCATCCTGTTGCCCGGTGACCGCAACGGTATCGGCCCGGAAATCCTGGGTAAACTGCTGGCCGACCCGGCCTGCCACCAATGGGCCGATATCGAGGTGATGGCGGACCCCGGGGTACTTGCCGCTGGCGGCGTGCCGGCGGCCGCAACGGCCGGCTATCGCTTGCTGCCATTCAGCCCCGAGGCCGAGGCGCCCATCGAACCGGGCCAGGCGACGGCGGCGGCCGGGCGCGAATGCCTGGCCGCGCTGTCGCGGGCGGCCCAGCGGCTGCGGGACGGCGAGGCCGATGGCCTGGTTTTCGCCCCGTTGAACAAACAGGCCCTGCATCTGGGCGGCCTGGCCCAGGCGGACGAGATGCGCTTTTTGGCCCATGAACTGGGCCATGACGGAGCTTGCGGCGAACTGAACGTGTTGGCGGAGCTGTGGACCACCCGTGTCACCTCGCACATCCCGCTGGCCGATGTGGCCGGCCGCATCACCCCTGGCAGCGTCGGCCAAACCATCCGTTTCGCCCACGACTCCCTGGTCGCCGCCGGCCGGCCGGCGCCGCGCATCGCCGTGGCGGCCCTGAACCCCCATGCCGGCGACGGTGGCAACTTCGGCCGCGAGGAGATCGAGGTGATCGAGCCGGCGGTGCGCCGGGCGGTTGACGACGGCATCGCCGCCGAGGGGCCGTTCCCCTCGGACACGGTGTTCGTACGAGCCCGGGACGGCGCCTTCGACTGCGTCGTCACCATGTTCCACGACCAGGGCCAGATCGCCATGAAGCTGTTGGGTTTCGGCCAAGGCGTGACGGTGTTGGGCGGCCTGCCGCTGCCGATCACCACCTGCGGCCACGGCACCGCTTACGACATCGTCGGCACCGGCCAGGCGACCGATGGGGCCCTGCGCAACGCCTTGCGCATCTGCGCCGCTATGGCCGGTAACAACCAGAATGGGAGCGCCCGATGAACCAGCAGCGTCAGCGCATCGGCTTCATCGGCCTGGGCCTGATGGGCCAGGCTTTCACCCGGCGGCTGACCGCCCGCGGCTATGCCGTGACCGGCTACGATTTGGTCGCCGAGAAGATCGAACAGGCGGCCGGCCACGGCGTCGCCCCGGCGGCAACGGCGGCCGAGCTGACCGCCGCCTCCGATCTGGTGTTGCTCTGCGTCACCTCCACCGATGCCGTCGAAGCGGCGGTGTTCGGGCCCGGCGGCGTGGTCGAGGCGGCGACGCCCGACAGGCTGCTGGTCGATCATTCCACCACCATCGTCGGGCGCAGCCGCGAGATGGCCGGCCGCTTGGCCGAGGCCACCGGCATGGCCTGGGTCGACGCCCCGGTCTCCGGCGGCCCGCCGGCCGCCGAGGCCGGCAGCCTGGCGATCATGGCCGGCGGCGACCCAGCCGACATCGCCCGGGCCGAAGGGGTGATGGCCGACCTGGCGGCGCAGTTCAGCCACATGGGACCGAGCGGCGCCGGCCAGGTCACCAAGATGATCAACCAGGTGCTGGTGCTGAACAATTTCTGCGTCCTGGCCGAGGCCCTGGCCCTGGCCGAGGCCGGCGGCATCGACGCCGGCAAGATCCCCGAGGCCCTGGCCGCCGGCCATGCCGGCAGCAACCTGCTGCAGGCCATGTTCCCGCGCATGATCGCCCGCGACTTCGCGCCGGCCGGCTATGCCCGGCAGATCCTCAAGGATCTGGACATGGTGCAGGACCTGGCCCGCGAGCTGAAGGTGCCGACGCCGATGTCGAGCCAGGCGGCCAGCCTGTTCCGCATCCTCAACAGCAAGGGCCACGCCGAACTGGACGGCATCGCCGTCCTGAAGCTGTACGACCGGAACGACACCGTCTGAGTAGCGATCCTTACGCTAACAGGAGCCGAAAGACTCAGGCCGCATCCACCGTGACAATCAAGCGCCGCCCCAAGGCCGCCAGGGCGGCATCGAGACGGCTGATCCTGGTGGCGTGCCGGGGATCGATGCAACGGCGGATTTCGGTTTCGGCCACGCCGAGGCGCCGGCCCAGTTCGACATTACCGACGCCCTTCTCACGCATGGCCTCGTACAACGCGGCCTTGGCGGCGATCAGAGTGCCGGGAACGACGATTGCACGGCCACGCGCCGGCGAGGGTCGCGGAATATCCTCGTGGCCCGCCATGCAGGCCGCGATCGCCTCTTCCAGGGCATCGGCCGCTTCCCGCAGCGCCTCGGAGCGGTCCGCGCCATCCGTCACGGCGCCGGGAAGATCGCGCATACGGGCAACAACGCGACCGTCTTCGTCCGCCTGTAGCTCAATCGGATAAGCGAAACGGGATCGCATATCGATTTCCTTTCAAACCACCTTATGTGGCCAACTTGATCGTCTAGCCGCAACACAGCTGCGATTCAATCAACAGTTCTCCCCACCTGCGACCCGGTCGTTCACCGGACCGATGACGCAGAGGCCGTCGTCGGGGCGGGTTTCTGGTGATAGGTCAGCGCCCGGTGCACCAGCATTACCAGCTTGGGCATTGGCAGGTCGCCACCGGACGTGAAGTGAATTGCCCGGTTGCCTTCGTAGTTGAACTCGTCGGGGAATAGGTCTCTGAATTCAGCGAGAATCGTCGTTCGGCAATGGGTGTAGATGGCGAAGCCGCCGGATTTCGGCAGCCCCAGGCGAATGGTCGAGCCTGATTTGGTTTCGGGCGTCAGATAGGCGGGTTGACCCCATCGCAGCGCTTCCAGGATTGGGCCGACACCATTCGCACGGTCGGCGACTTGGAAGATCAGCGCGCGCAACCGCAGCAGGCCGTGCCGCTCGGGTGCCGGATAGGAGGCGAACACCGCCTCGACTCGCGGGTCGGCGAATGGCCGTTGCGGCGTGGTCATTTCAGTCTCCTTCAACCGGGCCGCAGCGCCGCCGCAATTCGGCCAGCAGTTCCTTGCGGCCGCCGGCGAAGTCGTGGTCGATCCACCAGGCCTCCACCGCGGCGAGGAGATCGCCGACCCTGGTTCCGGGCTCGACGCCGAGGTCCAGGGCATCGCGTCCGGACAAGGGGAACGGCGGCGGCGCCCCCTTCCCGATCACCGGCAGCAGCGCCGTCGCGCCTTGCAGGCGGGCCAGGTCATCCAACCGCTCGACGCCCCATCGGTACAGTAAGCGGCGCAACTCCTGATCATCGACCGCCGTCAAATCGACCGGCGGGGCCAGCAGGAAACCCAGTCGATCCCGTTGTTTTCGGGAGAAATGCAGGCGATGGGCCAGCGCCCGCGCGTCCTCCTCATCGCCCAGCATCAACGCCGCCAGCCGGCGCAACGGATCGGCTTCCTGCCCGGCCAGGCGATCGATGGCCCAGCCGGCGGGCAGGATCCGCGCCAGCACGCCCACCTCCGCCATCAATTCCAGGCAGGGCGCCGGATCCGGCGCCGCCAGCAGGCGCAACAGCTCGGCCCGGATGCGCTCGCCGCTGAGATCGTCCAGACCGGCCGCCGCCGCCGTGCAGGCCGCCAACGCCCCGGCGTCGGCCGGACCCTTACCGTACCAGGCGTGAAAGCGGAAAAAGCGCAGGATGCGCAGGCGGTCTTCCTCGATCCGCCGGGCCGGATCGCCGACGAAACGCACCCGCCCGGCCATCAGGTCGTCGCGGCCGCCGACCGGATCGTAGAGGGTGCCGTCGGGATCGGCGTAAAGCGCGTTGATGGTGAGGTCGCGGCGTTCGGCATCGGCCCGCCAATCGTCGGTGAAGGCCACCCTGGCCTGCCGGCCGAAGGTCTCGACATCGACCCGCAGGGTGGTGATCTCGAAATGCTGGCGATCGACCACGGCCAGGACGGTGCCGTGGTCCAGACCGATCGGCAGGGTGTGGATTCCCGCCGCCGCCAACAGGCGCAGGTTGTCCTCGGGTGACTGATCGACGGCGATGTCGATATCCTTGACCGGCCGGCCCAGCAGGCTGTCGCGGATACAGCCGCCGACGAAGCGGGGGGTGCCGCCGGCCGCCCGCAAGGCGGAAAACACCGCCATGGTCGATGCCGCCCGCATCCATTCCTGCACCGGGATATCGCCGCTCGCCTGCATCCCGTCAGCCTATCAGCGGTCGACGCGACCGGGGACCACCTGCCCCTCCTCGAGGTGCGGCGGAACATAGCGGCCATGGGGCGGGTCGCCGGTGAACAGCCGCACGACGATCAGGCTGGCCGCGAACAGGACCAGGCCGGACGCGAACAGCCAGAACCACGGCGCCTCGTCGAAGGCCTGGCCCTTGGCCCGGGCCCGGCGGGTGGCGAACAGATAGATGCCGTAGGCGATGAACGGCAGCAGGAACGGGATCAGGTGATAGAGGAGCTTGCGGACCATGGCACTATCCGGCGCTAGAGGAGGTCATGAACGCGGCGATAGAGGTTCATCAGCATACCGGCGGTGGCGCCCCAGATGTAGAAACCATCGTACGGCATGGCGTAATACGCCCGCTTGCGGCCGTTCCAGACCCGCTCATGGCGCTGGTGGTTGGCCGGGTCGAACAGGAACGCCAAAGGCACCTCGAACACCTCGGCGACCTCGAAATCATCGACCTTCAAATCGAAACCGGGGCGCACGAAGCCGACCACCGGCGTGATATGGAAACCGGTGCCGGTTTCGTAGTCGTCCAGATAGCCGGAAATTTTGACGAACGACCGCTCCAGACCGATCTCCTCCTCGGTTTCCCGCAGCGCCGTATCGATCACGTCCTCGTCGCCTGCCTCGACCCGGCCGCCGGGAAAGCTGACCTGCCCGGCGTGATGGTGCAGATGGTCGGTGCGCTTGGTCAACAGCACGGTCAGGCCGGCAGCATGCTCGACCAGCGGCACCAGCACCGCCGCCGGGGTCAGGCGCTGTTCCCGATCGACCCAGTCGAGCATGAAGGGGTTGAGATCGTGGTCGCCGGTCGGCGGCCGAATGTCGTCATGGGCCCGCGAATCGACCTGCGGCCGCAACTTCTGTTCGATACGCTGGCGCAACCACCGCTCTCCTAGTTTTCGCCCGGATCGCCGATCGGGAAGAATTCGCCGGCGCTCCATACCCCGAACGACCGTTCGCCCCGACCTTCCTCCTCGACCGCCAGCTCGACCAGGTCATAGAACACGGCCCGGGCGATCAGCGCCTCGAGGCGGCCGCGGACATGCACATAGGGCGATGGCTCCTGGCTGGCCGGGTTCAGGCTGACCCGCAGCGGATGCTCCGGCCCGGCCATCACCTCGTCGTCGACGTTGGTGCGGAAGGTCAGGACCTGGTCGCGGCCCCGGCCGTGCGCCGTCATCGCCACCGCCAGGAACGGCGCGTCGTCGACGGTGATGCCCAATTTCTCGACCGGCGTGACCAGATAGAATTTGTCGTCGGCGTCGTGGCGCAGCACCGACGAGAACAGCTTGACCATCGGTTTCCTGGCAATCGGCGTGCCGAGATAGAACCAGGTGCCGTCGCGGGCGATCCGCATATCGATATCGCCTTGGAAATCGGGATTCCAGTTTTCCACCGGCGGCCGCCGCCCCTTGGGCAGATGGGCCGCGATGGCGGCGGGATCGATGGTCTGTTTGGTCATGCCGTTCGTCTGTTTTCGCAATCCCAAAGAATGCCCCGCGGCCGACTGGTCAGCCGCTCGCGCAATCGTTACTTTAAGCTTCAGACCAACCTGGGGTGATTCAATATAGTGGACAACATGCATTCCGTCAGCGAAGCCGACGATCAATTGATCGGCGAAATCGAAGCGGCGGGCGAACGGATCGCTCGCGTGCGCAACATGATCGGCCGCGTCATCTTCGGCCAGGAAGAGGTGATCGACGAGACCCTGATCACCCTGCTGGCCGGCGGCCACGCCCTGTTGATCGGCGTGCCGGGCCTGGCCAAGACCCGGCTGGTCGAAACCCTCGGCACCGTATTGGGACTTGACGACAAGCGGGTGCAGTTCACCCCCGATCTGATGCCGGCGGATATCCTCGGCTCGGAGGTGCTGGAGGAAACCGAGTCGGGACGGCGGTCGTTCCGCTTCATTCCCGGGCCGATCTTCTGTCAGCTGCTGATGGCCGACGAGATCAACCGGGCCAGCCCGCGCACGCAATCGGCCCTGTTGCAGGCGATGCAGGAACACTCCGTCACTATCGCCGGCCAGCACCATCCCCTGCCCGGTCCGTTCCACGTCCTGGCGACGCAGAACCCGCTGGAACAGGAGGGCACCTATCCGCTGCCCGAGGCACAGTTGGACCGGTTCCTGTTGCAGATCGACATCGGCTACCCGGACCTGGAGGCGGAGCGGCGCATGCTGATCGTCACCACCGGGATCGAGAGCCAGGAATTGGAGGCGGTGATGACCGGCGAGCAGTTGATCGCCGCGCAGCGCCTGATCCGCCACATCCCGGTGGGCGAAAGCGTGGTCGACGCGATCCTGACCCTGGTCCGCAACGGCCGGCCGGAAACCAGCGACATCGCCGGCGTACCCGAACAGGTCGCCTGGGGGCCGGGTCCCCGGGCCAGCCAGGCACTGATGCTGGCGGTGCGGGCGCGGGCCCTGCTGGATGGCCGTCTGTCGCCGTCGATCGACGATGTGCTGGCCCTGGCCGGGCCGGTGCTGCGCCATCGCATGGCCCTGACCTTCGCTGCCCGGGCCGACGGCGTCGGCCTGGACGAGGTCATCGGCCGACTTACCGAACCACTGATCTAATTGGCTTATGGCGAGCCCCGCCACGGAAAACCAAACCGGCGTGCGCCAGCGGGCGGAACAGTTGGCGGCCGACCTGCCGCCGCTGCTGGTCGCCGCCGAGCGGGTCGCATCGACCGTGGTGCAGGGCGTGCATGGCCGTCGCCGGGTCGGCAGCGGCGAGACCTTCTGGCAGTTCCGCCGCTATCAGGGGGGCGACGCGGCCCAGGCCATCGACTGGCGGCAGTCGGCCAAGAGCCAAAAGGTCTTCGTGCGCGAAAACGAATGGGAGGCGGCCCAGAGCGTCTGGCTGTGGCGGGACCATTCGCCGTCCATGGCCTATGCCAGCAGCCCCGAGATCGAACGCAAGCTCGATCGCGCCAACCTGCTGCTGCTCGCCCTGGCTTCCCTGCTGGTGCGCGGCGGCGAACATGTCGGCCTGATGGGCCACGATCAGAATGCTACCGGCGGTCGTGCCAGCCTGGGCCGGATCGGCGCCCTGTTGACCAGCGATCAACCGGCTGGCGGCAGCCTGCCGCCGCCGGTCCGGCTGCCGCGACACGCCCAACTGGTGATGTTCGGTGACTTCCTGTCACCGCTGGAGGAGATCGAGGCAACCATCAAGGCCTTCGCCAGCCAGGGGGTGCCGGGCCATCTGCTGCAGGTGCTGGATCCGGCCGAGGAGGATTTGCCGTTCCGGGGCCGCACCGAGTTCGAGGGCCTGGAGGCCGAGGGCCGTTACATCGTCGGCCGGGTGGAGAGCCTGCGCACCGCCTATCACGACCGCATGTCGGCCCGGCACCAGTCGCTGATCGACATCACCCGTCACGCCGGCTGGCGCTTCGCCGCGCACCGCACCGACCGGCCGCCGCAGACCGCCCTGCTGGCGCTGTACGGCGCCCTGGGCGAAATCGGGGGCTGAGGCCTTGCTGTCCCTGGGCCCTCTCGCCCTGACCGCGCCCTGGATGCTGGCGGCGCTGGCCGCGCTGCCCTTGATCTGGTGGCTGTTGCGGGTGACGCCGCCGATGCCACGGCGCATTCCCTTCCCGCCGGTGCGCATTCTGCGCGGCCTGCGCCAGGAGGAAGAGACGCCGGCGTCGACGCCCTGGTGGCTGACCGTGTTGCGCCTGTTGCTGGCCGTCCTGGCGGTGCTGGCCCTGGCGCACCCGCTGTGGCAGCCGGGCGGGGCGTTGCCGGGCGAGGGCCCGGTGCTGCTGGTGGTCGACGACGGCTGGGCGGCGGCGCCGTCCTGGAAGCTGCGCCAGCGGGCCGCCATGGCGGTGCTGGATCGGGCCGAACGGCAGGACCGGGCGGTAATAGTGCTGGGCACGGCGGCGCCGGCCAGCGGCGAAAACCTGCAGCCCAGCGGCCTGTTGGACGTGGCCCGGGCGCGATCGCTGGTCCGCGCCAGGCAGCCGAAACCCTGGCCGGTGGACCGGGCCACGGCGGCGGCGGTGGTGAACGATCTGCGCCTGGACGAGCGGCCCGGCATCGTCTGGTTGAGCGATGGCATCGACGACGGCGCGGCCGGCCCGCTGGCCGAGGCGCTGGTCGCCCGGGGCCCGGTGCAGCTTCTGCAACCGGCGGGCCCGGACCGGGCCATGGCGATGCTGCCGCCGGCCATGATCCGCAGCGGTTTCGAGGTAACGGTGCTGCGCGCCGACCGGCAATCGCCGGCGACGGCCGAGGCCCGGGCGATCGGCGAGCGCGGGCGCATACTCGGTCGCGGCCTGGCCCGCTTCGAGGCGGGCAGCGGCCAGGCCAAGGCGACGCTCGAACTGCCGGGCGACTCGCGCAACCGGGTGCTGCGGCTGGAGTTGGCCGGCGCGCCGTCGGCCGGCGGACTGGCGCTGCTGGACGAACGCTGGCGCCGACGGCCGGTCGGCCTGGTTTCGGGCGGCGCGGTCGAGGGACGTTCGCAACCGCTGCTGTCCAATCTGTACTACCTCGATCGCGCCATGGCGCCCTATGCCGAGTTGCGCAAGGGCCTGATCGACGAGCTTTTGGAACAGCCGCTGGCCGTGATGGTGCTGGCCGATATCGGCCGCCTGCCCAAGGCCCAGCATCAGCGGCTGACGCAATGGGTCGACGACGGCGGCATGCTGATCCGGTTCGCCGGTCCGCATCTGGCCCAGGGCGCCGATCCGTTGATCCCGGTGACCCTGCGGCAGGGCGGACGGGCCCTGGGCGGCGCGCTGTCCTGGTCGGTCCCGGCCCGGCTGGCGGCGTTTCCCGAACACGGCCCCTTCCATGGCCTGACGGTGCCCGACGAGGTGGTGGTCAGCCGCCAGGTGCTGGCCCAGCCGTCGCTGGATCTGGCCGATCGCACCTGGGCCCGCCTGGCCGACGGCACGCCCCTGGTGACCGGCGCCCGCCGGGGCCAGGGCTGGCTGGTGCTGTTCCATAGCACCGCCAACACCGATTGGTCGAACCTGCCGCTGTCGGGGCTGTTCGTCGACATGCTGCGGCGGCTGACCGCGATGTCGCGCGGCGTCGCCGGCAAGGCCGGCGGCCAGTTGCTGCCGCCGCTGGCCACCCTGGACGGTTTCGGCCGGTTGGGCGATCCGGGCCCGGCGGCGCGGCCGATCGCCGCCGACGCCATCGACCAGGCCGCCCCCGGGCCGCGCACGCCGCCCGGCTACTATGGCAGCGAGGCGGCGCGGCGGGCCCTGAACCTGACCCGGGGCTGGCGAGAATTGCGGCCGATCGGAACCCTGCCGGTGCCGGTCGCCGCCGCCGACTATCGCCAGCCCGGCGAGGTCGACCTGAAACCCTGGCTTTTGGGCCTGGCGCTGCTGCTGGCGCTGGCCGACCTGGCGGCGGTGCTGTCCCTGCGCGGCCTGTTGCGCCCGACCGTCGGCGCCGCCGGCCTGGCCCTGCTGACGGTCTTGACGGCGCTGCCGGAAGCGGCGCGCGGACAGAGCCAGGGCAGCGATGAGTTCGCCATGGCGGCCACCCTGGATACCCGCCTGGCCTATGTGCTGACCGGTGATGGCGAGATCGACGCCATGAGCCGGGCCGGCCTGTTCGGCCTCAGCGACGTCCTGCAGCGCCGCACCTCGGTGGAGCCGGCCGAACCGCTGGCGGTCAACGTCGAGCGCGACGAGTTGGTGTTCTTCCCCTTGCTGTACTGGCCGATCAGCGCCAGCCAGCCGGCCCTGACCGACCAGGCCCTGGCCCGGCTATCGAACTATCTGCGCACCGGCGGCACCATCGTGTTCGACAGCCGCGACGCCGGCCGGGCGACACCGGCCCTGGCCCGCCGCCTGGGCGCCGCCGGCGGCGCCGGCGACCGCCTGCGCCGATTGCTGTCGCGGCTTGATATCCCGCCCTTGGTACCGGTGCCGCACAATCACGTGCTGACCAAGGCGTTCTACCTGATGCAGACCTTTCCCGGCCGCTACGCCGACGGCCGGGTCTGGGTCGAACTGCGGCCCGGTGGCGTCAACGACGGCGTCTCCTCGCTGATCGTCGGCAGCAACGACTGGGCCTCCGCCTGGGCCATGGACGCCGACCGGCGACCGATCGCCGCGGTCATTCCCGGCGGCGAACGGCAGCGCGAGATGGCCTTTCGCTTTGGCGTCAATCTGGTGATGTACGTCCTGACCGGCAACTACAAGTCCGACCAGGTGCATGTACCGGCGATCCTGGAACGCCTGGGTCAATAGGCGATGAGCGAGATCACCCGCATCGCCTTCGCGCCGCTACTGCCCTGGCCGGCGATCGCCGTCCTGGCGGCGGCGGCCGCCGCCCTGCTGGCCTTCGCCCTATGGCGCCGGGCCGACGGCACCTGGTGGCGAGCCCTGGCCCTGGCCGCCGGCCTGGCGGCCCTGGTCAATCCGGCCCTGGTGCGGGAGCAGCGCAGCCCGCTGACCGACGTCGCCGTGGTGGTGGTCGACCAATCGATCAGCCAGCGCATCGGCGAGAGGCGGCAACGAAGCGAGGCCGCCCTGCGGCAGATCGAGGCGGAATTGCGCGAGCGGCCCGATCTGGACCTGCGCGTCATCCGGGCCGGCCGGGGCGCCGGCGGCGGTCGGCTGCTGCCCGACGGCACCCATCTGATGGGCGCCTTGCGGCGGGCCTTCAACGACGTGCCGGCCCGACGGGTGGCCGGCGCCGTGATCATCAGCGACGGCCAGGTCCACGATCTGCCCAAGGACGCCGCCAAGGCCGACCCGGGCGGGCCGGTGCATCTGCTGCTGTCGGGCGATCGCGACGAGCGCGACCGGCGGCTGGTGGTCCTGAAGTCGCCCAGCTACGGCATCGTCGGCGAGCCGTTGGCCCTGACGGTGATGGTCGAGGACAGCACCGGCAACGCCGCCCGGGCGTCGCTGCGCATCCGCCAGGACGGCGGGCCGGTCGAGCAGCACCGGGTCGGCATCGGCAAGGCCCGGCGCATCCCCTTCCGGCTGCACCACGCCGGCGCCACGGTGCTTGAGATGGAGGTCGACGCCGGTCCTGACGAGCTGACCCTGAAGAACAACCGGGCGGTGCTGATCGTCAACGGCGTGCGGGAGCGGCTGCGGGTGTTGCTGGTCTCCGGCGAGCCGCATGCCGGCGAGCGCACCTGGCGCAATATCCTGAAATCCGATCCCTCGGTCGATCTGGTGCATTTCACCATCCTGCGTCCGCCCCACAAACAGGACGGCACGCCGATCGAGGAACTATCGCTGATCTCGTTCCCGACCCGGGAATTGTTTCAGGTCAAGCTGGCCGATTTCGACCTGATCATCTTCGACCGCTATCGCCGGCGCGGCGTGCTGCCGGACGTCTACCTGCGCAATGTCGCCGACTACGTGCGCGAGGGCGGGGCGGTGCTGACCGCCGCCGGGCCGGCCTTCGCGACGCCGTTGAGCCTGTTCCGCACGCCGTTGGCCGAGGTGCTGCCCAGCCGGCCGACCGGCGATCTGTTGGCCGTCGGCTATCGTCCCATCGCCACCCGGAAGGGCCGGCGCCATCCGGTGACCGCCGAACTGCCGGGCCTCGGCGCGGCCGGCGGACAGCCCGAATGGGGTCGCTGGTTCCGCCTGATCGACGTGCGCGAGACCCGCGGCGACACCCTGATGCGGGGCGCCGGCGAACGGCCGCTGCTGATCCTGGACCGGGTCGGCGAAGGCCGGGTGGCGCAATTGCTGTCGGACCATGCCTGGCTGTGGACCCGAGGCTTCGAAGGTGGCGGGCCGCAGGCCGAAATGTTGCGCCGGATCGCCCACTGGCTGATGAAGGAGCCGGACCTGGAGGAAGACGATCTGCGCGCCCGGGGCATCGGCAATCGGCTGAGCATCCAGCGCCGCAGCCTGTCGGCCAATGGCAAGCCGGTGAAGGTCACCCTGCCGTCTGGCGAAACCACCGAAGTCGGGCTGACCGACAACGGCCGCGGCACCGAAACGGGCGAACTGGCGGTCGAGGAGCCGGGGCTGTACCGGCTGGCCGACGACGACCGCCGGGCCGTCGCCGCCGTCGGCGACATCAATCCGCGGGAATACGCCGACATGCGGGCCTCGGACGCGCCGTTGCGGCCGCTGTTGAAACTGACTGGCGGCGGCGCCTACTGGCTGGCCGACGGCATGCCCGATATCCGCCGGGTCAAGGCCGATCGCATGGCTCGCGGCCGGGGCTGGCTGGGCTTGCGGGCCAACGGCGACTACACGGTTACGGGTGTCGAGCGCACGCCGCTGCTGCCGGCCCTGCTGGTCCTGGCGCTGTTCCTGGGCGTCACCATGCTGGCCTGGTACCGCGAAGGCCGCTGAACAGCGCTCTATCCGTCACGCCGCGCGAAGGCACCTCGCTGGGCCGACCGGGCCGCTGGCGCCGGCCAGGATGCCCGGCGTCAGTTCCAGGCCCAGGAAACGGCTTGCGGCGACCGGGCCGGGCAACGACAGCCCGGCGGTCAGATCGGCGCTGAAGCCGAACCGGCCGTAATAGCCGGCATCGCCGATCAGCAGCACCGCGCCGTGGCCGGCCGCGCCCGCCGCCGCCAGGCCATGCCGGATCAGCGCTCCGCCGCAGCCCCGGCCGCGATGATCGGGCCGCACGGCCAGCGGCCCCAGCAGCAGGGCCGGTTGGTCATTCGCCAGGCTCAGCGGCCAATGGCGGATGCTGGCGGCCAGCAGATCCCCGTCCCGCAGCACGAACGACAACCCGGGCAGCGGCGCCCGGCCGTGGCGCAGGTGCTGGGCGGTCTTGCGGTGCCGCGCCGGTCCAAAGGTCAAGTCCAGCAGCTGTTCGATTTCGGCGGCGTCGATGGGCCGCTCGGGCAGCAGGTCGTACATGGCGTTCTCCAGGCAAAGGTCGGCGTCTTGGCGCCGGGGCCCGGAGCTTCGCGGCTGGGTTGGCTCTAGCTGGTTTTGCGCGCGAATTGGCAACGGGCGGCGGCGCCGGGGCGGCGTCGCGGGCATCGTCGTCGTCGTTGCCAATCGAGTTGGGGCATCGTTGGTCCCTCGTTTTCGCGCGCGCCTCCTATAGCACCTCGCCACCTGCGCCGCCAGTGCCGGACTTTACCGAATGTCTGCTAGCCGCTAGCGTCGATGCAAAGGACATCCGCGAATTCGCGAGAGGAGGACGCATTATGGGCCTGATGGATGGCAAGGTTGCCCTGGTGACCGGCGGTGCCCGGGGCATTGGCCGCGAAGTGGCCCTGAACCTGGCGGCTTCGGGCGCCAAGGTGGTGGTCAACGACCTGGGCGCCAGTCTGCTGGGCGAGGGCGCCGACCCGGCGCCGGCCAACGAGGTGGTGGCGGAGATCCAGGCCGCCGGCGGCGAGGCGGCGGCCGATACCGGCAGCGTCGCCGAATGGTCGAATGCCCAGGCCATGGCGCAGACGGCGGTCGACCAGTTCGGTCAACTCGACGCCGTCGTCAACGTCGCCGGCATCCTGCGGGATTCGTTCTTCCACAAGATGTCAGTGGAGCAATGGCAGGCGGTGATGGACGTGCACCTGAACGGCACCTTCAACGTCAGCCGGGCGGCGATGGATCATTTCCGGGCCCAGGAGTCGGGCGCCTTCGTGCATTTCACCTCGACCTCCGGCCTCAACGGCAACGCCGGCCAGGCCAACTATGCCGCCGCCAAGCTGGGCATCGTCGCCCTGTCCCGGGTGATCGCCATGGAAGGCGCCCGCTTCAACGTACGCTCGAACGCCCTATCGCCGTTTGCCTGGACCCGGATGATCGAGGCCATTCCGATCTCCTCGGACGAGATGGCCAAGGCCTTCGAGACCTTCCGGCAGACCGCCACGGCGGCCCATATCGCACCCATGGTCACCTATCTGTGCAGCGACGCCGCGGCCAAGATCAGCGGCAACATCTTCGGCGTGCGGGCGAATGAGATCTATTTGATGAGCCAGCCACGGCCGATCCGCACCTTGCACAAATCCGACGGCTGGACGCCGGAGGACCTGGCCAAGACCCTGGAGCCGGCCCTGCGCCACGACCTTTACGATCTCGAGGGCAGCGGCGAATACTATTCCTGGGACCCCATTTGAGTAGCCGAGAGGACTTAATGTAGATGTTCTTCGACCCCAAGGACGGCATGCGGCCGCCACCCTTCAAGCACACCGTGTACAATGCCCTGGTGATCCCCCGGCCGATCGGTTGGATCTCCACCATCAGCAGCGAAGGCGTGATCAACCTGGCACCCTTCAGCTTCTTCAATTCGCTCTGCGGCGAGCCGCCCTGCGTGATGTACTGCCCGAACGGCTTCAAGACCGGCACCGGGGAGCTCAAGGATTCCCTGACCAACGTCACCGCCACCGGCGAGTTCGTCTTCAACATGTGCACCCAGGACCTGCTTGAGCAGATGAACGCCACCTCGGCCCATGTGCCGGCCAGCGTCGATGAAATGGCCGAGGCCGGGCTGGCGGCCGCGCCCTGCGAGAAGGTCAAGCCACCCCGGGTCAAGGCCTCGCCCATCGCGCTCGAATGCACCCACCTGCAGACCATCGACCTGCCCGCCACCCGGGACGATAACCCCAACACCATGGTGATCGGCCAGGTGGTCGGCATCCATATCGCCGACGAGGTGATCAGCGACGGCATGGTCGACATGGCCAAGCTGCGCCCCCTGGCGCGCCTCGGCTACCTGGACTACGCGGTGATCAACCCGGAGAACATCTTCAGCGTCAAACGCCCGGACTAGCCGGCGTCGCAACGGCTGACGCAGATCGGGGACATGACCTTTTTCCCGGCACGGGAACAAAGGCTCGTGTCCCCGTTGTTCGCTGTTGCCGGTTGGGCGCGCCGGTCAGATCAAGCCGCGCGGCAGGTCCAGCGGTGCATCGATCTCGCGTACCCGTTCCGCGCAGCATGCTTGCCACCCCGCGGCGCTCACCTGATAGACTGGCGTGAAATGGGAGGAAGAGATGACCGACGCCAATGTACAGCTTTTGCTCGACCGGGCCGACATCAGCGCCGTCATCCACCGCTATGCCGCCGCCATCGACCGCCGTGACTGGGACCTGCTGGCGAGCTGCTTTGCAGAGGATCTGGAAGCCGATTTCCGCAGTTTCGGCGGCCGCGAGGTGGTCAAGGGCCGGGACAAATGGCTTGGCATGGTGCGCGGCACCATCGAGGGGCTGGACGCCACCCAGCACCTGACCGCCAACCACGCCCACCAGGTGGACGGCGACCGGGCGACCCTGATCGCCTATATCCAGGCGGTGCATTACCTGGACGGCGCCCGCGGCGAGGGCGAATACACGGTCGGTGGCTATTACGACTGCGATCTGGTACGTAGCGACGAGGGCTGGCGGATCCGCCGTTACAGCCTGAACGTCACCTGGCATCGCGGCAACCGCGACATCCTGCGCCAGGCGCAGCGCCGGCTGGCGAGCTGACGTTTCCTCCCCATCGACGCCGAGGCATTCGCGATGAAGGCAGTGGTCATTCCCGTCACCCCGTTCGCCCAGAACTGCACCCTGATCTGGTGCGAGAAGACCATGAAGGGGGCGGTGGTCGACCCCGGCGGCGACGTCGATCACATCGTCAAGGCGATCGAGGAACAGGGCGTCGAGGTCGACCGCATCCTGGTCACCCATGGTCACATCGACCATGCCGGCGGCGTCGCCGAACTGGCCGACCGGCTGGGGGTGCCGATCGAGGGCCCGCACGAGGAGGACCGCTTCCTGGTCGACGGCCTGGCCGATCAGGGCAGCCGCTTCGGTTTCGCCGACGCCCGCGCCTTCACGCCGCAGCGCTGGCTGCAGGATGGCGACGAGGTCTCCTTCGGCGAGGAAACCATGGGCGTGCGCCACTGCCCCGGCCACACCCCCGGCCACGTGATCTTCTTCGACGCCGCCGCCAAGGTGGCCCTGGTCGGCGATGTGCTGTTTCAGGGTTCGATCGGCCGCACCGATTTGCCGGGCGGCGATCACGACACCCTGCTGCGGTCGATCCGCGAGCAGCTCTGGCCGCTGGGCGACGACATCACCTTCGTCTCCGGCCACGGCCCGCTGTCCACCTTCGGCCAGGAACGGCAATCCAATCCCTTCGTCGCCGACCGCCTGTTCGCGAGCTGAGGGCAGGCCATGAAGATCGGCATCCAACTCTACCCCTCCGGCCCGATGGCGGCGCCCGAGTTCATCGGCACGGTCGCCAAATCGGCCGAGGAGCGCGGCTTCCAATCGATCTGGCTGGCCGAGCATATCCTGCTGTTTCCCGAACTCGCCTCGCCCTATCCCTATTCAGCCGACGGCAGCTTCCCTTTCGATACCAGCCAGTTGCCCCTGGAGCCGTTCACCGCGCTCAGCTTCATCGCCGGCCAAACCTCGACCATCCGCCTGGCCACCGGGGTGTCGGTGCTGCCACAGCGCAATCCGGTGTTCGCCGCCAAGCAGGCGGCCGACGTGGATCTGCTGTCGGGCGGCCGGCTGGACTACGGCATCGGCGTCGGCTGGTGCCTGGAGGAGATTGCCGCGCTCGGCACCCCGACCGGGCGGCGCGGCGCCCGCACCGATGACTACGTACGCCTGATGAAGGCGTTGTGGACCGAGGAGGTGCCGGAGTACCAGGGCGAGTTCTATACCCTGCCGCCCAGCTACAGCGGCCCCAAGCCGGTGCAGCAGCCGCATCCGCCGTTGTATTTCGGCGGCCGGACCAAGGCCGCCCTGCGCCGGGTGGCGCGCCTGGGCGACGGCTGGTTCGCGCCGGCCCTGCCGCCCGGGGAACTGGCCACGGCGGTCGGCGATCTGGCCGCCGCCTGCCTGGCGGAAGAGCGCCAGCCGACGGAACTGAGCATCGCCGCCGGTTCCACCGGTGGCCGGGTCGATCCGGATGAGGCCAGGGCCTATCGCGAGGCCGGGGCCGACCAGATCATCGTGCCGCTGGGCGGCCGGACCCTGGATAGCTGCCTGGCCCGGCTGGACGACCTGGCGGAAAACCTGGTGATCCCGACCGCCGATCTGTAAGGCGGCGACTTCCCTAGGCGCGTTTCTTGTAGTCGGCCGACAGCCAGCGTTCGGGCCGCACCGTCACCTTGACCGATTTGGCCGGATCGTGGGTCGGCCGGCTGCCCTCGACATAATCGATGCCGCCCTGACCGCCCAGGTAGCGCTGCGCCATTGGCAGCAGATCGGCGTCCAGGTCATAGGGTTCCACCGCAATCACCGGCCCCTCGACGCTGACGTATTGGTAGGGCGGCGCATCGATTTGCACCGCCAGCGTCAGTCGCCCCCCGGGGGCGATCAGCCGGCCCTTGCGCGAGGTGCTCTGGGTCAGGAACCAAAGGTCGCCGCCCGGTCGGTAGTCGTACCAGACCGGCGCCACCAGCGGCCCGCGCCCGGCTTCGGTCAGGCACAACATGGCCACCCGGACTTCCGCCAGGAACGCCTCGCGTTCCGATCTGTTCATGGTCAAGGACATCTCCACTCCTCCCGTGCCGCGCCGATCCGAAGCCGGGCCAATGTGCCAGAGCCGCCGCCGTTGGTGAAGGGCGTGTATGGCAGGGAATTGCCCAACGGCGGGTTTTTCCCCATCATGGCGGCATGGTGAGCCGGCGATTTCGACTGCCCAGATCGATCGGGCAACGGACCCTGCGCCGCTCGGCCGCGGCCGGGGTGATCGTCCTCGCCCTGCTGGTCACCTTCGTCCTGGCCGCCCGCATGGACGGCAACGCCACGGCGCCGGCGTTCCGCACGGCGGCGGTGGAGCGGGGCCGCCTGGTCAGCTTCGTCGCCGCCTCGGGCTCCCTCGGCGCGGTGACCACGGTGCAGGTCGGTTCGCAGATTTCCGGTCAGGTGCAGTCCCTGTCGGCCGATTACAACGACCGGGTGACGGCCGAGCAACTGATCGCCCGCATCTCGCCGGAGAGTTTCGAGGCCAGGCTGCACCAGGCCGAGGCCGAACTGGCGATCGCCGAGGCCACCGTCGATCTGCGCCGCGCCGCCATCGATCGGGCCGACGCCGACCGCGGCAACGCCGAGGCCCGCCTGGCCTCGACCCGGGCGCAGGTGGACGAGGCCGAGGCCACCCTGGCCGAGGCCGAGCGCGAGCACGCCCGCAAAAAGGCGCTGTTCGCCCGCAAGGTGATCTCCGGCGCCGCGGTGGACGACGCGCGGGCCGAGTTCCAGCGCGCCCGGGCCCGGCTGACCGCCGCCCGGGCCAGCGTCACGGCCCAGCAATCGGCGGTCGCCGCCAGCCGGGCGCAAATGCGCATGGCGCGGGCGGAACGGACCACGGCCAAGGCCCAGGTGCTGAAGCGCCAGGCCGCCCTGCACCAAGCCCAGGTTGATCTGGATCACACCTTCATCCGCTCGCCGGTGCGGGGCACGGTGATCGCCCGCAACGTCGACGTCGGGCAAACCGTGGCGGCCAGCCTGCAGGCGCCGGTGCTGTTCGTGATCGCCGAGGATCTGAGCCGCATGCAGGTGGAAGTCGACGTGGACGAGGCCGACATCGGCCGCATCCAGGTCGGCCAACGGACGAGGTTCAGTGTCGATTCCTACCCCGAGCGCCGCTTTACCGGCCAGGTCAGCCAGATCCGCCTGTCGCCGGAGGTGGTGCAGAACGTCGTCACCTATACCGTGGTGGTGGCGGTCAACAACGCCGAGCGGTTGCTGTTGCCGGGCATGACCGCCAACGTCGAGATCGCCGTGCAGGAACGGGACGACGTCCTGAAGGTGCCGAACCGGGCCCTGCGCTTCGTGCCCAAGGGCGCCGGCACCCAGGACAAGGGTTCCGGCCGGGGCGGGCGCGATGCCGGTCGGTCGGAGCGGATCATCGCCAGCCTGACCGAAAACCTGAAACTCAACGAAGATCAGCAGGCGCGACTTCGCGGCTTCTTCGACCAGGCCCGCGAGAAGATGCGTGGGCTGTACACGGGCGGCGCCAGCCGCGAGGAGTTGCGCGAGGCCTATGCCCAAGTCGCCCAGCAGGTCCGCCAATCGATCCCAACCATCCTGAACGCCGAGCAGTTGGCGGCCTATCGCAAGATCGTCGCCCAGCGCAACGCCAATCCGGTGCGGCCGGGCCGGGTCTGGGTGGTCGACGAGGACGGTGCGGCCAAGGCGGTGGTCCTACGCGTCGGCGCCAGCGACGGCGACTTCACCGAGGTCGTCAAGGGCGAGCTGGCTGAGGGCGATGGCGTGATCGTCGCCGCCGAGCGACGAGGGGATGGCGGCAAGCGCAGTTTCCTGGGCTTCCGGTTTTGACGTGACGGTTCTGATCCGCGGCGAAGGGCTGTGCAAGGATTATCACCTGGGCGGACAGGTGGTGCATGCCGTCGCCGATGTTTCCCTGAACATCGAGGCCGGCGAATTCGTCGCCATCATGGGGCCGTCGGGGTCGGGCAAGTCCACCTTCATGCACTTGATCGGCTGCCTGGACCGGCCGACGGCCGGCGATTACTGGCTGGACGGCGAGGCGGTGGCCGCCCTGTCGCCGGCGGAGCTGGCGCGCAGCCGCAACCGCAAGATCGGCTTCGTGTTCCAGACCTTCAACCTACTCGCCCGCACCAGCGCCCTGGCCAACGTCGAACTGCCCTTGGTCTATGCCGGGCTGCCGCGCAAGCAACGCCGGGCCAAGGCCGAACAGGTCTTGCGGGACGTCGGCCTGGCCGACCGGATGGATCATCAGCCGAAGCAACTGTCGGGCGGCCAGCAGCAGCGGGTGGCGATCGCCCGCGCCCTGGTCAACCGCCCGGTGCTGTTGCTGGCGGACGAGCCGACCGGGGCGCTGGACAGCCGCACCGGCCTGGAGATCATGGCCCTGTTCCAGGAGCTGAACCGCGCCGGCAACACCATCCTGGTGGTCACCCACGACGCCGACGTGGCCAGCTTCGCCAGCCGGGTGGTGCGCTTCCACGATGGCCGGCTGGTGGCCGACGAAGGGGTTGCCGCCAGCCGAGACGCCGCCGCCCTGCTGGCGGCGCTGCCCGATCCGGGGGTGGCGGCATGAGCACCCTCGACTGCATCGGCGCCGCCTTCCACGCCCTGCGCGCCAATGTCCTGCGCAGCGTGCTGACGGCACTGGGCATCATCATCGGCGTCGCCGCCGTGATCGTCATGGTGGCGGTCGGCGCCGGGGCGGAATCCCGGGTCCGGGACGTGATCAAGAGCCTGGGCGCCAACCTGATGTTCATCGTGCCCGGCTCCGGCGCCAGCGGCGGCGCCCGCCTCGGTCGGGGCACCGTGCTGTCCCTGACCGAGGACGACGCAGCGGCGATCCGCGCGGACATCCCCAGCGTACTGTACGCCGCGCCGTCGGTGCGCGGCAGCGGCCAGGTGGTGTACGGCAACCTGAACTGGTCGACGACGATCTACGGCATTACGCCGGACAACCTGGATGCTCGGGAATGGGTGATCGACGGCGGCCGCCGCATTCGGGCCGAGGACCTGCGCGCCGCCGGCAAGGTGGCGCTGCTGGGCGCCACGGTGCGGGAGAAACTGTTCGGCGACGGCGATCCGGTCGGCCAGAGCATCCGCATCAAGCGGGTGCCCTTCAAGGTCGTCGGCACCTTGCGGGAAAAGGGCGAGACGCCGATGGGCCGGGATCAGGACGACGTCATCTTCGTACCCCTGAGCACCGCCAAGAAACGGGTGATCGGCGGCCGGCGGATCAGCGGCAGGCTGGTCAGCATGATTGTGGTCAAGGTGCGCAACGGCGACGAGTTGGAAGAGGCCGAAGTGGCGATCACCGAATTGTTGCGCCAGCGCCATCGCATCCGGCCCGGCGACAAGGACGACTTCGGCGTCCGCAACCTGGCCGAACTGTTGCAGAAACGCGAGGAGTCCTCGCGCATCATGTCGCTGTTGCTGGCCGCCGTGGCCTCCATCTCGCTGATCGTCGGCGGCATCGGTATCATGAACATCATGCTGGTCTCGGTCACCGAGCGGACGCGGGAGATCGGCCTGCGCATGGCGGTCGGCGCCTCCGGCCGCGACGTGCTGGCGCAGTTCCTGACCGAGGCGGTGGTCCTGGCGGTGGTCGGCGGCATCGTCGGCATCGCCATCGGCCTGGTCGGGGCTCAGGTTTCGGCCGACATCGCCGGCTGGCCGATGCTGGTGCAGGGCAATTCGGTGCTGCTGGCGGTCGGGGTCTCCGGCGTGGTCGGGGTGTTCTTCGGTTTCTACCCGGCCCGCAAGGCGGCGCGGTTGAATCCGATCGATGCCTTGCGGCATGAATAAGAGCGGTCGAAGATGGCCGCCGATAGGAGGAGTACAATGGTCTACGACCCACGGATGCCGGCGCCCGGGGATTGCGTTCTGGGCGCGCTGCTGGAGAAATGGGCCGGCCGCAAACCGGACGACACCGCCCTGATTTTCGAAAGCGGCGAGAGTTGGAGTTGGGCCGAGACCCTGCACCTGACCCGGCGGGCCGCCGGGGGACTGCGGGCCCTGGGGGTGAGGCGCGGCGAACACGTGCTGTCCTGGCAGCCCAACGGCCGCGAGGCGATCCTGACCTGGTTCGGGCTGAACTATCTGGGCGCGGTCTATGTGCCGGTGAACACCGCCTACAAGGGGAATTTGCTGCAGCACGTGGTGCAGCTGTCGGACGCGAAACTGATGGTCTGCCACGCCGAACTGGCGCCGCGCCTGAACGAGATCGATACCGGCGCCCTGGCCGACGTCATCGTCACCAACGGCCAGGCCGACCTGGACCGATTGGCGGCGCACGACGCCGACAGCCTGCTGGCGGCCGACGACGCCATCGAGATCGAGGCGCCGGTCGAGCCCTGGGACACCATGTACATCATCTTCACCTCGGGCACGACGGGGCCGTCAAAGGCGGTGCTGTCGTCCTACATCCAGACCTACGCCATGGGGGTCGAGGCCAACGACTATCTGGGTGAAAACGACCGCATCCTGGTCAATCTGCCGCTGTTCCACGTCGGCGGCACGCTGTTCGTGATGCTGACGGCGGCCAATGGCGGCTCCTGCCTGATCGTCGACAGCTTCAGCACCGAGACCTTCTGGCCGACCATCCGCCAACACGGCGTTACCGCCACCTGTTTCGTCGGCGCCATGACGCCGTTCCTGTTGAAGCAACCGCCCTCCAACCACGACAAGGACCACACCCTGCGCTGCGTCGTCACCGTTCCCTGGAACGAGGATTCCCTGGCGGTGGCCGAACGCTATGGCTTCGAGATGCGCACCGCCTTCAACATGACGGAGATTTCCTCGCCCATCGTCTCCGGCGTCAACCCCAAGGCACTGGGCACCTGCGGCAGCCCGCGCCCGGGCGTCGAGGTTCGGGTGGTGGACGAAAACGACTGCGAGGTGGCGCCGGGCGAGGTCGGCGAACTGATCGTCCGCGTCGACCGGCCCTGGTCGATGAACCACGGCTACTACAAGAACCCCGAGGCCACGGCCGAGGCCTGGCGCAACGGCTGGTTCCATACCGGCGACGCCTTCCGCTACGACGCCCAGGGCAATTTCTATTTCGTCGACCGGATCAAGGACGCGATCCGCCGGCGCGGCGAGAACATCTCCTCCTTCGAGGTGGAATCGGAGGTGACCGCCCATGCCGCGGTGGCCGAGGCGGCGGCCATTCCAGTGCCCAGCGAATTCAACGAGGACGAGGTCATGGTGGTGGTCTCGGCCGCCCCGGAGCACCAGGTCGACCCGAGGGAGCTGTTCCATTTCCTGGAACCGCGCATGGCCCATTTCATGCTGCCCCGCTACATCCGGGTGATGAACGACCTGCCGAAGACGCCGACCCAGAAGATCCAGAAGAACCTGCTGCGCGAGGACGGCATCACTACCGACACCTGGGACCGCGAGGCCCACGGCATCAAGGTCAAACGCCAGAAGCTGGGCGCCGGCGACTGATAGCGATTGACCCATAGACATGCTTCGAGACGGGCGCTTCGCGCCCTCCTCAGCATGAGGTTAAGCCATTGAAATTATAGAGCTTTCCTCATCCTGAGGAGGGCCGCAGGCCCGTCTCGAAGGATGCTTGGGACACGCCATGCTTTTTGCGCCTTGGTATCAGGCCGTCACGGCGGCATAGGTAGTGTAGGCGCCGGTGGCGATCAGGATGGCCAGGACGATGCCGCGGAACAGCCGCTCGTCCAGCAGCGGCGCCATCCGATCCCCGAGCAGCGCGCCCAGGACGGCCAGCGGCCCGGTGACCAGGGCGGCCAGCCAGACCTCGTCGGCGATAGCCACGGCACCGGCCTGCATCGCCAGGGCGGCGGCGTAGGACAGGGTGAACAGGCACAGGGTGCAGGCCCTGAGCGCCATCTTCTCCATGCCGGCGGCCGAGAGATACAGCATCACCGGCGGCCCGGGCATGGCGAGCGATGTCGCCAGGGTACCCGAGACAAGGCCGACCGCCAGATCGACCCCACGACCGCCGCGAAAGCCATGGCCCGGCCGCCGTAGCCGCCGCTGCAACAGCAACAGCCACAGGGCGAAGCCGAGGATGATCAGGCCGACCGCCAGCCGCACCGCGTCCAGGCTGGCATGCAGGAAGGCGTACAGCCCGATCGGGAACCCGACCAGACTGCCGAGCGCCAGCCGGCTCAATTCACCGCGCGGCGCCTGCCGCCACAGCCGCCGCAGCAGCACCAGCGAGACGATCAGGTTGAGGATGATGGTCAGCACGACGGCGCCCAGGGAGCCGGTCACCGCCAGGAACAGCGGCAGGGCGATGATCGCGAAGCCGAAGCCGGTCGCCGCCTGGGTCAGGGCGGCGAACAGGGTGATCGCGGCCAGCAGGGCGTAGTCGACGACAACGAGCTCCATCTACTGGTGCCCTAGGCGTCCCAATAGGGCTCGGGGCCGAAACGCTCGACCAGGAAGTCGACGAAGGCCCGGACTTTCGGCATCAAGTGGCGCCGATGGGGATAGACCGCATAAATGGCGTGGGTTTGCGGCACGTATTCCGTCAGCAGTTCGACCAACCGGCCCTCGCGCAGGGCATCGCCGACGATGAAACTGGGCGAGGCGACGATGCCGGCCCCGGCCACCGCCATTTCGCGCAGGACTTCACCGTTGTTGGCGCGCAGGTTACCGCGCACCGGCACCGCCATCGGACCGTCGGGCCCCTCCAGGGTCCATTCCGGGCCGGACGCCCGGTACAGATAGCCAAAGCAGTTGTGCCGGCGCAGATCTTCCGGCCGCTCCGGCCGACCATGCCGCTCCAGATAACCGGGCGCGGCGCAGATCACCGCGCGCGAGGGCGCGATGCGGCGGGCGATCAGTGACGAATCGGTCAGCGAGGCGATCCGCACGGCGACATCGAAGCCTTCCTCGACCAGATCGGTGAAGCGGTCATCGAGCACCATGTCGATTTCGATCTCCGGGTAGCTGTCGAGAAAATCGGCGATCGCCGGACCCAGATGCATGGTCCCGAAGGTCATCGAGGCGTTGACCCGCAGCCGGCCGCGCGGCGCCGCCGCCAGGTTGCCGACCTCCTCCTCGGCCGCCGCCGCCTCCTCGACGATGCGGGCGCAGCGTTCGTAGAATGCCTCGCCGACCTCGGTCAGCGAGAGTTTTCGCGTCGTGCGGTTCAGCAGCCGGGCGCCCAAGCGGTCCTCCAGGCGGCTGACCTGTTTCGACACCGCCGACTTCGACATGCCAAGGCTGCCGGCCGCCGCCGTAAAGCTGCGGTGCTCCACCACCTTGGCGAACACCGCCATCTCGCCCAGATGTTCCATGCCAGACGTCATCCCCGGTGCGGGAGGTTCATTGCCCGTTTCCGGCGCATCAATACCAGATCATTGTTTCCCGTGGCGGATAATATTGTTCCGCTTCGCCGCCTAGTCCATCTTGGCGGCGACCATTAGATGGTCAACACGGGGGCCGTAAAGCCGGCCCCTTCGCAAAAGGGGAGATCGCCGGCATGGGCGTGATGGTGGACGGCACCTGGCAGCAGGAAGATTTCGAGAAACGCAACCGTTCGGGCCGTTACCTGCGGGCCACGACGGCATTCCGCGACCGGGTCGGCGATGACGCCGGCGCGCCGTTCCCGGCCGCCGCCGGCCGCTATCACCTGATCGTCGCCCATGCCTGTCCCTGGGCCCACCGGACCTTGATCTTCCGTGCCCTGAAGGGTTTGCAGGACGCCATCTCGGTCGCCTTCGTCGAGCCGCTGATGCTGGACAACGGCTGGGAGTTCGGCCCCGGCGGCGATCCCGTGACGGGCGCCGAATTCAATCACCAGGTCTACGCCAAGGCGGCACCGGACTATTCCGGCCGCTGCTCGGTGCCGGTGCTGTGGGATCGCGAGCGGGAGACCATCGTCAACAATGAATCGGCCGAGATCATCCGCATGCTGAACGGCGCCTTCGACGCCTTCGCCGACAACGAGGTGGCCGATCTGTACCCGGCGGAACTGCGGGCCGAGATCGACGCCGTCAACGAACTGGTCTACGAGAACATCAACAACGGCGTCTACAAATGCGGCTTCGCCACCACCCAGGCGGCCTACGAAGCGGCCTTCGATGCCCTGTTCGCGGCCCTGGACGAGGTCGAGGCACGGCTCGCCCAACAACGCTATCTGACCGGACCGCGCATCACCGAGGCCGATTGGCGGCTGTTCCCCACCCTGGTGCGGTTCGATTCCGTCTATGTCGGCCATTTCAAGTGCAACCGGCAGCGGATCGAGGATTATCCCAACCTGTCGAACTATCTGCGCGAGCTGTATCAGTGGCCGGGCATCGCCGAGACCGTCGATCTGCCGCGCACCAAGCAGCACTATTACGGCTCTCACCGGTCGATCAATCCCTTCGCCATCGTGCCCAAGGGACCGGCCCTGGACCTGACCCTGCCCCACGACCGCGACCGCCTGCCGGCCGCCTAAACCGCGCAGAGAAAAGGGGCCGCGCCCATGGCGCGGCCCCTCGCATTCAGGTAGGTCGGCCGGCGGCCTAGAAGTCCATGCCACCCATGCCGCCCATGCCACCCATGCCGCCCATGTCGGGCATCGCCGGGGCGGCGCCCTTCTTCTCGGGCTTTTCGGCCACCATGGCTTCGGTGGTGATCAGCAGACCGGCGATCGAGGAGGCATCCTGCAAGGCGGTGCGCACCACCTTGGTGGGATCGATGATGCCGGCCTTGACCAGATCACCGTATTCCTCGGTCTGGGCGTCGAAGCCCCAGTTCTGCTCCTTGTTCTCCAGGATCTTGGAAGCGACCACGGCACCGTCGAAGCCGGCGTTTTCGGCGATCTGCCGCACCGGCATCTGCAAGGCCCGGCGCACGATGTCGATACCGGCCTGCTGGTCGTGGTCCTTGACCTTCAGCTTGTCGAGCACGCCAGTGGCATTCAGCAGGGCGACGCCGCCGCCCGGCACGATGCCTTCCTCGACCGCGGCGCGGGTGGCGCTGAGGGCGTCGTCGACGCGGTCCTTGCGCTCCTTCACCTCGACCTCGGTGGCGCCACCAACCTTGATCACCGCGACGCCGCCCGCCAGCTTGGCCAGCCGCTCCTGCAGCTTCTCGCGGTCATACTCCGAGGTGGTGTCCTCGACCTGCGCCCGGATCTGGCCACAGCGGGCGTTGATGTCGGCCTTCTTGCCGGCACCGCTGACGATCGTGGTATCTTCCTTGGTCATCGAGACCCGCTTGGCGGTGCCCAGCATCGCCAGGTCGACGTTCTCCAGCTTGATGCCAAGATCTTCCGAGACCACCTGACCGCCGGTCAGGATGGCGATGTCCTCGAGCATCGCCTTGCGGCGATCGCCGAAGCCCGGCGCCTTGACGGCCGCGACCTTCAGGCCGCCACGCAGCTTGTTGACCACCAGGGTGGCCAGGGCCTCGCCCTCGACGTCCTCGGCGATGATCAGCAGCGGCCGGCTTGATTGCACGACCCGTTCCAGCAACGGCAGCAGGGCCTGCAGGTTCGACAGCTTGGCCTCGTGCAGCAGGATGTAAGGGTCGTCCATCTCCGCCACCATCTTGTCGGCGTTGGTGATGAAGTACGGTGAGAGGTAGCCGCGGTCGAACTGCATGCCTTCGACCACCTCCAATTCGGTGGCCAGGCTTTTCGCCTCCTCCACCGTGATCACGCCCTCGTTGCCGACCTTTTCCATGGCCTGGGCGATCATCTGGCCGATTTCGGTTTCACCGTTGGCCGAAATGGCGCCGACCTGGGCGATTTCATGATGGCCGGAGATCCGCTTGGAGCGCTTCTCCAACTCGACGATCACGGCCGCCACGGCGGTGTCGATGCCGCGCTTCAGATCCATCGGGTTCATGCCGGCGGCCACCGACTTGCAGCCCTCGCGCACCACCGCCTGGGCCAGCAAGGTGGCGGTGGTGGTGCCGTCGCCGGCCTCGTCACTGGTCCGCGAGGCGACTTCCCGCAGCATCTGCGCGCCCATGTTCTCGAACTTGTCGGCAAGTTCGATCTCCTTGGCGACGCTGACGCCGTCCTTGGTGATCCGCGGGGCGCCGAACGATTTGTCCAGCACCACGTTGCGGCCCTTCGGACCCAGGGTCACCTTGACCGCATTGGCCATTATATCGACGCCATGCAGCATCCGATCGCGGGCCTCGGTATCGAATTTTACTTCCTTTGCAGCCATTTCGGTCTGCCCTCCTTATGCCTCTAGCCGGATCACCTGATGATCAGGCGGCTTTCTTGGATTTGCTGGACTTCTTCTTGGCGACCGGCTGATCCTCGATGACCGCCATGATGTCGGTCTCGTTCATGATCAGCAGGTCCTCGCCGTCCAGGCGAACCTCGGTGCCCGACCATTTGCCGAACAACACCTGGTCGCCCTGCTTCAGGGCCGACGGCACGCGCGCGCCCTTCTCGTCTCGGGCACCGGGCCCGACGGCCATCACCAGGCCCTGCATCGGTTTTTCCTGGGCGGTATCGGGAATGATGATGCCACCGGCGGTCTTCTCTTCCTCATCCACGCGTTTGACAACGACGCGGTCGTTCAGCGGACGAAACTTCATGGAGTCCCCACAGCTTCTGGATATTTCAGATATGGTTTTCGAGCGTGCGCCCCAGCGCTGCTAGCACTCGACGCACGTGAGTGCCAATGATTTATGACGCCCGGCGCCCGCGATCAAGGGATTCTTTGCCCATTTGCCCGGCCCGGCTGTTAGCCGCCTCGCCTGACGAGTGCTAAAGTGTTGGAATCTTTAAGTTTTCAATATTTCGTTAAGGATTTTCGCGCTATCATCCATGGGCTCGAAAAGCTGTCGCGGAGATTGATTCAGGAGGCTCACGGTGGCCAATTTGCACAGGCAGCTCAATGGTTATCGGTTGACCACGGCGGAAATCATCTACCGGCTGCCGGATTGGCCCGATCTTCTGCAATCCTATCTGTGGCAAGAGTACGACAAGGCGCCGGACTTCCCGCGGCTCAGCAAGTTCCTGCAATTCTGGGAACGGAACCTGGACGGACCGCTGCATTCGGTGCGCATCGCCTCGGCCCGCCTGGTGACGCCGTCGCGCTACCGGCATCTCAACAGCGAGCGGATCATCCACTAGCGCATTTTCAGGCGCAGGCCATCGGGTGGTTTTATATGCGCTTTGGAATAAGTCTTATAAACCAATAGCCTATTTGGCATAAGAGAATCTTAAGCCCTCCTTGCGGATACTACCGGCGTCTCAAGCGGCGGTTGTCGGGCAACACCAGACATCGCACCTCTTCGAGATCTCGTTACGAAGACGGGTCATGCCCGGGGACGGTGGGCAATGGCGTAACGAGACGCTGGGACGCGCGTTTCTGAAACGCTTGGAGGGACATCAAGCATGTTGCAGCCAACCATCAAACGCCTGAATCTGGCCATCGCCGCGATCCTGGTGATCGCCGGTCTGATTTTTGCCGGCGCCACATATCTGACCCTGGGCAGTGCCGAGCAGGTGCGGGCCACCTGGCAGAGTTACGAGCAGGGGCCGGGCCGCAAGATGGCCATTCTGGGCGGCCTGCGCCACGCCATCGGCTATGGCGGGGTCATTCACCAGTTCAAGAACTACATGCTGCGCGGCGATGCGCCGCGGATCGCCAAGGTCCGCGGCAAGCTGAAGGACCTGCAATCGGCGATGGCCCGGTATCGCGATCTGGGTATCTCGCCGGAGGAAGAGGCGGCCCTGACCGCCATCGGCGCCGTCTTCGGCAAGTATGCAACGGCGCTGGGCACGGCGCAAAAGATGGTCGAGGCCGGCGCCACGCCGAAGCAGGTGGACAAGGTGGTCAAGATCGATGACGGGCCGGCCCTGCAGGCCCTGGCCGTGCTCGACCGGCGGCTCGACGCCGCCCTGCAAGCCAGCGCCGCTGGCGTCGATCGGCAGGTCGCCGAACAGCGCATGGTGGCGCTGCGGAGCGCCGCCGCGGTGGCGATCTTCATGCTGGCCGCGATCGCCGGATTCCTCTGGGTCGGTCAGGCCCGGGTGGCAAGGCCCCTTGGCGCCCTGGGCCAAGTGATGCGGCAACTGGCCGACGGCGAGAACGAGGTCGAGATCCCCCACGCCCAGCGGCGCGATGAAGTCGGCGCCATGGCCCAGACGGTCGAGGTGTTCAGGGAAAACGCCATCGCCATGGCCCGGCTGGAAGGCGAAAAGGCCGAACAGGAACGACGGACGGCGGAACAGCAGCGACAGGCCCGCCTGGACATGGCCGACGGCCTGGAACGGAGCATCATGGGCGTCGTCGAGACGATCAACAGCTCCGCCGCCGCCATGACCCGGTCGGCCGAGGCCATGACCGGCACCGCCGATCAGACGACGCGGAACTCGACGGCGGTATCGACAGCCGCGCAACAGGCCAGCGGCAATGTGCAGACGGCGGCGGCGGCAGGCGAGGAATTGACCTCCTCGGTGCGTGAGATCTCCCGGCAGGTTGGCGATTCCAGCCAGATATCCGGCGGCGCGGTGGACGAGGCACGCCAGGCGATGCAACAGGTGCGCGGCCTGGCCGAGGCTTCGCAACGGATCGGCGAGGTGGTCGACCTGATCAACGACATCGCCGGGCAAACCAACCTGCTCGCCCTGAACGCCACCATCGAGGCGGCCCGGGCCGGCGAGGCCGGCAAGGGCTTCGCCGTGGTGGCCTCGGAAGTCAAGAACCTGGCCACCCAGACGGCCAAGGCCACCGACGAAATCGGCGGTCAGATCAACGCCATCCAGGACGCCACCGGCAACGCCGTCATGGCGATCGAGGGGATCAGCGAGACCATCAACCGGATCAGCGAAATCGGCGCCTCGATCGCCGCCGCCGTCGAGGAACAGGGCGCGGCGACGAACGAGATCAGCCAAAACATGCAGGAAGCGGCCCAGGGCACCGAGAGCGTCAGCGACAAGATCGGCGAGGTCAACCGCGGCGCCGGCGACACCGGGCAGGCGGCGACGGAAATGCTGGGGGCGACCGGCGAATTGTCCCAGCAGGCCGGGGTCCTGAAGGACGAGGTCGACCGCTACCTGGCCGAGGTGCGCGCCGCCTGAGGGGATCGGACGACCCGGCCGGCCTGTCCGCCGCCCGGATTTCGGGTAACATCACCGGCATTCGCGTGTATCAAACGGTACGAGGACGTCGGCGATGCCCCGATTGGAATGCTTTTTCGATTGCTCCAGCCCGTGGACCTATCTGGGCTTCCACAACATCCAGCCCCTGGCGGCGGAGCTCGGGGTGGAGATCGGCTGGCGGCCGATCCTGGTCGGCGGCCTGTTCAACACCGTCAATCCCAGCGTCTATCACAGCCGCGAACATCCGGTTCCGGCCAAGCAGCGCTATATGCACAAGGATCTGCAGGACTGGGCCCGATACACCGGCATCCATATCACCTGGCCGACCAGCGTCTTCCCGGTCAACAGCGTCAGGGCCATGCGCGGCTGCATCGCCGCCGAACCGCACGGCCGGCTGGTGCCTTATGCCCGGGCGGCGTTCGAGGCCTATTGGGGCGAGGATCGGGACATCAGCCAGGACGAGGTGCTGGCCGATGTCGCCCGCACCGCCGAGCTGGATCCGGCCGAGATGGCCGCCGCCATGGCCGCCGACGAGGTCAAGGCGGCGTTGCGCGGGAACACCGAGGAGTTGGCCCGGCGCGGCGGTTTCGGCACGCCGACCTTCTTCGTCGACGGCGATGATATGTACTTCGGCAACGATAGGATGCCGCTGATCCGCGCCGCCCTGGGAAGCTAGTCCACCGGCGTCACGTCGGTGACCACGGCGCCCTGCTCCGAGACCAGGAACAGGTGGCCATCGTAGCCGGCCTCCGCCGGAATGCGCAGGGCCCGCCCCTGGGGATGGGAGGTGATCTCCGGCTGCACGGTGACGATTTGGGCCGCGCGGGTCGCCGCCAGGGCCGCATCGACGGTCTCGAAGCGCGCAAGCTTCAACAGGTTCATTCGGGTGGGAAAGACCACCGTGCGCTTGCCCATATCGGCATCCGCCAGGGCCGCCGCCGGACGCAGCCATTCGGAATCGGTGGATTCCTCGCCATCATGCAGGGCCACCTGATCGTCTGGCGCGCGGGCGATGTAGAACCGGGTGTCGAACACCTTCGGCACCACCTTGGGGGTGATCCAGTGGGCGTAGTGGACCATCTGGTCCAGTACCAACATCAGGCCCTCGGCACGGCAGAGGTCGGCCATGGTGATCCGCCCGGCGGCCAGATCGGCCCGCCAACGGGCCTCGATGCCGGCCAAACGGTCGGCGCCGATCAGGCCTTCGCCGTCCTTCTCCCGGGCCAGCAGCACGCCGCATTCCTCGAACGCCTCGCGCACCGCCGCCACCCGATGGGCCAGCATCAGCGGATTCATCTCGTCGGCGCCCAGGCAATAATCCCGGGCCTCGATATCCTCCGGGTCCACCTTGCCGCCCGGAAACACCAGGGCGCCGGAGAAGGAATCGATCTCGTGGTGGCGCACCACCATGAACACTTCCAGCCCGTCGGCCCCGTCCCGCAGCAGCAATACGGTGCTGGCCGCGATGGTCGGCTTGTCGTCCGGTTCCACGCTCACCCAGCCGATACTCCCAATCGTTGGCTCCGTCCGCCTTGTAGCACACATCCGCCCGGAGGCCGCAAGGGAGCAGGCGATTGTGGTCTTTCAAGCTGGCAGGTGTCGGGATATTTTACGGAATCAACAAATGCCATAATATTAGGTAAATCTGATAAATATGTTATTTCAAGCATTTGGGGTATTTGCGCCGTGTTGGCACGATTCTTGCTTGGTGTTGAGTAGGACATGTTAGGGGCAGAATCGGAACCCGCACCGTATGGGGGCGGCGCCGGGCCAGGTACGATCGAGGGATCGTGAGGGGCGTGCTCATGTTCTGCAACGATGACTGGAAATCCGCCAAATTTGGCCGGGCGACGGCTTGGCTGACCGCACTGGCCATCGGCTTGGCCGCGCCGGAGGCGTTGGCCGTGGCCTTCAACTGGACCGGCGGGGTCGACGACAACTGGGCCGACGCCGGCAACTGGGACCAGCCCAGCTTCCCCAACGCCGTCGACGCCCAAGTCACCATCAACGCCGGCGCCAGTGTCGACCTGAATGCCTCGGTCGACATCGAGAGCCTGTCACTGGGCGCCGGCAACACCTTGAATTTCCTGAACTCCAGGGACATCACCGCCAATACCGGGCCGATCAGCAACGATGGCACCATCAACATGAACTCGCTGGGCTCGTTGACCGATCTCTCCTTCGTCGGGGCGCAGACCCTGAGCGGCAGCGGTCAGTTGCTGCTGAGCGACAACACCGGCAACCGCATCTTCACCAACAATACCGTGCTAACCCAGGCCGCTCCCCACACCATTCGAGGCGCCGGGCAGTTGTTGGCCAACACCGGCGGCCTGATCAATCAGGGCAGCATCCTGGCCGAAGGCGCCAATGTCCTGGTGATCGACCCGAACGCCCTGGGTTTCGTCAACCAGGCCACCCTGCAGGCTAGCGGCAGCGGCGGTTTGCAATTCAACGCCGGCACCTTCACCAACACCGGCCAGACCATCCAGGTCGACGCCGGCTCGAAACTGAACGTGCTGTCGGGCGCCACCATCGTCAACGGCACCTTGCAAACCACCGGCAGCGGCTTCGTCCAGGTCAACTCCGGCTCGACCTTCGACGACATCCGTTTGGATGGCCAGGCCAGCCACGCCAACGCCCAGGACACCACCATCCTGAACGGCCTGATCAACGACGGCACCTGGTCGCTGAACTCGTTGGGGTCGTTGACGGAAATGACCTTCAGCGGCGCCCAGACCCTGTCGGGCAGCGGCGAAGTGGTGATGAGCGACAATACGGGGAACAGGGTGCTCACCAGCAACACCGTGCTGACGCAAGCCGCCGGTCACACCATCCGCGGCGCCGGGCAACTGCTGGGCAACAGCGGCGGCCTGATCAACCAGGGCAGCATCCTGGCCGAAGGCGCCAATGTCCTGGTGATCGACCCGAACGGCCTGGGCTTCGTCAACCAGGCCACCCTGCAGGCCAGCGGCAGCGGCGGCCTGCAATTCAACGCCGGTACCTTCACCAATACCGGCCAGACCATCCAGGTCGACGCCGGCTCGAAACTGAACGTGCTGGCGGGCGCCACCATCGTCAACGGCACCTTGCGGACCAGCGGTACCGGCTTCGTCCAGGTCAACTCCGGTTCGACCTTCGACGACATCCGTTTGGATGGCCAGGCCAGCCACGCCAACGGCCAGGACACCACCATCCTGAACGGCCTGCTCAACGACGGCACCTGGTCGTTGAACTCCCTGGGCTCGTTGACGGAGATCACCTTCAGCGGCGCCCAGACCCTATCCGGCAGCGGCGAAGTGGTGATGAGCGACAATTCGGGAAACCGGATCCTGACCAACAGCGCCGTGCTGACCCACGCCGTCGGCCACACCATCAGCGGTGCCGGGCAACTGCTGGGCAACACCGGCGGCATGATCAACCAGGGCGCCATCTTCGCCGAGGGCGCCAACGCCCTGGTGATCGACCCGGACGCCCTGGGTTTCGTCAACATGGGCACGCTGCGGGCGATCGGCAGCGGCGGCCTGGAGTTCAACGCCGGCGACTACATCAATACCGGTCAGGCCATCGAGGTCGAGAACGGCTCTACCCTGCTGGTGAAGAGCGGCACCACCATCTTCGGCGGCACCTTGCAGACCACCGGCAGCGGCGAGATCTTCGTGCAGCCGGGCTCCAACTTCGATGACATCCGCCTCGATGGCCTGGTCACCCACCAGAACGGCATGGATACCGTCGTCACCAACGGCCTGATCAACGACGGCACCTGGTCGATGAACTCCCTGGGCTCGTTGACCGATCTGACCTTCAGCGGCAGCCAGACCCTCAGCGGCAGCGGCGTCGCCGTCCTGGGCGACAGTGCCGGCAACCGCATCCTTGGCGGCGCCGGCGGCACCACGGTGATCACCCATGCGGCCGGCCACACGATCCAGGGCGCCGGGCAATTGCTGGCCAACACCGCCGGCATGATCAACCGGGGCAGCATCATCGCCAACGGCGTCAACGCCATCACCATCGACCCCAACGGCCTGGGCTTCGTCAACGAAGGCACCATGCGGGCCACCGGCAGCGGCGGTTTCCTCTTCAACGCCGGCACCTTCACCAACACCGGCAACCTGATCGAGATCGAGGACGGCTCCAAACTGAAGGTATCCTCCGGCACCGTCATCACCGGCGGCACCATCCAGACCAGCGGTACAGGTTTCGTCGAGGTCTTCAGCGGCTCGGTGTTCGACAACATTCGCCTGCTCGGCCAGGCCAGCCATGCCAACGCCCGCGACACCACCATCACCAACGGCCTGGTCAACGACGGCACCTGGGCGTTGAACTCGCTCGGCTCGTTGACGGACATGACCTTCAGCGGCAGCCAGACCCTGAGCGGCAGCGGCGCGGTGGTGATGAGCGACAACATTGGCAACCGCATCGTCACCAACAACACGATTCTGACCCATGCCGCCGGTCATACCATCCGGGGCGCCGGAAAGATCCTGGCCAACACCGGCGGCATGATCAACCAGGGCACCATCCTGGCGGACTGCGTCAACGCCCTGGCGATCGACCCCAACGGCCTGGGCTTCGTCAATCTGGGCACCATGCGGGCCAGTGGCAGCGGCGGTTTTCTGTTCAATGCCGGCACATTCACCAACGCCGGCAACCTGATCGAGATCGAGGACGGCTCCAGACTGAAGGTATCCTCCGGCACCGTCATCACCGGCGGCACCATCCAGACCAGCGGTACCGGCTTCGTCGAGGTCATCAGCGGCTCGGTGTTCGACAACATCCGCCTGCTCGGCCAGGCCAGCCATGCCAACGCCCGCGACACCACCATCACCAACGGCCTGGTCAACGACGGCACCTGGGCGTTGAACTCGCTCGGCTCGTTGACGGACATGACCTTCAGCGGCGCTCAGACCCTGAGCGGCGGCGGTTCCGTGGTGATGAGCGACAACCTCGGCAACCGGATCCTCGCCAGCGGCGGCGTGCTGACCCAGGCCGCCGGACACACCATCCGGGGCGCCGGGCGGTTGCTGCACAACGCCGGCGGCATGATCAACCAGGGCCTCATCCTGGCGGACGGCATCAACGCACTGCAGATCGACCCCAACGCCCTGGGTTTCGTCAACCAGGGCATCGTGCGGGCCAGCGGCACGGGCGGCGTCACCCTAGTGCAGTCCGGCACGCAAATCGACAACCGGGGCATCATGCTGATCGACGCCGCCAGCCTGGTACAGGTCACCGGCAGCGGCGTCTACTACCAGACCGCCGGTCAGACCCTGTTGAACGCCACCACCTCGCTCTTGATCGCCAACATCGGCCTGGACATCCAGGGCGGCCGCATCGGCGGCATCGGCACCATCCGGGCCAACTCCGGCAACGGCACCCTGAGCAACGCCGGCGGTACCCTGGCGGCGGGCCTGTCGGCCGGCATCCTGACCATCGACGGCGACTATGAGCAGTTGGCCGGCGGCAGCACCGAGGTGGAGCTGTTCGGCTACACCCTCGGCACCGAATACGACTTCATCGACGTTACCGGCGAGGCCTTCCTGGCCGGTACGTTGGATGTGCTGTTGGGTGCCGTGTTCGCCACCACCATCATGATCGGCGACGAGTTCGAGATCCTGCGCACCGGCTTCGGCATCGATGGCCCCTACGATATTCTGAGCGTCAACTTCGCCGGCTTCGGTTTCGATCAGGAGATTCGCGGCAACAGCCTGTGGCTGGTGGTCAACGCCCTGGGCCAGGTCGGCCAGGTGCCGGAGCCGGCGCCGTTGGCGCTGTTGCTGTTCGCCCTCGGTGCCCTGACACTGCGCCGGCGGTTTTCCCACCTGACCGGTTGACGACGGCGGCTCGTTTGCCTCCAATGGCGGCTTCCGGCCGCCATTGGGGGCAACCAGTGAGCCAGCAGCAAACCACCGAGAACCGTTTCACCGCCACCAATTGGGGCACCTACCTATCATCGCGGGACGCCGAGGGGCGGGTGACCCTGTCGCCCCTCGCCGACGACCCGGACCCATCGCCGATCGGCCGCTCCCTGGCCGAGGCGGTCGACGACGATCTGCGCATTCCCCAGCCGATGGTGCGGGCCGGCTGGCTGGACGGCGGCCCGGGTCACGGCCGGCGCGGCGGCGAGCCGTTCGTACCGGTGGATTGGCAGCGGGCCCTGGACCTGGTGGCCGGCGAGATCGAACGGGTGCGCGGGGCACACGGCAACCAGGCGATCTTCGCCGGTTCCTACGGCTGGGCCAGCGCCGGCCGCCTCCACCACCCGCAAAGCCAGATGCGCCGGCTATTGAACCTGGCCGGCGGCTTCGTCCGCTCGGTCAACTCCTACAGCCTGGCGGCGGCCGAGATGATCCTGCCCTATATCGCCGGCAAGCTGGTGCCGCTGCAACTGGCGCACCACACCTGGCCGACCATCGCCGAGCATACCGAGCTGATGGTGATGTTCGGCGGCATCGCCCTGAAGAATGCCCAGGTGGACGCCGGCGGGGTGGCCCGACACAGCGCCCCCGAGGGGCTGCGCGCCTGCCGCCGGGCCGGCGTCGAATTCATCAATATCGGACCGGTGCGCGACGACGCGGCGGAATTCCTGGGCGCCGAATGGCTGCGGCCCCGGCCGAACACCGACGTGGCGGTGATGCTGGGCCTGGCCCATACCCTGTGGACCGAGGGCCTGCACGACCAGGCTTTCCTGGACAAGTACTGCCTCGGCTTCGAGCGTTTCCTGCCCTATTTGACCGGCCAGAGCGACGGTCTGCCCAAGGATGCCGATTGGGCCGCCCAGGTGGCCGACCTGCCGGCCGAACAGATCCGCGGCCTGGCCCGGCGTATGGCCAAAAAGCGTACCCTGATCAACGTCGCCTGGTCGCTGCAACGGGCCGATTACGGCGAACAGCCCTTCTGGATGGTGATCACCCTGGCCGCCATGCTGGGACAGATCGGTCTGCCCGGCGGCGGTTTCGCCCTGGGTTACGGCGCCGTGGCGCCGATGGGTCGGCATACCGCCAATGCCCCTTGGGCGTTCCTGAGCGGCGGCCGAAACGAAGTGGCCGAGTTCATTCCGGTGGCCCGGATCAGCGATCTGCTGCTGCACCCGGGCGAGAGCTTCGACTACAACGGCCAGCGCCTGACCTATCCGGACATCCGCCTGGTCTATTGGGCCGGCGGCAACCCCTTCCACCATCACCAGGACCTGAACCGGCTGCTGCGCGCCTGGCAGCGGCCCGAGACGGTGGTGGTGCACGAACCCTGGTGGAACCCGATCGCCCGCCACGCCGACATCGTGCTGCCGACCACCACGGTGCTGGAACGCAACGACATCGCCGGCTCCGTCCGCGACGGCGGCACCCTGGTTGCCAACAAGCAGGTGATGCCGCCCCACGGCCAGTCGCGCAACGACCGGGACATCTTCCTCGGCCTGGCCGAATGCCTGGGCGTCGCCGAAGCGTTCACCGAGGGCCGGGACGAGAGGGAATGGCTGCGCCACCTGTACGATCTCTCGCGCCAGCGGGCGGCCAAGGATGGCCATGAAATGCCGGATTTCGACCGCTTCTGGCAGGACGGCAAGGTGGAATTGTCACCGCCCGAGAAGGCCAATGTGTTCCTGGCTGATTTCCGCGCCGATCCCGGGGCCCACCCCTTGGATACCGCCAGCGGCAAGTTGCAGATCTGGTCCGAGGAGGTGGCCTCCTATGGCTACGGCGACTGCCCGCCGCACCCGGCCTGGCTGGAACCCGAGGAATGGCTGGGGGCCGAGTTGGCCGCCAAGTACCCCCTGCATCTGGTCTCGAACCAACCCGTCACCCGCCTGCACAGCCAGTTGGACAACGGCGTGCTGGCCCGCGAGGCCAAGGTGGCCGGCCGCGAGCCGTTGACCATCCACACCGAGGACGCGGCGGCCCGGGGCATCAACGACGGCGACGTGGTGCGCCTGTTCAACGATCGCGGCCAATGCCTGGCCGGCGCCGTGGTCAGCGATGCGGTGCGGCCGGGCACGGTGCAACTGCCGACCGGCGCCTGGTACGACCCCGAGGAACCCGGCGTGCCCGGCAGCCTGGACAAACACGGCAATCCCAACGTGCTGACCCGCGATCACGGCACCTCGAGCCTGGCCCAGGGCCCCTCGGCCCTGTCCTGCCTGGTGCAAGCGGAACGCTTTTCCGGTACGCCGCCCCCCGTGACCGCCTTCACGCCGCCGCCGATCCGCCGGGAGGAAGACACCTAGGGCGAACGGTCGCCGACCTCGTCCGCCTCGTCACTCAGGGCCAACAGGGCGGCATTGCCGCCGACCGCCGTGGTGTCGGTGGATATGGTCCGTTCGACGGCGAAGCGGTGCAGATAGCGCGGCCCGCCGGCCTTCGGCCCGGTGCCCGACAGGCCCTCGCCACCGAACGGCTGCACCCCGACCACGGCGCCGATCTGGTTGCGGTTGACGTAGATGTTGCCGACCCGGACGCGGTCGGCGATGTAGCGGACGGTGCGGTCGATGCGGCTGTGAATGCCCAGGGTCAGGCCGTAGCCGGTGCCGTTGATCGCCGCGATGACGTCATCCAGGCGGTCGGCGGCAAAGCGCACCACATGCAGGATCGGCCCGAACTTCTCGCCGCCGATCACCCCCAGGTCCTCGATCTCGAAGGCATGCGGCGCCACGAAGTGGCCGTGTTCGCATTCATCGCTCAACGGTGTTCGCTGGATCAGCCGCCCCGCTTCGGTCATCCGCTCGATGTGCCCGCTCAGCATGGTTTGGGCCGAATGATCGATCACCGGGCCCAGGTCGCTGCGCAACAGGCTGGGATCGCCGACCCGCAGTTCCGCCATGGCGCCGGCGATCATCGCCAGCAGCCGATCCGCCACGTCGCGCTGCACGAACAGCACCCGGCAGGCCGAGCAGCGTTGGCCGGCGCTTTGAAAGGCCGAGGCCAGGACGTCGCGGGTGACCTGTTCCGGCAGGGCGGAGGAATCCACCACCATGGCGTTCTGGCCGCCGGTCTCGGCGATCAGCGGCACGATCGGGCCGTCGCGGGCAGCCAGGGCGCGCTGGATCGTCTTGGCTGTGGCGGTCGAGCCGGTGAAGGCGACGCCATCGACCCCGTCCGCCGCCAGCGACGGCCCGGCCACGGCCGGCCCCGATCCCGGCAGCAGGTGCAGGGCCTCGACCGGGACACCGGCCCGGTGCAGCAGCCGGACCGCCCGATAGGCGATCAACGGTGTCTGTTCGGCCGGCTTCGCCAGCACGGCGTTGCCGGCCGCCAGGGCGCCGGCGAGCTGACCGGTGAAGATGGCCAGGGGGAAGTTCCACGGACTGATGCATAGGAACACCCCGCGCCCGTACAGGACCAAGCGGTTGGCTTCGCCGGTCGGGCCCGGCAGGCGCTGCGGCGCCGCGAACTCCGCTTCCGCCTGGTGGGCGTAGTAGCGCAGGAAATCCACCGCCTCGCGAACCTCGGCCAGGGCATCCGAAATGGTCTTGCCGGCCTCCCGCACCGCCAGGGTCATCAAGGCCGCCCGCTCGGCCTCGTAGATATCGGCGGCCCGGCGCAGGATATCGGCGCGCTCCGCCGCCGCCGTCGCCGCCCAGGCCGGCGCTGCCCGGCGGGCCGAGGCCAGGGCTGCGAGCGCCAGGGCCTCGTCGGCCTCCACCACCTCGCCGATCCGCCGCCGGGTATCGGCCGGATCGGCCAGCGGCCGGGCCGCGCCATCGCCGCCCCGGCCGGCCACCAGGGGTGCCGCCGACTTGGCGCCGTCGGCCGCCGCCATGGCCGCCGCCAGTTCCGCCAGCACCGCCGGGTCATGCAGATCAAGGCCGGCGGAATTGCGCCGTTCCGGTTCGTAAAGCGCCGGCGGCGGCGGGATGTTCGGGTGCGGACGGCCGGCCAGCGCGGTGACCGTCGCGATCGGGTCGGCGACGACCCGATCGACGGGCAGGGTCTCGTCGACGATCCGGTTGACGAACGAGGTGTTGGCGCCGTTTTCCAGCAGGCGGCGCACCAGGTAGGCCAAAAGTTCCTCGTGACCGCCGACCGGCGCATAGGTCCGGCAGAAAACCGGCGAATTCGGGTCCTCCAGGAACTGTTCGTACAGCGCCTCGCCCATGCCATGCAGGCGCTGGAATTCCAACTGCCGGCCCTTGCCGGCCAATTCCAGCACCACCGCCAGGGTGTGGGCGTTGTGGCTGGCAAAGGCCGGGTGGAAGGCGCGCTGGTCGCGCAGCAGGCGCCGGGCGCAGGCGATGTAGGAGACGTCGGTCGCCGCCTTGCGGGTGAACACGGGATAACCGGCCAGGCCCTCGCCCTGGCTCGACTTGATCTCGCTGTCCCAGTAGGCGCCCTTGACCAGGCGGACGATTAGGCGCCGTTTGCGGCGGCGGGCCAGATCGGCCAGCCAGTCCAGCAATGGCAGGGCCCGTTTCTGATAGGCCTGCACCGCCAGGCCCAGTCCCTCCCAGCCGGCCAGCGAGGGTTCGCCGGCGACGGCGGCGAACAGATCGAGGGACAGATCCAGGCGGTCCGCCTCCTCGGTGTCCACGGTCAGGCCGATATCGGCCGCTTTGGCCAGTTGCGCCAATTCCAGCAGGCGCGGCAGCGCTTCGCCCAGCAGTCGCTCCCGCTGGGCCAGTTCGAACCGCGGATGCAGGGCCGAAAGTTTCACCGAAACGCCGGGCCCCTCGATCGGCCCGCGACCCTCCGAAGCCCGGCCGACCACGCCGATGGCCTCGGCATAGGCCGCGACATAGCGCTCGGCGTCGGCCATGGTCCGGGCCGCCTCGCCCAGCATGTCGTAGGAATGGCGGTATCCCGCCGCCTCGCCCGCCGCCGCGTTGGCCAGGGCCTCCTCGATGGTGCGGCCGAGGACGAATTGCCGGCCCAGGATGCGCATGGCGCCGATCACCGCCTGGCGGATCACCGGCTCGCCGGAACGCGCCACCATCTGCCCCAGCAGGCCGCGCCAATCGCCGCCGGGGCGATCCAGTTCTAGTACCCGGCCGGTCAGCATCAGGGCCCAGGTCGAGGCGTTGACGAACCAGGAATCGGAATGGCCGAGGTGCCGCTCCCAATCGGCACCGCCGATCTTGTCGCGGATCAGGCGGTCGGCCGTCTCGCCGTCGGGAATCCGCAACAGCGCCTCGGCCAGGCACATCAGGGTGACGCCCTCGCCGCTGGACAATTCGTACTGATGCAGGAAGGCATCCAGACCGCCCGCCTGGCCCTGCCGGGCGCGCACCCCCTCGACCAGGGCGGTGGCGCGGCGTTTTACGCGGCGCCGGGCGGCCTCGGACAGGCCCGCCAGGGACAGGCAATGCTCCAGGCAGGTCGCCTCGTCCATGCGGGTCGCGGCGCGCAGGGCCGCGCGCAACGGCGAAGGTTCCGGCAAGGGCTCGGCAAACAGCATGCGGCGGCCATCCATCGTCGCCAGACGGCAAGCATGATAGCAGCCGTGACGGCCGTCGGCGACGGCCGCGATCGAGGTCGGTCAGGCGGCGGCGGCCAGATTGAAGCCCAAGTCCGCCTGGTCCCTGTCCAGGGAGGCCACTTGATCGGCCGCCAAGGGCAGCATCGGCGGCCGCATGTTGCGCCAGCCGGCCCGGCCGGTATGGCCGGCCATGATCTCCTTCAACGACGGGATGCCTGGATAGGCCTGCAGCATCAGGCGCACCGCCGTCGCCGTCTCCTGGGCAGTGTCGGCCCCGGCGCCGTCGCCGGCCAGATGGGCGGCATAGACCCGCTGGCAGAGCCGGGCGGTGACGTTGGCGGTGGCCGAGATACAGCCGGCGCCGCCGGCCCGCAGGGTCGGCAGCAGGTATTGCTCGGTGCCGGCGAAGGTGCGGAAGCCGGGAATGGCCTCGGCCACGGCCCGCATGTCGTCCCAGTTGCCCGACGAATCCTTCACCCCGACCACGGTCTCGGGGTAGGCCCGATGCAGCCGCACCAGCAACTCGGTGCCGATCTCCAGGCCGGTCATCTTCGGAAAGTCGTAGACCACGATACGCATGCGGTCGTCGGCGACCTGCTGGATCACCTGGTCGTAGGCGGCGAACAGGCCGTCGTCACCGACGCCTTTGTAGTAGAACGGCGGCAGCATCAGAATCTGGTCGAAACCGGCGTCCAGCGCGGCGCGGGTCAACGCCACGGTATCCGGCGCGGCGCAGCAGCCGGTGCCGATCAGCAGCCGCTGCCGGGCGATGCCCGAATTGGCCGCCGCCTCGATCACCGCCAGCCGTTCGGCGATGGCGAACGAGTTGGCCTCGCCGGTGGTGCCCAGCACCGCCACGCCGTCGCAACCGTTGCCCAAGAGCCATTGATGGTGCGCCACCATGGCCGCCGGATCGACCGACAGATCGTCGTGCATCGGGGTGAGGGCGGCGCACCACACGCCGGTCAGCGGATCGCTCATCTCTTCAGCTCCTTCTTTGCGCCCAGCACCGGGTCATCACGGCTCATGATCGAGGACGTGATGTTCCAGCGGCCCGGCCCAGCGCTCGTTGATGGCCCGGCCGCGCACCGAAATACCGGCCCGATGCACGCTGTCCGGATCGCCGCTGATCAGGGGATGCCAGTCCGGCAGATCCTTGCCCTCGGCCAGCAGACGGTAGGCGCAGGTCGAGGGCATCCAGAACAGCTTGGCGATGTTGTCCGGCGACAGCACCACGCAATCGGGCATCAGGGTCGAACGGCGGTGATAATCGGTACAGCGGCAACTGTCCAGATCGAGCAGCCGGCAGGTGACGTTGGTGAAGGCCAATTCGCCGGTATCGATGTCCTCGAGCTTGTGCAGGCAACATTTGGCGCAGCCGTCGCAAAGGGCATCCCATTCCGCCGGCGACAACTCTTCCAGGCGTTTCCGCCGCCAAAAAGGTCCGTCGTCGCTGGAATCGACGGCCGCCATGGCTTCATTCAGCGATGATGGCGGGCGATGAAGGCCCGGATTCGGGGGGCGATATCGCGGCGCCAGCGGCGGCCGTTGAACACCCCGTAATGGCCGACGCCCGGCTGTTCCCAGTGTTCGCGCATCCCGTCGGGCAGGGCGGCGCACAATTCCTGGGCCGCCCGGGTCTGGCCGACGCCGGAGATGTCGTCCTTGGCGCCCTCGACGGTCATCAGGGCGCAGTCGGTGATGGCCCGCGGCTCGATCAGCTCGTCGCGGTGGCAGAAGGTGCCGACCGCCAGTTGGTGTTCCTGGAAGACCCGCTGCACGGTTTGCAGGTAGTAGGCGGCGGTCAGGTCCATCACGGCGCGGTATTCGCCATAGAAGGCGCGGTGCTGCGCCGCGCTGTCGCCGTCACCGCGCACCAGATCGTGGAACATCTTCATGTGGGCGCCGACATGGCGGTCCAGGTTCATCGACATGAAGCCGCTCAACTGCAGGAAGCCCGGGTAGACCCGCCGCATGACGCCCGGATAGTAGGCCGGCACCCGATTGATCACCGTGCGCTCGAACCAGGCCAGGGAATGGCTCTTGGCGAACTTGTTCGGCGTCGTCGGATTGACCCGGGAATCGACCGGTCCGCCCATCAGCACCATGCTGCGCGGCGTCATGGCATCGCCGACCGCCGACATGAAGGCGACGGCGGCCAGCAGCGGCACCGAAGGCTGGCAGACCGCCATGGTGTGGCAGTCGGGGCCGAGGAGATGCAGGAAATCGATCAGATAGTCGATGTAGTCGTCCAGGTCGAAGTCGCCCTGGCGCAGCGGCACCCGGCTGGCGTCCCGCCAATCGGTTATGTAGACGTCGTGATCGCTCAGCAAGGTGCACACGGTATCGCGCAACAGGGTGGCGAAATGGCCGCTCAACGGCGCCACGATGAGCAGTTTCGGCTGGCCGAAGGCGCCGTCCTCGTCGCCCTGCCGCTCGAACCGCTTCAACTGGCAGAAGTTCTTGCGGGCGATGATCCGTTCCCGCACCGCCAGCCGGCGATCGCCGATACGGACGCTTTTGATGCCGAAGGCCGGCTTGGCATAGTGACGGGTGCCGGCCTCGAAGATCTCGCAGGCCGCCGCCAGGGCCCGCCCGCCGTGGGTGTAGCCCAACGGGTTGAAGGGATGGCGGAGCAGCAGGTGGTGGGCTTCGGCGGTCAGGCGCATGGGCGCCAGCATCGACTTTTGGAACTCGTGCAGTTGATAGATCACGCGCTGAAATCTTCCTTACGACAAACTTGGCCGACCCTGGAAAGGCCAATCGAATCAAGGGGAATCCCCGTTCCGACAGTCTACTCAGGGAGCGTTGTGCAGCGCAACAAAAAGGCGCCCCGATGGCCCCTTTTGCCCGACACCTACAGCAGCGAGCGGATTTTCTCCGCCATCGCCTCGGGCGTGCTGGTGGGGCTGAAATGGCTGAGGTACTTGCCGTCGGGACCCATGAAATAGATGAACGAGGAATGATCGACCAGATAGTCGCCCTCGTCATCCGCCGGCGCCTTGGCGTAGTAGGCGCGGTAGGCCTTGGCCGCCACCGCCACCTGTTCGACGCTGCCGGTCAGGCCGATCAGGCGGGGATGGAAATTGGCCACGTAGTCGGCCAGCACCGCGACCGTGTCGCGTTCGGGATCGATGCTGATCAGGATCGGCCGCACCTTATCGCCAGCATCGCCCAACAGGTCCATGGCGGCGCTCATTTTCTGCAGTTCGGTGGGGCAGACATCGGGGCAGTAGGTGTAACCGAAGAAGATCAACAGATGCGCACCGCGGAAATCGCTTTCGCGCACCGTCCGGCCGCGATGGTCGACCAGCTCGAACGGCCCGCCGATCTTCGGCACGCCGGTGACCACGACCGGGCCGCCGTCGTCAGCCAGAAAAGCGTTGAAAATCAGCCCCAGGGCGACGCCGATCACGGTCGCCGCCGCCAACAGGGCGATGCGTCCACCGGTCATGAGCCTAGGGCCGATCTACCCTTCCAGCATGCGGCGCAGCAGATCGATGTCCTCGGCCAGGCCGGCGTCGGTCTGCCGCAGCTCCTCGATGCGGCGAACCGCGTGCATCACCGTGGTGTGGTCGCGGCCGCCGAACTTGCGGCCGATCTCGGGCAGCGAACGGGTGGTCAATTGCTTGGCCAGATACATCGCCACCTGGCGCGGCCGGGCGACGTTGCGGGCCCGGCGGGCGGAATGCATGTCGGCTAGGCGGATGTTGAAGTGCTGCGCCACCTTCTTCTGGATTTCCTCGATGGTGACTCGGCGATCGTTGGCCCGCAGCAGGTCCTGCAGCACCTCCTGGGTCATTTCCAGGCTGATCGGCCGGCCGACCAGATTGGAGTAGGCGACCAGCCGGTTCAGCGCCCCTTCCAACTCCCGCACGTTCGAGGTAATGCGGTGGGCTAGGAATTCCAGCACCTTGGGCGGGAAATTGGCGATACTGGCCTGGCCCAACTTGGCTTCCAGGATGCCCAGGCGCAGTTCGAAATCGGTCTGGTGGATGTCGGCGACCAGGCCCCAGCCGAGGCGCGAGCGGACGCGTTCCTCGATATCCTCAAGGTCCGACGGCGAGCGATCAGCCGAGATGACGATCTGCTTGTTCTGGTCCACCAGGGCGTTGAAGGTGTGAAAGAATTCCTCCTGGGTC
>JASLMH010000069.1 GCA_030746635.1 Alphaproteobacteria bacterium | reverse complement strand
TGTCGGCGGCGGCGAAGACCTCGGCCGCATCGCCGGCGATCCCCGCCCCGGCAGCGCGGTAGTCGTCGTCGCTCAGGCCGATGGCCTGGCCGGCGTTGGTTTCCACCAGCACCTGGTGGCCGTGGTGCACCGCCTCGCGCACGCTGGTCGGCGTCAGGCCGACCCGGTATTCGTGGGTCTTGATCTCCTTCGGCACACCGATCCGCATGGCGCCCTACTCCACTGGTTGGTCCCTCTAATCCAGGGTCTTCAGCACATCGCCCAGCATGCCGATGACCTTGTCGATATCCGCCTTGGTCAGGATCAATGGCGGCGACAGGGCCAGGATGTCGCCGGTGACCCGCACCATCAGCCCGGCCTCGTAGGCCTTGACGGTGGCGTCCATGCCGCGCTTGCCCGGCGCCCCGTCGATCGAGGCCAGCTCGATGCCGGCGACGATGCCGATGTTGCGGATGTCCTTGACGTTGGGCAGGCCCTTCAGGGAATGCACCGCCTCCTCCCAATAGGGGCTCAGCTCGGCGGCGTTCCGGAACAGGCCGTCCTCCTGATAGACCTGCAGGGTGGCCATTGCGGCGGCGCAGGCCATCGGATGGGCCGAATAGGTGTAGCCGTGGAACAGTTCGATGCCGGCCGGGCTTTCGTCCATGAAGGCCTGGTAGATCTCGTTGCGGCAGGCCACCGCGCCCATCGGCACATAGCCCGAGGTCAGGCCCTTGGCCATGGTGATCAGGTCGGGCTTGACGTCGAAATACTCGGCCGCGAACGAGGTGCCCAGGCGCCCGAAGCCGGTGATCACCTCGTCGAATATCAGAAGGATGCCGTACTTCTCGGTGATCTCGCGCAGCCGTTGCAGATAGCCTTTCGGCGGCACCAGCACGCCGGTGGAGCCGGCCATGGGTTCGACGATGACGGCGGCGATGGTCGATGGGTCGTGCAGCGTAACCAGATCCTCGAGGGCATCGGCCAGGTGCGCGCCCCATTCCGGCTGGCCGCGGCTGAAGGCCTGCTGTTCCAGGTTATGGGTGTGCGGCAGATGATCGACGCCGGGGATCAGCGGGCCATAGAACTTGCGATTGTAGACAATACCGCCGACCGAGATGCCGCCGAAGCCGACGCCGTGATAGCCGCGCTCCCGGCCGATCAGCCGGGTCCGCGTGCCCTCGCCGCGGATGCGATGGTAGGCCAGCGCGATCTTCAGGGCGGTATCGACGGACTCCGAACCGGAATTGGTGAAGAATATCCGGTCCATGCCCTCGGGGGTGATGTTCGAGAGCTCCTGGGCCAGTTCGAAGGCCAAGGGCTGGCCGAACTGGAACGGCGGGGCGTACTCCAGGGTGTCGATCTGGGCCTTCATCGCCTCCACCACCCGGGGGTGACGATGGCCGATGTTGACGCACCACAACCCGGCCGTGCCGTCCAGGATGTCGCGGCCGTCGTGGCTCTTGTAGTACATGCCCTCGGCCGAGACCAACAGGCGGGGCGCCGCCTTGAAGTCCCGGTTCGAAGTGAACGGCACCCAGAACTGGGAGAGATCGTTGGGTTGCGCGTCGGCGGTGGTGATCGGCTTGTTCATCGCTGGCTCCATGGCAATAACGGCCGCAATGTAGAGCGGATTTCCCGCCCTGACCATGGTCTGTGCTCAGGGAAATTGAACCGTGGATCGGAATAGGTCAGTCGAACAGCTCGGTGATATCCCTGGCCCCATGCAGCACCCGTTCGATCAGCACGCCACCCTCTATTCGCGAATAGAAGATCAGGTATCTCTGCACCGGGAAATAGCGCAAGCCGGCCATGATCGCCGCGCAATCCACACCCATCATCGGATGCTCCGCCAAAATGCGAAACCGGTCGGAAATGTCATCGACGAACCGGTCGGCCGTCGCCGGCGAATCCTTGGCAATGTAGAGCCAGATGTCGTCCAGATCGGCTTCCGCCGCCGGTGTGACCAGTACTTCGGGCAATGATCCGACTATCCGGTCTTGGACAGCTTGCGGCGGCCTCGCCGTTTGATCCCTTCCGGGTCGAACGGCCTGGGTTCACCGCTTTCCCGCCCAATCGCGATCTCCCGCCGAACGGCTTCCAGCCGGGCTTCCCGTTCTTCCAGCAAACGCAGGCCCGCCCGTACGACCTCGCTGGAAGATTTGTATCGCCCCGACCGCACTGCCTGTTCAATGAAATGCTCAAGATGCTGGTTCAAGGAGATGTTCATGGCGGCAACCTCCGAGTCTTCAAACATGAATAACAAAAATAGCGCAAATTTTGTTATTCAGCAATCGAAGTTGTAGCGCGCAGGCGGGACCGCCAGCGGCGATGCAGCAGCAGCAGGCCAACCACAAGCACCGTGGGCGGGCCGAACCAGGTGAGTTCGTTCTTGATCACCGCCCAGCCCCAGGGCGAGAGGAAATTGGCCAGGCCGATGGGTGAGACCAGGATCGGCTGCCAGTCCCAGAAATAGCGGCTGGTATCGAAGGGCGAGAACAGGGCGATGCCCAGGCCGCCGTTGGTCAGCATGTCCATCGGCCCGTGGCTGGCGGCCAGCAGCACGAACAGCATGGCCAGGAGACGGGTTTCGGGCCACTGGCGCTTCTCCCACCAACCCACGGTCCAGGCCGTCGCCAGGCCCAGCGCGACGGCGAAAGCCAGGGAGTGGGACAGGCCGCGGTGACCCAGGAAATCGCCGTAGGCGATGCCGAAGCTGAAGCTGATGACGTCGGCATCGGGGATCGCCGGCAACAGGGCGCAGGCCAGCCAGTAACGATGCCCGGTACGGGCCGGCCGCAGGGCGGCGCCGAGGCCCAGTCCAATCGCGGCGTGGGTGATGACGGTCGGCATGGCCCCACTCTACGGTATTGGCAGGCGGGGCGGATAGCCTTGCATTCGCCCGGCCAGGCCGCACAATCCCACTCACCGGAACCAAGATGAGGAGACCGCCATGGTGGTCACGGCCAGTTTCGGCCAAGCCGAGTTCGCCGCCCGCCTGGCCGCTACACAGGCGGCCATGGCGGCGCAGGATCTCGATCTGCTGATCGCCGACCGGGCCGAGGACATCACCTACCTGAGCGGTTTCGCCATGTCGGAGACCCGCTACCGCTGCTGCCTGGTGCCCAGCGTTGGCGAACCGGCCCTGCTGGCGCGGCAGATCGACCGGCCCGCCGCCGTCCGTTCCGCCTGGTTCGACGACGTGCACGGCTATGCCGACTGGGTATCGCCGGGCCGGGCCATCGCCGGCATCGCGGCGGCGCGCGGCTGGGCGCCCCGGCGGATCGGCGCCGACTTCACCTCCTACGGTTTCACCGGTCAAATTCTGGGCGAGGTACGGGCCGCCTTCCCCGCGGCGGAGGTGACCGACTGCGGGCCCCTGGTCAGCCGGTTGCGGGCGGTGAAGTCGCCGGCGGAAGTGGCCCTGCTGCGCCGGGCCGCCACCATCGCCGATGCCACCATGGCGCACCTGGCCGGCGAGGCCCGGCCCGGCCGCTCGGCCCGGGAGGTGCATTTCCTGGCCGCCGCCCACTTCGCCGAACGGGGCGCCGATCCCGGCCAGGTCGGGCCGATCGTGAAGTGCGGCGATAGCCTGTCCCTGCATCCCACCCTGGAGGACGACGCGCTGGCGGACGGCGATGTCCTGCATGTGGAATTGCTGCCCAAGGTGGCCGGCTACAGCGCCCGGCTGATGCGGCCGATCGCCGTCGGCCGGGCCGGCGCCGGGGAACGGGAGCATGCCGAGGCGCTCGTCGCGGCCCAGGACCGGCAACTGGCGGCGCTGGCGCCCGGCCGGCCGGCGGCGGCAGTGGATGGCCTGCTGCGGGAGGCCCTGTCCGAAGCCGGCCTGCGCGACGGCTTCAGTCACATCACCGGCTATGTGCTGGGCGACTACTACGATTGGACGCCCCGGGGCAGCGATCTGACCTATGCCTTCCACCCCGAAGCCGACTGGCATCTGGCAGCCGGCATGACCTTCCACATGTACGCCGCCAGCGAACGGATGAGCGTCAGCGAAACCGTGCTGATTACCGATGACGGCCATGAGCGCCTGACCCGAACACCGAGGGTGCTATTGACCAATACCTAGGTCGGATTGCGCCGGACGATATCGAGGCGATACCTCGCGGCCTGGCGGATAGTTGTTCCGCGCGGCGGCGTCGGGGGTATATTAACGGCGATGAGCTGTTGCGAAAACGACGCGCTGCAATTCGACGGTGACTCGATCGCCTTTCGGCGGGCGCTTTGGGCCGTGATCGCGATCAACGCCACCATGTTCGTCGTCGAGATGGCTGCCGGCGTGCTCGCCGACTCCCAGGCACTCAAGGCGGACGCCCTGGATTTTGCCGGCGACACGGCGACCTACACCTTGAGCCTCGCAGTCGTCGGCATGCCACTGATCCGCCGGGCGCAAGCCGCGCTCCTGAAAGGGTTGTCGCTCGGCGCCATGGGCCTCGGCGTGCTGGGCTTCACGGCCTACCGCGTCGTCGTTCTTGGAACCCCGGCAGCCGAGGTGATGGGCGCGGTCGGCATCCTGGCGCTGGCCGCCAACCTCTCCAGCGTCCTGCTGCTGTTGAAATACCGTAACGGTGACGCCAACGTACGCTCGGTTTGGCTCTGCAGCCGCAACGACGCCGTCGGCAACATCGCCGTCATCGTCGCCTCGGTCGCCGTCTGGCTGACGGCCAGCGGTTGGCCGGATCTCATCGTGGCGATCGTCATCGCCGGCCTGTTCCTGAAATCGGCTTTCAGCATCGTTGCCCAGGCGCTCGGTGAAATGCGCCTGGCGGCATCGCCGGACCGAGTCACGAGCGCCTGACCCGAACGCCCAGGACCCTGCTGACCAAGGATTGATTCACGCCGTCGGCGGCCACTTGCCCGTGACTTCAACGGCCTCGCCGTCACCCGGCCAGGGCGGCATGGTCACCGCGACCGCCGCCAACGGCGTCTCGCCGGCGGCGCGGAACTGAAAATCGGTGCCCAACGGGATCGTCAGGCAGAGACCCGGTTCGAGGGGCACCACCTCCTCCCGCTCGCCCTGTTTGCGCCACATCTCACCCCGGCCGCCGACCACGTACCAGATCTCCTCGACCGTCCGGTGGCTGACCGCGAGGGAGGTTTCGCCCGGCGCCAGTTCGAAATGCGCCATGCCGCCGCCGACCAACTCGAGGAGCACCCGCACGTCGGAACCGTCCGGGGCGGCAACGGTCCGGTTCGCGGGCAGTCGTAGGGTGTCGAATTCGCGCATGGTGCACCTTGTTTGTTGAAGACTGGGAACAGCGGACAGGCGCGCTCGCAGGGTCGTGACTTGTCGCCGGATACTGGGATAGCCTATCACCCTATGCTCGGAGTATGGCGTAGATGAACGTGGGATGTGCCAAACTAGGGGGATCAAGGCAAATGAAAACCACCAAATTGTTGCTATTGGCCAGCGCTATCGGGCTTACCGCCGCGGTCGCGGCCATGCCGGCCCGGGCGGCCAACGTCAAGGTCACTCCGCTCGGAGGACAGGACGGAGAGTTCTGTCTGTTGGATCGGGCATTGATCTTCGAGGATCCGAAGGGCACCCGCATCTTGTACGATGCCGGCCGCACGGTAGCCGGGCCGAACGATCCACGCCTGGGCAAGATCGACGTCCTGTTGGTCAGCCATGTGCACGGCGATCACGTCGGCGACAAGCACACCTCCGCCCCGAACGCCGGCACCTGCAGCAAACCGAACCTATATGTCACTGCCACGCCGAATTCCAACACCGTCAATATCGCCGTGGCGAAAGGCGCGAAGATCGTCACCGGCAGCGAAATGCCTAAGTTTTTCGCGGGTAAGCTGAAAGCCGCCGGTGGTAATCCTAAGGATTCGGTCCTGGTGCGATTCGGTGCCTCGAAGACAGTGGGCGACGTGACCATCACGACCGTACCGGCAGTGCACAGCAACGGTCTGGGCCCGGACTTCATCGGCGGCCCTCTAGGCAAATCGATGAAGGCGGCCGGTATAACCGCCTACGTCGGGCCGCCGACCGGCTATGTCCTGACCTTCAGCAACGGCCTGGTGGTCTATCTCTCGGGCGACACGGGCATCACGGCCGAGCAGGACATCGTGGTACGCGGTCATTACAAGGCCGAGTTGGTGGTGATGAATATCGGCGATACCTTCACCACCGGCCCAATGGAAGCGGCCTATGTCATCAATGAATTGGTCAAGCCCAAATCGGTGATCGCCTCGCACGCCAACGAGGCAGCGACAAAGAAGGGCAAGGTCCAGACCGGCACCCGAACTGAAGCCTTCATCAAGGCCGCCAAGGTGCCGGTGCACGTACCGCTCAGCGGCAAAACCATGGAGTTCAACGGCTCGGGCGAGTGTGTCGAGGGGTGCTGAGGTCAAGGTGACCGCAATACCCCCGGGTCAATCGGCAACGACGAGGAATTTGACGATCAGGACATCGAACGTCAGCACAACGCGTTCGCCGATGGTCTTGACGTCGTAGAGGCCCAGGAATTCGGGCGGCGTCGCGGCAATCAGTTTGCGATGGTCGGCGTCGAGGTCGCGGTTGAAGGTGATCGCCGAGGCGAACCGGCCGCCGGCCTCGAAATCGTGGGCGCGAAACAGCTCGATTAGGCCCTCGGCGGTGTGCATTCGCACATGGCCATCGGGCTTCAGCGCCTGGAATCGGTTGATGAAATCCAGATCGTCCAGCGGATGTCTGACCGCGTCGGCGACGACGAACACCCCCGCCGGCCGCAGCACCCGGCGAACATCGGCCAGGGTGGCCGCGACGTCGGGAAGGTGATGAAAGGCGTAGCGGCAGGCGATGCCGTCGAATGTAGCGTCCGGGAAATCGATCCGCCGGCCATCGGTGACGTGGAATTCGACGTTGGCGCGCTCCAGGTCCGTCGCCCTGCGCCGGTTCCGCGAAACCGCCCGGTCGGCAATGTCGATGGCGAGAACGCGGGCCGCCGGTTGCCGGCCAGCGACGGCGAAGGCGACATCGCCGTTGCCGGTGGCCAGATCCAGGTAGCAACCCCCGGGACGGGGATCGAGAAAGTCGACCAGCCGGTCGACCTGCACGGCGTCGCCGTGGATCTGCGGGTAATCCGCCGACAGCAACTCGTCGTTGAAGCCGCGCCGGGCCGCATCGATGGTGCGTTCCACTCGGTCAGGCATGCCTAATCCTCCTCCAGGCGGGCGGCGAAGTCCTCGCGGAGGACGCGGAACATCATCTGTTCCTGCTGCCGGGCGCCGAAGTCGCGGTACAGGCGCTGGGCGCCGGTGTTGGAAGACATGGTCGACCAATCGACCCGGGTGTGGCCATTGTCGCGGGCGTGGCGGATCACCGCCCGCAACAGCGTCCGGCCGATGCCCCGACCGCGCATTCCGGCGGAGACGAAAACATCTTTCAGGTAGAGGCTGGTGCCCAACCGATCGGCGGGAAACAGAGGGCATATGAAAGCCACGCCGGCCGCATTGCCGTCATCGAAGGCCAATATTGCCGAAACGCCGATGTCGCTTTCGAACAAATTCTGTTTCAGGCGCGCCGCCGCCTCGTCAGGCTCCGGCGGGCCATCGGGCTCGTAATGCGTTTCCATCCCCAGGGACAGCCGGACCAGATCGTCCAGATCGCCGGGTTCGGCCCGCCGCGTCGTTACAGTCATGCCGGTCCCCTCTCCTAAACAACGGCAGCGCACGGTTCAGCCGGCGGAATCCTGCCCTTCGATCATCGACAGTACCGGCAGCAGGTATTCCCTGAATTTCGCCGGGTTCTCCGACATCGGAAAATGCCCCATATCCTGCATGATCTGGCAGTGGGTGGCGTTGATCTCCCGCGCCAGCGCCTTTGTCATCTCCGGCGTTGCCGAGTAGTCGTATTCGCCGGTGAGCAGATAGATCGGGCACTGCTCGACGTCGATGCCGTCGGTCAGGCCGTTCCGGAGATCGCCGTCGACGAAATAGTAGTGCAGATCGCCCAGGAAGATGCCCGGGCCGCCCTGCATGTAATGCCACATGGTTTCCCAGCGGTCCGCTTCCGGCGATTTCGGCGCGGTCAGGCTCGCCATCGAGGCCCCGGCGAGACTGCCGCCATGCACATCGGGACGGCTCAACGGCATCAGGTCGGGCGGCTCGTCGGTCACGGTATTCTCGGCATAAAGCGCCGATTGCAGACCGATCGCGGCGCGGAACCGATCGCCATGCCGCAACGCCAGATGCAACACGGCGCGGCCGCCAATGGAACACCCCATCACCACCGGGTCGTCGAGATCCAGGGCCGCCTTCACCGCCATGACGATGCCGACATAGCCATCGGTGGTCAGTCGATAGACCTCTTCCCCGAAGCCCGGCGGGGGCGACGATTTGCCGTGCCACGGCAGGTCGAAGACGATCACCCGGAACCGGCTGGTGATCTCCGGATCGTTCAGGATCGACCGGTACTGCCGGCCGTCCGCCCCGGCGGTATGCAGGCAGATCAGCGGGATGCCCTGGCCCGCCTCCTCGAAATAGACCCGATGCGGCCGGCCCTCGAAATCCAGCCTCAGGTAGCGGCCGACGATGGGTTCGATGGTCGGCGCGCCGACCGGCGCGAACTCCGCCTGCCCGGCCCTGCGCAAGGAAAACAGCAGTTCCAGCAACATCAGGTTCTGATGGAACTTCAGAAAGTCGCCCCCGACCCGCAAATGCCCGACCCGGCGCATGGCGGCCAAGGTCTGATAGCCGGGTGGCGGTACATCGCTTAGCAGTTGCGCCCAGGCCTCGGGCTCCGCCGTCAGCACCAGATCCGGGGTTTCCTCGCCCGACGATGGCTGGGTGTTGATGCCATCCGTGCCAATCCGCACGAAGGTGCTGTCCGCGCCGCTGTCAAGCCGCAGCGACAGCTCGCCGAAACGGCGGAGGTGAACCAACTGCGGATTGGCCGTCGCCCGGTCTTGCAGGAATTCAAACATCAGCCGTCGCTCCCTGGTGTTTCCAGTTCGATCTTTACCTAATGCATGTCGCGGACCATGACCAATTCGTCGTGATAGCGGCCATCGACCAGCGCCGCCCGGGGCACCACGCCGGTGCGGACGAAACCGCAGCCCTGGTAGAACCGAACGGCCCGGCCGTTGTCGGCGACGACGTTGAGCTCCAATTGCCGCAAATCGCCGGCGCTTTCGACGACAAACTCGAGCAGATCGCGGGCCACGCCGCTGCCCCGGTGGTCCTCCGCCACGTACATGCCCCAGATTTCGCCGCGGTGCCGGGTCTTGGCCCGGCCCAGCCGGCGCAGGCCGACGAAACCGATCAATGCCTCCGCATAAAAGGCGCCGAAGCAGGCGTTCTCCCCGAGGCGGCCGGCGAAGAAGGACAGCGGCTCCGCCCCCTCCTCCTCGGCCGAGGCGGAAAACGCCAACGGCTCCAGACGCAAGGCTTGCAAGCGCAGGTCGCGGTAGCTCGCGGCATCAGCCGCCGTCAGGGTTCTGATCATCCGCTCCCCCAAAAGTTAAGGGCCGGCCCGAAGGCCGGCCCATTACCAGGAAAAATACCGGCCTACATATCGGCGTAGCGCTTGAGGTGGTGATCCTTGTTGCCGAACATGGTGTCGATCATGGTCAGGCGCTTGAAGTAGTGGCCGACGTGCAACTCGTCGGTCATGCCCATGCCGCCGTGCAACTGCACCGACTGCTGGCCGACGTAGCGACCGGAGTTGCCGATCTGCACCTTGGCGGCGGAGACCGCCTTGGCCCGTTCCACCGGATCCTCGTCATCCAGTTTCAGGGTCACCATGTAGCACATGGAGCGGGCCTGTTCGCATTCCATGAACATATCCACCATGCGGTGCTGGAGGACCTGGAATTTCGACAGCGGCACGCCGAACTGCACCCGGGTCTTCAGGTATTCGTTGGTGGTTTCCTGCAACACATCCATGCAGCCAACCGCCTCGGCGCACAGGGACGCAATGCCGTGGCCGACCACGGTTTCCATCAGCGCCGCGCCATTGTCGACCTCGCCCAGCACGGCATCCGCGCCGACCGCGACGCCGGAGAGTTCCAACTCCGAGGCGCGCAGGCCGTCGACGGTGGGATAATCCCGGCGACTCAGGCCGTCGGCGTTGTTGTCGACCAGGAACAGGGTGATGCCTCCGGCCTCCCGGCTGCCGCCCGAGGTACGGGCCGAGACGATGATCTTGTCGGCGCAGGCGGCGTGATAGACCACGCCCTTCTGGCCGTTCAGGACATAGCCGCCGCCGTTCTTCTCGGCCTTGGTCTCGACGTCGTTCAGATCGAAGCGGGACTGCCGCTCGGCATAGCCAAAAGCCAGCTTCAACTCGCCCGCCGCCAGCTTGGGCAGCAGTTCGGTCTTCAACTCGTTGCCGCCGCCGGCCATGAGGAAATTGCCGCCCAGGACGATCGAGGCGAGGTAGGGCTCGACCACCAGGCCGCGGCCGAATTCCTCCATCAGCACCATGGTCTCGACCGGGCCGCCGCCGATGCCGCCGTACTCCTCGGGCAGGGCCACGGCCAGCCAGCCGAGCTCGGCCATCATGGCCCAATGTTCCTCGCTGTAGCCGGCATCGCTGGCCACCAGCTTGCGGCGCGATTCCAGCTCGTATTCCTCGCGCACGAACCGCTGCACGCTATCCTTCAGCAGTTGTTGTTCCTCGCTGAGGGAAAAATCCATGACGTCCTCCTAACCTCACAAACCCGACGCCGCCCGGGGTCTGGTTGCCGCCTGGGGCCGCGCGACACGGCGTCCCTTCACCTAGCACGAACCGCAGGCCCGGCAAAGTATCCTGGTGGCCCGCCGGAAAGGCTGCCCTGCCGCCGATCGGCGTACGCCGTTGGCCAGCTTGTCTTTTCTTTCGGTATCGCGCAGATTTCCGTACTTGTTTGGCTTGCTGACAGCTACTACATGAATCTGTTAAGCAAAGCCCAAGGACCGGGTGCCCCTGCCCCGCTGTCAACGCGACCTTGGAAGCGTCGGCGTTTCGTTGATGTCTGGACCAGCTGGCGCGCATCCGGTCTTCAGGTCTGCCGTGCGCAGCGGACAGGCGTTTTGGGAGAGCCGTCGGCGTGACGTCGGAGAACTCGCGATCTCGGAAAAAACGGCAACTGGCGGCCGTGGTGTTCGCCGATGCCGTCGGCTACAGCGCGGCCACGCAAAGCGACGAAGAGGCCGCCCACGGGGCCTTGATGGCGCGGCTCGAATTGCTCTCGGACCGGCTGCCGGAATACCACGGCGAGATCCTCAACCGCACCGGCGACGGCGTTCTGGCCCTGTTCGACAGCGTCGTCGAGGCGGTGCGCTACGCCGTCGATATGCAGACGGCGCTGACCGAATTGAACGCCACGCAGGATGGCGGCCTGGCGATGCAGTTCCGTTTCGGCGTCAATTTCGGCGACGTCATCGCGGACGGCGGTCAGGTGTACGGCGATACCGTCAATATCGCCGCGCGGCTGGAGGGCGCGGCGCGGGCCGACGAGGTCTGCATCACCCGCAGCGTCTACGAGCAGGTTCGCCTGCGGCTTGATTTCACCTATGAGTATCTCGGCCCGCGGTCGCTGAAGAATATCGAGGAGGCGGTCGAGACCTATAGCGCCAAACCGAAACAGGACACGGCGGTCGCCCTACCGAGCCTGCGTCCGGAACAATCGCAGGACGACGCCCTGCTGGCCCAGTTGTTCGAGCGGCCGTCGGTGGCGGTGCTGCCATTCCATTATCTCGGCTCGGACATCGAGCAGGAGTTCTTCGCCGACGGGCTGACCGAGGACATCATCACCAACCTGTCCCGCTTCCGGGGCCTGTCGGTGATCGCCCGCTCCTCGGCCTTCGTGCTCAAGGGGCAATCGCAACCGGTCGATGACGTCGCCCGCCGCTTCAACGTCCGCTACGTGGTCGAGGGCAGCCTGCGCCACGCCGGCAATCGCGTCCGGGTCAGGGTCGATCTGTCGGACGGCACCGAAAGCAAGACGCTGTGGTCCGAGCGCTATGATCGCGACGCCGAGGACATCTTCAGCATCCAGAACGACATCACCTCGATCGCAACCTCGGCCATGGCGGTGCAGATCGAGGCGGCGGAGCACGAACGGCTGAAGACCATCGCGCCGCCAAGCCTGGCCGCCTACGGGCTGGTCCTGCAAGGGCAGTATCACCTGTACAAGTACACCAGGGAGGAAAATATCCAGGCCCGGGACTTCTATGCCCAGGGCGTCGATCACGACCGCAACTATGCCCGCGCCCTGGCCGCCCTGTCCCGAACCCATAACCTGGACTGGCGCTACAGTTGGACCGACGAGCCCGACCACAGCCTCGACGTCGCCCAGCGCTTCGCCCAGGATGCCGTCAACGCCGATCCCAGCGACGCCCGCGGCCAGGCCGAACTCGGCTACGTGCGCCTTTATCGCAAGGAGCACGGCGCATCGATCGACGCCTACGAGCGCGCGGTGGCGCTGAATCCCAGCGACGCCAACATCATCATGGAGTTCGCCGACACCCTGGCCCACTCCGCCCGCGCCGACGAGGCGGTCGAGCTGTTTCAGCAGGCCATGCGCCTCAATCCCTACTATCCCGACGACTACCTTTGGGGGCTGGCCGGCGCCTACTTCAAGCTCGAGCGTTATGAAGACGCCATGGACAGCATCCAGCGCATGAACAACCCGGCCCAGGGACAACGCGTGCTGACCGCCTCCCTGGCGCTGCTGGGCCGGATCGACGAGGCGAAACGGCGGGCCGAACTGGTGCGCGAGACCCAGCCCGGCTTCTCCGCCGACAAGTGGGCCGCCATCGTCCCGGACATCCGCCCGGACGACACCCAGCGCTTCCTCGAAGGTTTGCGGTTGGCCGGCCTATAGCCGGCCGCGCGACTCAGTCCAGGCCGTCGCCGCCGCGCCCGCGCGCCATCATGCCGCTGGAGCGCGCCATCATGCCGCTGGAACGGGCCATCATGCCGCTCGACCGAGCCATCGCGTCGGCCCCACCCGCCTCGGCGCCGAGCAAGACCTGCTCGAACATGCCGGTCTCGACATCCATGCGAATGGTGTAGTCCGCCTTGTCATAGGACCAGGCGCGCAACCCTTCGGCAAATTGAAAGTTTGTCGCGGCCAAGCCGGTCCGCGAAGGATCGCCGGGTGCTCTCGCCCGCCGAGCGGCGTACACGAGATTCGAGATTGTTGCATCTGGATCCGACACTTCAACGCCGTCGCCGTGGACAAGAAAAAGCGCCGGAACCGGGAGTTCGTAGTAAACGCCTTCATAGCTGAATGCGTAGATACGGGCAAAACATGGGTTTTCGCCACCAAGCAGCTGACGCTCAAGCTGCGATTCCAGGCCTTCTCTTTCGACGACAAAGGGGCCGTGCCTAGGGTCTCTGGCCGGTTTCGGCCGGAACCTAATCGGTTTTGTGCCGAAGGGGCGTCTCGCTCGAGAAAGTATCCAGCTCTTGTTTCTATTTGTGTTTCCATGTGTGACGGAAATTTCGTAGCCGAATTCCACATCTTCGTCGCTGTCCAGGTCTGGATGCCGCACCCAGTTGGTTGTTGTCGACGCCAGGTAAACGCCATTCTCCTTCTCATCGGTTTGATCTTTGACAAGAACCTCGTCGTCGTCGGCCAAATTCACGCCGTCAACCGCTGTGGTGGTGTTGTCCAGCACTATGTTGGCCCCGGTCGTGGCGAGCCTGGCCTCGAGCTTCGGCACGCCGGAATAGTCTCGTTCCGGCCGACGGATTTGAAGGTCCGCCATCTTCCGGCCGAACAGCAGTACATTTGACGGACTAAGTAAGGTTTCCGGCATGATCGCCCCCTGAACTGTCTGCTGCCGCGTTGATCGCCGACGCAAACCTGTTGTTTTTGCCACTCAAGTATGACAGGTCTGTGATCGCCTGCAATGACCCTGGCGTTATGCCACCTGTTCTTGCGCCTTCTTGGCGGCGGCTCCCCTCAGCTAATGTCTTGGCGGTGCGTGAACAGGAACTCCCCCGCCATCAGACGCTGTAGTGCCGCCCCGCTCTCAAGGCCCAATTGCCGGCAGAAGCCATCGAGGTCGTCCGGCACGGCGCGGCCGAGATGGTTTTCGAAATACCAGATCGTCAGTTGCGCCGATGAAAGACCGGTATCCTCCGGCCCTGGATCCGGTGCGCCCATTGCGCTCAGCGCCGTCTGTTTGTCGCGGGCGCGGGTGGCGAGATCCGTGTAGGCATCGTCCAGGCGCAACTGGTCCAGCAGCGCCGGCTCGATCGAGCCGCCCAGGTCCGCCAGGTAGGCCTCAAGGCGGGCCTCGTCTTCCATCAGCCGTTCCATCTCGGTCGGGCTCAGGTCGTTATCCCGCATCCAATCATCCAGGTCGGCCCGGCGGTACAGGCCCAAGTTACCGCGCAGCCGCTCCAACGCGTCACGCACGGCGGGCAGCTCGACGCCCAGGCCCCGCCGGTCCGCCGCGCGTAGCGACAGCAGACGGGCCAGGGCCGCCGTCCTGGCCGCGTGGAAGGCGCCTGCGTCGAGTCGCAATTCATCGAGCAGCCGGTCCGGCCCCACCGCGTCCGTCCGGGTCGCGGGATCGAGCCCGGCGGTCGGCGCCGCGGCGACCGCCGCCTCCCACATCTCGGTCCATTCGAAGGCGAAATCGACCGCCGGCGCCGGCGCGCCGTCATCGCGCCAGGTCGCCATGGCCGCCAGCATGGCTTCGCCGTCCTCGGCCTTGCGGTCGACCCGTCCCTCCGGCAGCCAGTCGCGCAGCGCCGTCGCGGCCGCCGGCGATAGGTCCACAAGGGCGGCCTCACCCAGCAACGGCTCCCAGCCGCGCTGTTGGTAGAACATCTCCTTGGCATGGGCCACCAGCGCCGCCGCCGCGGCGTCGTTCACCCCGTCGGCGACGGCCCGGTCCAGGGTGGCGCGAATGTTGACCATGGCTTCCGACAGGGCGATGTAGCCGACCTCGGCCGGTCCGTGCAGCACCGCGACCTCGTCGTCGTCCTCCAGCCGGCCGTCGCGAAAATCCTCGAAGATGCGGCCGACCCCCTGCATGCCGAATTGGCAAAGCTCGGCTGCTCGCAGCGCCCCCATGCTGGCGCCGCCGAACACCGCCACGCCCTGGGACAGAGCCCAGAGGATCTCCTTGTGCCAGACCGCCGGCACGCCCTCGAAATAGCCGTCGATCAAGCCGATCGCCCGGGCCCCGTCGCGGACGGCGCGGTAGACGTCGCCCTGGGCCACCGGCGGCAGGCAGATGAAGTCGCCGGCGGCCCGTACCTTCTCGGGTGCCAGGGTCGGGCCGACGAAGACGCAAAGGCTCATGACCGGCCCGCCATCACCGCCCGGGCGCGCGGCCCGGGCTCGAAATCTTCCTCGTCCGGCGCCTCCAGGCCGGGCACCACCACTCGGACCACCGGCAGATCGAACTCCGGCCGGGTCAGGTCGACGGCGACGACCTGATCAATGCCGCGGGTCCGCAGTCGGTCCAGCATCCAGTCCAGATCCCCCTCGAAGGTGTCGTTGGCCTGATCGGGCCCATCGCCGAAGGCCCGTTCGCCGCCCGCCGCCGCCATCAACCGGGCGGCCTGGCGAGACCGCTCGTCGCGGCCCGCTTGGCTGTACTGGGCCGGCAACAGATCGTCGCGGGCGCCGGTGATGTAGGTGGTGCGCACCTGCACCGCCTCGGTCAGGGCCCGGACCAGGGCGATCGCCCGCGCCGGATGGCAGCCCGCGCCGACGCCCAGATGGCTGCCGGGCCGATCGTCGGCCAGGGCACAGAAAAAGGCGGGCACACCGACATCCGTGGTGGTTTCCCAGACCGCCGGGCGCAGGTCGGCCGCGCCGATGCGTTCGAGAACGGCGCGGCAGTCCGGGTCATCGACGGTGTCCAGGCCAAGGCGTCCGCGCCGCTGGTCGTGCAGATCCCGGCGGGTCCAGAGCGCCGTCGCGTCCCGCTCGATCACCTCGGCCAGGCCGTGGCAGATCGCCTCGAAAAGGTGATTGCCCGAGGCCAGGCCGTTGGTGGTGGCCGGAAAACAACCGGCCCCGGTCGGCGGCGGCAGGGTGTAGTTGGCGTGCACCATTTCATAGGGCAGCCAGACCGGCCGGTCGGCCATCAATTCCCGCCCCTCGATCCACAACAGCGGCAGGCTCGGCGTGAACCGGCCGCCGACGACCTTCGGCAGCCGGTCGACATCGACCAGCGGATGATCGGCCGACAGCTCCTCGGCGCCGGCCAGTTTCAGCGGCAGGCTGATGCGTTCGGCATGGAAGGCTTCCACCGCTTCCATCAGACCCGAGGCCTTGGCCGCATCCAGATCCAGGCCCTTGCCCTGGGATACCGCGATCGACCGCGCGTTCGGGCGCATCACCATGACGACTGGGATGCCGATACGGTCGAGGCCGGTGACGTTGGCGATGCGGGTGATGCCCATGGCGGCCATGTGGGGCCGCGTCTGGGCCAGGGTTTGCGCCGGCGCCATGGTGCGATGGGTGCCCCGGCGGTGGCCCTTGATGCCCGCCGGATCGGCTACCGCGCCCTTGGCAGCGTCCTGGCGTACGATGTCCTCGACCATCACATCCGAAGCCGGCCGGCCGCCGATCGCCGCCGTGTCCTAGCGGCCGGAGCGCGCCAGCAGATAGCGCTCGCGATAGGACATGCCGGGCAGCGCATCCTGGTCGTCCGGCAGGACGGTGCGGGCCGAACGGGTATGGCTGCGTTTGTCCGGCGCCTTGAGCCGTGGACCGGCGTCGACGGTACCGATCAGCCGGCGCTCGAAATTGCGCCGGATCAGCCGCGAAAAGGCGCCGTCGTTCTCCTCCATGTCGATCGCCAGTAGCGCGTTGCCGAGGTCGTCGTAGTCGAGGTAGTTGGCCTCCATCCGCTTGAACGAATCCGCCAGGAAGACGCCGGTCAGATCGCGCGCATCTTCCAGCGCCGTCAGGAAGCCGGCCGGATCACGTTCGTAGGCCCGGTCGAATTCGGCCTGCAGGACCGGTCTCAATTCGGGATCGTTCTCGGCCCGGTCGGCCAGGTCCTCCACCGCCGGCGAAATCGCTCCCCCGGCGACCAGGCTCTCGTGGAAAATATCGACGAGAATATCGAACACCGCCCCGGTCAACGGCTGGGCCAGGTCGTGCTCGTCGTCCCAGCCGCGGGCGAACCGGGCCATGGTCAGGGAATTGTTGGCCAGCCGCATCTGCCGCGTACGGGAGTATTCCGAGATCCGGGCCAGCCGGTTGAATTGGTAGAGATTGCCCCGGGTGGCCTCCAGCACCTCCCGCAGCACCGAGGGGAAATGCATCGCCGCGATGATCGAAACGCAGTCGGCCGCCGACTCCTGGAAGCCGAGATACTCGGGCAGTTCCGTGCGCGGGTCGGGCACGCCGATCAGCGAATAGATGATGGCGTGGCCGATCTCGTGGGCGACGACGTCGAAATTCAGGCTGAACGGCTGCACCGTGCCGTCGTCCTCGAACTGGCTGCCGGTCTCCAGGAAGCCGAAGCCGTACTGGGCGTTGTCCCAATGATGCAGCAGCGAGATTTCCAGGCGCTCGATATGTCCCGCGAAGTGCCAATGGAAGGGACCGCCCAGGTAACGCTCCCAGACGTCGAGGGTGAAGCGGACCGCGCCGAACAGGTGCGCCGCCTCGAACCCCGGCATGCCCGGCGCCAGATGGTCGAAGTGGCCCTCGGCGTCCGGCATCGCCGGCGCCCGGGCGGCACCGCCCCAGGGCGGCAGGTAGACGTAGGGCGTGCCAAACGGGCCACGGACGCGACCGAAGGGTTTCTCCTTGCCGATCGGTTCGACGACGTACATGCGGTGGTCGGCGGGGCCCGGCGCCACCGAGCCGGCCGGGGACGATACGGTGACGACCTCGGGCCGCGCCCCGGGGTCGCTGGACGGCGGCTGCACGAAGAGCTGAAAGCGTGTCGACATCTCCCCCTCCCATCGCCCGCCACACTGTTATCCGCACGGTTGCGACGAACGACGCCACTTCATCGTGGGTGGCAAACCCCGGTGTGTCAACGAAGTCGCGGCGCCGGCTCGGCTTTGGACTAGGCAGGCGCTAGCCGGCGAACTTGGCCGGTCGGACAGGGCCGCCAATCATTCGCCGCCGGGCGGCGCCGAGGCCCAGCAGGCCGAGGCCGAACAGGCCCAGGGCGGCGGGTTCGCGGATCTGGTTCGGTAGCTCGAACAGGGCGCTGACCTCGACGCCGCTGAGGGCGTGGTCATAGACCCGCACGTCGTCGACGAGCCCCGTGAAAATGGATCCCGGCGTGCCGCTCAGGCCACCGACGCCGCCAACTAGGAAAGACACCCCGTTGGGGGCAATCGGGAGCAGTCCGGCAAAGGATTCGAGGGTACCGTCGACATAGATCTCCGCCCGGCCGGCACCGGTGTTGTAAACCCCCACCAATTGATGCCATTGGCCATCGTTGACGGAGGTGGCCGAGGCGCCGCTGTTCCATCCGGAATCGTAGAAATGCGCCTTGTTGACCGCAGCCGCGCCAAGACCGTCACCGACGTCGTTCACGGCGAGAAAATAGCCGTTGCCAAATCCCGAATGGTGCTTGGTCACAGGCGCCATGGCGGCGGTCGTGCCCGGCGCCACCTTGATCCAGGCCTGTACCGAGAAACTGCCGCTGGTGAACGAGTGGACGTTGCCCATATCGACATAGTCGCCGGTGGCCACATCGAGGCTGATGGCGCCGCCGATGATGCCGCCGCCGGCCGCGAACGACGCACCGCCTGTCAAGGCGCCGTCGTTGCTACCCGCGCTGTCGAACGCCGTCGGCCCGCCCGCTTCATCGAAGGCCCAATGGCCGACCAGAGCCGCCTGGGCGGCGGTACTCGACAGCAGGAGCAACGCCCCGGTCAATGGCGCACATAGACGCATCATGGTTTCGCTCTTTCCAGAAACGAGGCACCCTCATCATCGACCATCATACCTCAACAGCGGCCGGTTGTATCGCTCTCGTACGGGTTCAATCACCCCGGCCAAGCCGGGCAAAACCGAGGACCGCCAACCCCAAAATAATGATTCCAAGAGCACCAGGCTCCGGCACAGCCGCGCTTTGCGAGGCGACGACGATGCCATAGCTGCCGTCGGTGAACCGGGCCCGGAAGGCCACGTCGCCGCTGTTGTTGATCACCGGGTAGTTGCCGATCTGATTAATGGTTCGGCCGCCGACGACATCGCCGGCGCCGGCGATCAGGCTGTCGGCGCTGAACAGGCCATGCGGCCAGCTGCTGCCGACGTCCCATTGACCCTTGAACGCAACTTCGCCGTAGTCGTTGATCGAAGGTATGCCGGTGAATTTCAAGACCAGCCCGTCGATGCTATCGCCGACCATGGCCAGCAGGTCGTTGTCGGTGAAAACGCCATTGGTGCCCGAGCCCGTGTTGGCGAAGTAGGCGACGTTGCCGTTGTTGTTGATCGCCGGTCGCCCGCCCGGGCTGACCCAGTGGCCGTCGACGATATCGCTGTGACGGGCAATCAAGCGGTCGTCCGAAGTCAGGATGTGAGAGGTGTTGGAAGGATACGAGCTCCGATGGGCGGCGAAGGCGATTACGCCGTCGTCATTGATCGAGACGATGTTGACGCCGTTCTGCAACGAGAACATCGTGATGCCGCCGAGCACCGTACCGTTGCCGGCGACGAAGCCGTTCTGGGTATACAGATTCTGATACCTCGGCAGCCCGTTGTAGAGGGAGGTGCGACCGTTGATGAAGGCGACCTCGCCGGCGTTGTTGATGTCGATGGAGCGAAACGCCCCTTCCATGACGTGGCCGTCGATTACATCGCCCAGGTTGGCGATGGCATCGTTCTGAGTGAATACGCCGCTGTCCCAATTGGCGTCGTAGCCGATAAAGGCGGTGACACCGGAATCGTTGACGGCCACGTCCGAGTGGAAACTCGCCAGGGCATGGCCGCCGATGCTGTCGCCGTTGCGCGCCAACAGATCGTCCTGGGTGAAGATGCCGATGCCGCCCGAGAAATAGCCCCGGAAGGCGACGGTGCCGTCGTTGTTGAAGCCGAGGGATTCGGTGGTGCTGCCGACATGCGTCAGGGTCACGCCCCCGATGCTCTGCCCCGGGGCGGCGACCAGCGACAAGCTGTAGGGCGCGGCGGCGGCCGGGGTGGCGATCGCGGCAAACGCCAATCCCAACATGGCCAACGCCGCAATGGCGGGCGACGCGGCCGCAACGGTTGCCTCACCGGCCTTGCGCCGCAGGTACCGCCTCGCCAAAAAGACCCAAGCCAGTCCAAACAGGAAAATGACCAGGGTCGACGGCTCGGCCACCGCATTGCCGCCGCTGGCGGTCGTGGTCCAACTGCCGGGATTCTCTGAAATTCCGCCTTTATGGGTCTCCCACTGGATAAGGGCGCCCTGATCCCGGGGTGGCATGCCCCCCGTCGAACCGAGGGAGCTGGAATCAATTCTTATGTCGACGCCACCGTGATGGTTGAGGACGATCCTCCAGTCATCCACATTTCCCGTTGCATCGGTCGAGATGTCGAAGATCAAACCCGCATTGACCAAGCTCGGATACAAGGCGACGATGCCGTCCTCGAACCTGAAATCGAAGCCCGACGAGGCGGTGACATCCAACAGGGGTTGGCTCGCGGCCAGCGGTGCGTCGGTTCGGAACCATCCGCGCAGGTAATTGGTCGGCCCGTGCAGGCTGCCGCCAAAATAGTTGAAGAAATTGCCGGTGTAGTCGTAGGTGACGTAAGCAAGGCTCGGCCGCACCCAAACCACCGCGACGGCAATCAGGGTGACAAGGGGAAGCAACGATCGGATAAGGGTTTTGATGGGTATGGTCATGGGACCCTCCTTGTTCAGGCCCCCCATCGGCCCGGGTTTCTGGCGATGTCGTCCCCTGTCGCCGGTTCAATCCGCTGTCCCGTTGCGGGCCATGCCCGCCCTAACCAATCAGGCCGCCTGTTCATCTTGTTATGGTCGCAGGCCAAGGCCGGCGCTTGGTTTAAAGGCGTATTCAGGCTGGCAGGAAGGGCGGCAGAATGCTTGACGGAGTTGTGCAATTTTTCTGCAATTTTCCCTCAAGCCGCCGTCTCGGCATGGGGTGCCGCGGTCACGCGGGGTCGTCTCCGGGCAGCCGCAAGGGCCGCCAGACCCAGGCCGAATAGGCCGAGGGCGGCGGGCTCGGGCGCCGGCGCGGTCGCCAGGGAGGCGATCCAGGCTTCCTTGTTGCCGTTGTGGTCTCCGTAACCGACGATGGTCAGGCCGTCGTCCGATACCGCCATCGCTTCGCGCAAAACCCAATCGGTGAGATCGAGACCATGATCCAGCGTCAGGATATCGTACATACGGCGCATACCGCTGCCGGCAGTCCAGTAGAAAGCTTCGCCGCCGGAACTGGTGGCCCCATATCCCACAATCGTGTCGCCACTGGCGCTGACATCATTAGCGAAGCTGAAAAAATTCCCGCCCGGCAGATCGCCGAGGCCGACCATGCCGCCGGCGGTCCAACGAAAAGCCTCGAACCCGGCTGCCGAGTCGCTCCAGCCGGCAACCACCGAACCATCGGCGTTGGTACTGATCGCCGCGCTGAAGGACGACCCGCCCGGTAGATCTCCCAGGCCGACCATGCCGCCGCCGGCGGTCCAGCGAAACGCTTCGAGACCAAGCCCGGATCTGCTGGCCCCCACCACCACCGAACCGTCGGCGCTGGTCCCATGCGCTGCGCTGGAATTGGAACCGCCCGCCAAATCACCGAGGCCAACCATGCCGCCACCACTGGTCCACCGGAATGCCTCGGCGCCCAATGCCGACTGCGCCGAGCCCACGACGACGGAACCATCATCGCTGACACCGGTTGCATGGCTGCTGTACTGGCCGCCCGGCAGATCGCCCAGGCCGACCATGCCACCGCCAGCGGTCCAGCGAAACGCTTCGAGACCAAGCGCGGTGGTGCTCCCCCCCACGATCACCGAGCCGTCGGCGCTGGCGCCGAAGGCCCGGCCGGTGGTGCTACCGCCCGGTAGATCCCCGAGAACGGCCAAGCCGCCGCCGCTGGTCCAACGAAACGCCAGATGCCCGAGATCGCCCGGAATTCCAGCTTCCAGTACCGCGGCCTGGCCAACGACATCCGAAAGATCGGCGCCGAACTGCAGGTGGACTACATCCTGGAAGGCAGCGTGCGCTGTTCCGACGATAGCTTTCGCGCCACCGCGCAGCTGATCCATGCGCCATCCACGAAGCACGTCTGGGCCGAGAGCTACGACGGCCGAATCGAGGACCTGCTGGCGTTGCAGGACGACATCTCGCAAACCATCGTCACCAACATCGCGCCGGAAATCGACCTGGAGGAGATTCGCTGGGCCTCGGGCCCGCACCTCGGCGACCTGCGGGCCCAGGAAATGGCCTGGCGGGCCCGCGCCCTGCTGGACCGGGCGCGGTCGGAGGCCAACCCGGAATTTTTTCGTCAGGGCATGGACCTGGCGGAACAGGCCGCCGCCCTGGATCCACGCTGCCGCCAAGCCTGGTGGACGATCTCGTTCGCCAACTACGTCCTCGCCTTCGCCCGCGCCGGCAACGACCAGGAAGCCCTGTTGGACCGGGCGCGGGAGGCGGCGGAAAAACTGCGCGGCCTCGATCGCAACGATCACAGCGCCTATATGTCCCTGGGCTGGGTCAGCTACGTCGAGCGGGACTTCGAGCGCGCCATGACCAACCTGAGGCAGGCCCACGAGCTCAATCCCAACTGCACCATGACCCTGATGGTGATGGGCGTCATCGCCACCGCCTCGGGCCAGGCGGCCACCGGCTACGAGCAGATTTGCCGGGCCATGCGGCTGAGCCCGCGCGACCTCTGGCTCGGATTTATGCTGGCCGGCCGGGGCTTCGCCTGCTACGCGCTCGGGCGGTTCGAGGAAGGCATCGAATGCGCCCGCCGGGCCATCGAACGGGAACCGCACGCGCCCGCGAACCACATCATCCTGGCCGCCTGCCTGGCGGAAAGCGACGATCTGGACGGCGCCGGCGCGGCGATCGCGGCGCAACGCCGGATCAACGAGAACCTCTTGCTGGGCTATCTCGCCGGCGAACGGCTGCCGTTCCAGGACCCGGAGCAGGCCGAACGCTTCCAGAGCGCCCTGCGCCGCGCCGCCGACGCCGCGGGCGGCGATTGAGGTCCAACGGCCGGCGCTACATGCCCAGCACGGCTTTCGCCAGGATGTTGCGCTGGATCTCGTTGGAACCGGCGTAGATCGCGGTCTTCCGGTAGTTGAAATATTGCGGCGCGGCGGGGGCGGCGTAGTCCGGGCCGACGGAAGGCTCGTTGTAGCCGTAGACCAGGGCATCCCGGATGTAGGGATTGCCGTAGTAGGCCACCGCCTGCAGCGCCAGTTCGCTGCCCAGTTGCTGCAGGTCGGTACCGAGGATCTTCAGGTAGGAGGCCTCGGCGCCGGGCTGCTTGTTGCCGAGGGTGCGCAATTCCAGGAACTCGTAGGTCCGAAGCCGTACTTCGTAGTCGGCGATGCGGCGGGCGAAATCCTCGTCCTGGAGCAACGGCGCGGCGTTGGCGGTTTCCCCTTCGGCGATACCGCGCAGCCGGCGTAGTTGCTGCTTCAGGCCGCCGGTCAGGCTATTGGAGCGTTCGAAGGTGAGCAGGAACTTGGCATAGGTCCAGCCCTCGTTCTCCTGGCCGATCAGGTTATCGACCGGCACCCGCACGTCCGAGAAGAACACGGTGTTGACCTCGTGCCCGCCGTCGATGGTGATGATCGGCGTCACCTCGATGCCCGGCGAGGTCATGTCGATCAGCAGGAACGAAATGCCCTCCTGTGGCTTGCCGTCCGACGAGGTGCGGACCAGGCAGAAGATCCAGTCGGAATGCTGGGCCAGGGTGGTCCAGGTCTTGGTGCCGTTGACCACGTAATGATCACCGTCCCGCACCGCCTTGGTCTGCAACGAGGCCAAGTCGGAACCGGAGCCAGGCTCGGAATAGCCCTGGCACCACCAGACGCTGCTGTCCAGGATCGGCGGCAGGAAGCGCTGTTTCTGTTCCTCGCTGCCGAAGGTGAAGATCACCGGCGC
>JASLMH010000068.1 GCA_030746635.1 Alphaproteobacteria bacterium | reverse complement strand
GGAGCCATTGTACCAGACCAGCCCGGCGCGCGGGCTCAGGGCGGCGGTGGATGAGGTATTGACGAAGGCGCCGCCGCCGCGCTTGCGCATTTCGGGAATGGCATGCAGGGCGGACCAGTAGATGGACTTGACGTTGACGTTGAAGATCAGATCGAAGGCCTCCTCCGAGACGTCCGTCATGGGCATGTTGCGCTGCGGCACGCCGGCATTGTTGACCATGATGTCCAGGCCGCCGTAGGCCGAGACGGCGGAGGCCACCAGGTTCGCCACGTCGTCGCTGACGGCGACGTCGGCGGCGACGTATTCGGCCGCGCCGCCGTTATCCCGAATGCCGGCGACGACCCGTTCGCCGTCCTGGCCGTGAATGTCGTTGACGATGACCTTGGCGCCCTCTTCCGCGAAACGGCGGGCGATGCCCTCGCCGAATCCGGCGCCGGCGCCGGTGACGATGGCGACCTTGTCCTGTAGACGCATGCGACTGCTTCCTTTTCGTTCGATCGGCCCGGAGGGCCCATTTCCTATTTGTCGAGCGTGAGGCGGGCCGGCTTGGCCTTGAAGCCGGCGGCCCAGCGGCGGGCGTCGGCGATCTCGTCCGGCCGCATCAATTGCGCCGCCTCGTCGCGCAGGGCGACGGCCTGCTGTTGCAGGCCGGCGATGCCGTGGTTGGAGGCGACGGTCAGCCAGGCGTAGGCCTTGACCAGGTCCTGCCGCACGCCGAGGCCGCGGATATGCAACGAGCCGAATGCCAGTTGGCCGCTGGCATTGCCCTTGATGGCGGATTTGTGGAACCAGACGGCGGCGATCTGATCGTCCCGGCGCACTCCCTTGCCGTAGAAATACATCGCCCCCAGCATGAATTCGGCGCCGGGGTGGCCGCGTTCGGCCAGCAGGCGGAATTCGCCCCGGGCCCGGTCGAATCGGCCGCCGTCGTAGTCCAGCACGGCGCGCGCGAAATCCGCGCGGGCGGGCATCGCCGACAGGCACAATATGGAAAAAACCAGGGCCAAGCGCCGCATGGGCCGCATCCGGGCATCGGGAATGTTGAACGGTGCCAGCATACAGGAGCCCGGGCGGCCGGTCCAAGGCGGCGGACGGATCTGCTACTTGGCGGCGATTTCTATGGACAGCCGGCGCAATCGGCACTAAGTGAAGCCTGCACCCCGTTCGCATCCGGGAACCACCGAAAATACATGGCAAAAAAGCCACCTAAATCGGACAAGCCGGCCGACGGCGCGGCGGACACGCCGCACCTGATCGTGCCACGCCCGCGGCCGCGCGTGCTGACCCGTCTGCGCAATTATTTCCTGACCGGCATCATCGTCACGGCGCCGATCAGCCTGACCATTTATCTGACGTGGGAGTTCATCGGCTGGGTCGACCGCCAGGCGGTGCCGCTGCTGCCGGAGAAGTACAACCCGGAAACCTACCTGCCGTTCAGTCTGCCGGGCCTGGGCCTGGTGATCATGGTGGTGTTCCTGACTTTCGTCGGTTTCCTGACCGCCAGCATCTTCGGCCGCTCGCTGCTGCAAGCCGGCGAGGGCCTGGTCAACCGGATGCCGGTGGTACGGACGATCTACAACTCCCTGAAGCAGATCATGGAAACCGTCCTCAGCCAATCCTCGCAGTCGTTCCGCCAGGCGGTGCTGGTGGAATACCCGCGTCGCGGCATCTGGACCGTGGCCTTCATCACCGCCGATACCGAAGGCGAAGTGGCCGACCGGCTGGATGACGAGGTCGTCAATATCTATGTGCCGACGACGCCGAACCCGACCTCGGGTTTCCTGTTGATGGTGCCGAAGCGGGATTTGATCTTCCTCGACATGAGCGTCGAGGACGCGGCCAAGTTCATCATTTCCGTCGGCGTCATCACGCCGCCCCAGGTAGCCACCGTGCGGGCCTTGCCCGGCGCCGGCGACGACGACCGGGACGACGACGACGATCAGCCACGGCGGCCGCCAGCCTAGCATCTTGCAATATCGGGCCCAGCGGCCCCACGCGAAAACGGCGGCCCTGGGGCCGCCGTTTCCTGTCCATCGCCGCGTCCGGGCTGGGGGAGATCTTCCGTCCCAGGCGCGCTTTCTTTTGGGGTTAGCTCCGCCGGCGCCGGCGCAGGGCCGTCAGGCCGACCAGGCCCAGGCCAAGCAGACCGAGGGTGGCCGGTTCCGGCACCGGGTCGGGATCCTGGAAGTCGCCGCAGCCCTCGGAGCCCTCGGTGCACATCTGCAGCAGGATATCCAGCGGCGCGGTGTTGCCCGTGCTGTCGGTGACCATGTAACTGACACTCCACAACTGGCCGACCGCCGCGCCCGCGGCATCGGTGTCCCAGGTCACTTCGCCGTTCGTGGAATTAATCGTCATGCTGCCCGGCTGCGTGAAGCCGCCGCCCGCCTGCGTGGCGGAGGCAAAGGCGAAATTGGTGCCGGCCGTGCCGTCGGGATCGGTGTGGGTGAAGGGGTTGAAGACCTGCACGCCGCCATCTGGCACCAGGAAGATCGGCGAGGAGCCGCCGACGTTCGGGCTGCTGCTGCCGTCGCCCACGTTCATCGTGGTCTCGATCCGGAAATTGCCATCCGAGTTGTTCACCATCGTGCTCAGCCGGCAGCAGCTTTGGAGATAGGCGGTAAAGGTGCCGGAAGAGGCATAGGTGTGCGTGTAGCTGTTGGTCACCTTCATCCAGTCATTGGAAACGTTGATCGCATCGATGGTGTGACCGCTGCTATCGGTGTTGCCGTCGCCGAAGTTGAAGACGTGCGAAACGTTCTGCTGCCCGACAGCCTGGTTCGCGAAAAAGCTCCGCCGCCAATAGGATGTCACGTCGAAGCTGACTTGGTTGCCCGACTGGGTCCAGGAAATGTTGCCGCCGCGCCAATGGGTGGCGTCGGCCGGCGTGGCCAAGCCAAGGCTTAGCGCCGCGGCGCCGGCGATGGCCAGCGCGCCCAGGAATGTCTTTCTGTGCATGCCCCTAAACATTTCGGATCGTCTCCCTCTTCAGTGCCCCATGGGCCGCGATGAACGGTGTGCGCGTTTACTCTTTCTTAACTCTGCCTTTACCTATGCAAATGCCATGCCAACTTTTTTATTTGTGATTTTTCAATGGCTTAGTTCAGCCCGCTGCGGCGAGGTCGGCAAAAGTGTAAAGAATGCCGACGCTTACCGGTCGACCGTCGGTTCAAAAAAAAGGGGTGGGAACTTGGCGTTGACGAGGATCGTTCCATTGGCCGATCCGGCGGGCGACGTCAGATCGCCGATCCCGCCGGATCGGAAAATCGCGGCCGGGCGATCAGTGGGTATGACCGGTGTTGTCGACCCTGGCGACGGCCCGCAGGCGTTGGCCGCCGATGGAGAAGGCGCGGTGATCGTTGGCGTTCAGGGTGACGACGATTTCGACCTTGCCGGCCGGCAGTTCGCCGATGTGGTACCAGGGGCCGTAGAGGCGCGCCGTCTTGCGCCCGTTGACATAGAGGTGCGCGTGCCCTTCGCCGGGAATATGCGGCAGGCTGGCGTGATCCGGGGCGAAACGGAAGTTGCCGGTGCGCACATGCAGATTCCACCCACCCACCGGGTCCTTGCTGACCGTGATCGCAACGCTGGGGGGGTTCGCGCCGCCCGGCAGGCTGATCGCGGCGCCATGGCGCTGATGCTTGCCCTGGTCGGCCTTCGTCGCTTGCCCCGCCCCATGGTCCGCCAAGGCTACCCCGGGCAGAAAAACGGCGCAGAAAAACAGGGACAGGAAAGGCCGTCCATGTATCTGCCGGCTCGTCATGAAGAGTTCCTCATCCAGGTGTCGTCGAGGCAAGATTTCCGCGCGTCGGCCTAGCGCAGCATCGCCTTCAGATCCTCGGCTCCGGCGCCTTGGTAGCCCATCGACAGCGCCTTTTTCGCTGATTTCCGCGCCTGGTCCGTTTGCTTCAACGCCTGGTGGACCCGCGCCATGCGATAATGGACGATGGGGTCCTTCGAACCGGCGTCAGCGAGGGATTGCAGGATCGCCAGGGCGGCGCGATTGTCACCGGTGCGGTGCAGGACCCAGCCATAGGCCGATCGCACGCGGGGATCGTCCGGGCGCAATTGCAGGGCATGGGCGATGTGCTGGCGGGCCGCGCCGGCGGTCCTTTTTGCTTCCGCCAGGTTGGTCGACAGGCTGATCAGCGTCGGCACGTGGTCGGGGCGGGTCTTCAAGATGGCCTGAAACCGGCGTGTGGCGGCGGTCTTGCGGCCTTCCTCGTCATCGATCAGGGCCATGTCATAGAGCAGATCGGGGTGGCCGGGATTGGCCGCCAGCCCCTCCCGCAGCACCGGCGCCACCGCCTCGTGGCCGCCGACCTTGTGGGCCAGGTCGGACAGGGATATCCAATAGTCGATGTTGGCCGGATCCAGCCGGGCCGCCTTTTGCATGGCGACGAAGGCGTCCTTGCTCCGGCCGCGGGAAAACAACAGGCGCGCCTTCAACTCCTGCACCTCGGCCAGTTCGGGATGGTTCCCCTCCAACCCCTGCAGCCGGGCGAGGGCGCCCTTGGTATCGCCGCGCCCGGCCTGAAACGAGGCCAGCATCACGGCGATCCGCGGCCGCTCGGGAAAACGCTTGATATAGGCCAGAAGCGAGCTTTCCGCATCCTTGACCGATCCGGCCTCGACCAGGCCGGCCACGTATTCGCGGATCAATGGCACGACGTTGGCGTCGGGCGCCATCGAGGCGATGGCCGCCTGGTAGGCCTTCGCCGCCGGTTCGGGCTGCCCATTGGTTGTGTGTAGTCGGGCCAATTCGACATTGAACTGAAGCGCCGACTTCGGTGTCTCGCGCCGCGCCTTTTCCAAGGTGGCGACCGCGCCCGGATAGTCGCCCTTGAGGTTGGCGACCCTGGATTCCAGCACGACGCGCCGGCGATCATTCGCCGGCAGCAATTTGCCCAGCCGCCGCAAATCGCGTTCGGCGGTCGCCGCGTCCTTCAAGCCGATGGAGGCGGCGACGGCGACGCGAAGGCCGGCGATCCGCGCCGGTTCCGGTAGTTTGTCGGTAAGCCGGCCGAGCAGCAGCCGCTTGGTCTGGCCAAAGCGCCCAATACGGTTGTAGAGGTCCGCGAGTTCGATGTGAAAGGGCGTCAGCACCCGCCCGCCGTCCGGCTGCGCGGCAAGCATCTGCCGGTAGTAGCTCAAGGCGGCGCCGGTGTTGCCGAGCCCGGTTTCCAGGCGGGCCAGGTGCATCAGGGCGTAAAGATGGGTCGGGTCATTCGACAGTGCCCGATGCAGGAGCGCCCGGCCACCCGCGGCATCGCCCCGGCGCAGGCGCACAACGCCCAGCTTGGCCGTTGCCGAATTGCTGGATGGCGTAAGTTCCAGCGACCGTCGCAGGATCGCCTCGGCCTTTTTCAGTCGACCGTCGCCAAGCTCCATGGTGCCCAGGATTTCCAGCGCCGTGGCGTGATCGGGGTTGGCGTTGAGGAATTTCTCGACCGCCTCCCTGGCCGCCTTCCGTTTGCCGTCCACCAACAGGCTTATGATGTGCCGCAGCGTTTCGCTGGCCCAATCGTCCTGCAGTTGCAGCGGCTGCAGCCAGGGGAAATCCGACTTCTTTTCCTCTTCCGTCGGCGCATGACGCTCCGGCGTCAAGCGCGCGGCTATCGCCCCGGTAGCGACGAACACCAGGGCAACGGCCACGACGCCGGCCGTTAGGGCGGCGACGGGTGGACGGGGTCGGATCATGCTGCGAAGCCTCGGCTGCTGGTTGGCGTGCCCGCCGGAGTCTAGCAGCGTCGATGTCATTGGCAACAAAGGGCTTGCAGCGGGGAGCAGGTGGCCGGGCGATTCCAGTCAGACAGGATTTACCGTAGGATCGGCGGCGATGGGCAAGGATCGTGTGTTGATCGCCGGTGCCGGACCGGTGGGGTTGAGCGGGGCAGTGCATTTGGTGGCGCGGGGGATACCGGTGACGGTGTACGAGGCCGAGGCCATCGTCGCCTAGGTGTGCCACACCCTCGCGTTGCGGCGAGGGAGCGCTTTGATTATGGTTAACGCGGCCCGCCGGCCTGCCGCGACCTCGGAAAAGGGGCGCCATGGCGGCGGACAACAAGAACAGGGGGCGATCATGAAACATGCAACGAAACTCACCTCGATCATGGCTTTGGCCATCGCTTCGGCGATGTCCTGGACGGCGATGGCCGCCGACACCTTCGTCGTCGACCTGACCCATGCCATCGGCACCTTCGCGCCGAAGGACGGCAATATCGGCGCGCCGGACGTCGGCAAGCCGTTCAAGGGCTCGATCCAGGTGCCGACCTTCGGGGCCCAGGCGGTCTACGAGGTGCTGCCCAATTTCAAGACCAATCGCGGTCACTTCGGACTTGGCCGCTTCGTCATGGCCGAGCATCACGGCACCCACATCGATGCGCCGGTGCATTTCAACAACAGCAAGGCGACCCTGGAAACCACGACGCCGGATACCCGGACCCTCGAGGAGCTGACCGTCGACGACCTGACCGGACCGGTGGTGTTCATCGATATCAGCGGCCGCGTGCAGGCCGAATTGGATAAGAACGGCGGCAAGCCGGGCGCCAAGGCGGTGACCGATTTCTCCAACGCCTCCAACAACGTGGTCACGGCGGCCGACATCGCAGGTGTGGCGGACCAAGTCCGCAACGGGGTCTGGCTGGTGGTCAACGGCGGCTGGTCGCGGTTCTACAAGGGGCCGAGCCTGCAGGAATCCGCCTACATCAACGGCTGGAACTTCCCGGGCTTCAGCGCCGCCGCCTGCGACGAGCTGATCAAGATCGAGGATCGCAAGGGCGTCCGCATCAACGGCCTGGCCATGGATAACATCGGCATCGATTCCGGCGAGAACGGTGCCGGGCCCAAGGGCGATCTGGTGACCGATTCCTGGCATTGCCACGTGCGCGGCCTGCAGCGCGGCTGGAAGTTCGTCGAGAACGCCGCCAACCTGGGCCAACTGGCCGAAGCCAAGCCCGGGTCCTGTTCGCTGTTCGTCGGCGCGCCCAAGCTGGTGGCCGGCACCGGCGCTCCCTCGCGCATCATGGCCATGTGCGAACGCTAGTATTCGTTCGTCGGCGGGCGGTATTCAGCCGCCGATTTATCGCGTTTGGCGCCGGCCTGCTGGTTCTGTTCTGGCAGGCCGGCGCGGTCGCTCACAAGACGAATTTGAGCCGCGCCCGGGTGGTGGTCGCCCACGATCGGGTTGACTATCAACTCACGCTCTCCGCCCACGATGTCGCCGTCGCCCTGGGCATCGAGACGGACCTGGTGGCGCCGGTGCCAAGATCGGCGTTCGAAGCGAAACGCCAACAACTCGCCGCCTACCTCGACGGCCGGCTACGCCTCGTCGCCGACGGCCAGGCCTGCCGGGCGAGGCCGCCGGACCTCGACTTCAAGGACCTGCCGGGCGATCTGGTCATCGGCCTGGCCTTCGTTTGCCCGGCTCCGGTGGCACGGCTGCGCATCGGATATCTGTTGTTTTTCGACCTCGATGCCGGCCATCGGGGCATTGGCCGCATTGATGCCGGGCCGGTATCCCAGGAATTCCTGTTCGATGCCGAGATTACGGAATTGGAATTCAGCGTCCGGGCGCCCGACGGGCGGGCAGGGTTCGGCGTGGCGTTGCGCATCCTCGGTTTTGGCGTCGAACACATCCTCTCCGGTATCGACCACCTGCTGTTCCTGATCACCCTGCTGGTGGTGAGCAGCCGCTTCCTGGAACTGGTGAAGATCGTCACCGCCTTCACCATCTCGCACAGCCTGACCCTTGGGCTGGCCTGGTTCGGCGTCCTCAGCCTGCCGGGACGGCTGGTGGAAAGCCTGATCGCGCTCAGCGTCGCCTACGTGGCGGCGGAAAATATCTGGCGCCGCCGTTTCGCCGGCCGCTGGTTGCTGGCCTTCGGCTTCGGGCTGGTGCACGGCCTGGGCTTCTACGGCGTGCTGCGGGCCCTGGATACCGGCGGTGCCGGCGTGGTGACCACCCTGCTGGCCTTCAACCTTGGCGTCGAGGCCGGCCAGTTGGCCGTGGTCGCGGCGGTTTTCCCCGTGCTGGTGCTGCTCCAGCGCCGATCCTGGTATCAGCCGGCCATGCGGACGGGTTCGGCGATGATCCTCGCCATCGCCGGATTCTGGTTCATCCAAAGGCTACTGGTCGGCTAATTCGGGCGGCAAAGATGCGATCGGGTCGCCTGAGCGGCCTCGCGGACCTGCTTCGCCGGATCGTCACCGACCAGGCCGGCAAGCTCCGGACAGGCTTGCCGGTCTCCCAGAAAACCGAGGCTGAGGGCGGCCTGCCGGCGTACTTCGGGATGCGGATCGCCCAGCCGTAGTCGCAAGTCATTGGCGGCGTCGGTGTTGCCCAGCCGCCCCAGCACCTTGGCGGCCACCCAGCGCGCCTCGGCCACCCCGTCGTCCAGCAGCGCCACGACCGCCGGGGCCGAGGCCGGCTGCCGCAGCACCCCCAGCGCCCGTAGCGCCGTCGCCCGCAGCCGGAAGTCGCGGTCGGCCAGGATGCCGCCGTCGGCCAAGTAGCGGCTGGCGGTGGCGGTCCGGCTGTAGCCGAGGCCGACGATGGCGGCCCGCCGCAATTCATAGATCCCCTCGTTGAGCCGAAGCCCGACCGCGGAGGTCCGCGGCCGCTCCATGGGCGCCGCGGCATCGAGGAATTCCGCCACCGAGCCGCCGGGATCGAGCGTGATGAGGGCCCGGATCACCGCCAGCCGCAGGCTTTGGCTGGCCAGGAAGGCGGTGATCGCCGGCCGGCCGGCCCGGCCGTCGGGCAATTCGGCGGCGGCCGAAGCGCGGCGATAGAGCCGGCGCAGCGGCTCGGCGGCGCGGCGGTCGTTCGCCGTCGCCAGGGCATCGACGGCGAAGAACCGTACCGCCGCCAACTCGTGCTCCAGCAACACGATCAACTTGGGCACGGCGCTGCCGTCGCGAATGGCGCCCAGGGCGGCGGCGATGCGGACCTTCAGTAGCGGTGCCTTGCTGGCGTCGAACAGCCGTTCCAGGGCTGGGCGGGCCGCCGGGTCGGCGATTTGGCTCAAGGCGGCGACGATGGCGGCCCGTTCGCCGTCGGCTTGGGCGGTGCCCAGGGCCGCCAGCAACGGCGCTGTTGCGGTATGCGACCCGGTCCGGCCGAGCGCGCCGATCGCCTTGCGCCGCAGACTGGCGTTGCCCTTGCCGTCCAGCAATCCGGCCAGGGCGGCGACGGCGCGGGGCCGTCGATAGGCGCCCAGCGCGCTGACGATATCGGCCCGGACGATCAAATCGCGCTCGGCCGCCAGGGCGGCGATCAGCGCTTCCAGTGATTCCGGCGCGGCCAGGTGGCCCAGGGCGGTGGCGGCGCCGCCGCGCAACTCCTCGCGCGGATCCTGGCGCAGCACGCGCCGCAGCCCGGGCGCCGCGCGGCGGTCACCGATCAAGCCGAGGGCCTGGATGACCTCGCCGCGAACCCAGGGGCGCTCGTCCGGATCGGTCAGGATTTGCAGCAGCCGCGGCACCGCCACCCGCTCGCCCCGGATACCCAGGGACCGCGCCGCCCGCAGGCGGTAGCCGGGATCGTCGCCGTCCAGCGATTGCAGCAGGACCGACAGGGGGATGCCCCAATGTTCCCAGCCATTGGCCCGTCCCGGCGTCGCGCCGAGGGCGGCCAGCAACACCAGGGTGATCGCCACCCCCCAAGCCCGCGCCGCCATGCCAGTTCTCCCGCAAATCGCGGTGCCAGTAGGGGGATTCCCGGCGACCGCGTCAAGTCGGCGCTGCTCCGCCGGATTTCAGGGCATGACGTTGCCTTCAGGTCTGTGAATCCCAGCCTTCCCAGGGCGTCTTCTTGCGGGCCTCGAATTCGTTGCTCATTTCCCGCAGGCGCCGGACCAGGTGGTTGACCACCGTCTTCATCACCGGGTCCGAGGCGTTCAGCCGCTCGAGGAAATCCGCGCGCGGGACTTCCAGGACCTCGGTCTGCTCGGTGGTTACCGCCGCCGCCTTGTGCGCGCGGTGCTCCAACAGCGCCAGTTCGCCGAAGACGTCGCCGACCTGTACGGTCGTCAGGGTGCTCGGGCTGTCGCCCCGGGTGCCGACCCGGATGTCCACGGCGCCGCTGCGCAGGACGTAGACGATGTCCGCCGGGTCGCCCTCGTCGAAGATCATCTGGTTGGCATCGAACGTCTTCAACTTGAAAGTCGGTTTGTCAGCCATGACCGGAACCACGCTTTGCCAATAAGACGCGACGACCGCGACGGCGAGACTAGCGCCGCGAACCGGAGAATGGCAAGCGGACGCGGCGCTTACAAAGCTCGTCGCACTTTCGGGAACACCTCTTCCGCCATCAGGTGGAAGGTCTCCAGAACCTGGGCCTGCGGCATGCCGACGCCCTGGGCGCTCATGATCAGGTGGTTGACGCCCAGCGCCCGGTGATAGCGCAGGATTTCCTCCGCGACCCCGTCGGGGTCGCCGACGATGAAGCGGTCCCTGGCCAGATCCTCGTAATCCATGGAGATGTCCCTGTCGCCCTCGGCCATCGCCTTGTCCTGGCCCCAGGAGGCGTACAGATCGTACATGCTCTTGATATAGGGGGCGGCCTCGTCGTGGCCGCGGGCGCAGAACACTTCGCGGCGCATGGGCATCTCGTCGGGGAAGGGCTTGCCCAATTCGTCCAGTTTCGCCCGGTACAGATCCATCTGGCGCGCCAGGGTCGGCAGGTTCTGGTGTGGATTGAGATACCAGCAATCGCCCAGCCGGGCGGCGCGGCGGACGGCGTTGTCGACATTGGCGCCGATCCAGATCGGCGGATGCGGCGATTGTTGCAACGGCACGGATATCGTCGCCTGGTCCAGTTCGAAGTGGCTGCCCACCATGGATACCGCTTCGCCGCTCCACAGCCGCCTGATCGCTGCCAGGTTCTCCTCGAAGCGGGCGACGCCCTGGCCCTTTGCGACGCCGAAGGCCTTGTACTCGACGTCCCGATAACCCAGACCGCAGCCGAAAATCACCCGCCCGCCCGACATCAGGTCCATGGCGGCGAAGGTTTCCGCGACCTCCAGCGGATTGTGCAGGGACAGCAGGACGATGCCGGCGTTCAGGCGCAACTCCGGGGCCTCGGCCATGACCCGGCAGAGATAGGGGATCTGGATGATCTCGCGGTGCGGATGGGTCGAGAAATGCGAGCCCTTGGTGATCGAATCGTATCCCAGCCGGTTCAGCACCCGGGCCTGCTCCATCAGTTCTTCGAAACGGGCCGGCATGTCGTCATCTGGGTCGAACACGCCGCGTTGCATGACGCCGAACTGCATCTTCTTGGGCATGCCGCCCTCCGCTCCCGGGTTCAACGGTTACGTTTCGAAAGTTCTTCGTAGAGCCCGGCCAGCAGCCGCGCCCGGGGCCGCAGCGAGGAGACTTCGAGATATTCCCCTTTGGTGTGGGCGCCGTCGCCGCGAACGCCGAGGCCGTCCAGGGTCGGCAGCCCCAGGGCGCCGGTGAAATTGCCGTCGCTGCCGCCGCCGAACTGGCCGTGATCGAGGTCCAGGCCGATCTCGCCGGCCACCCGCCGGGCCACCTCGAACAGCTCCAGGGTCGCCTCGTGGGCCTGAAACAGCGGCCGCACCGGGCCGGCCTCGACCTCCAGGCGAACCTCGGGGTCCGGCGAGGTCAGGCCGTCCATGCGTTGGCGCACCTCCTCGAAGGCGGCCGGTGTCGGCGCCACGCACAACACTTCGGCCTGGCAGGTGGTGGGGATCACGTTGACGAAATTGCCGCCCTTCACGACGCCGACCCGATAAGTGATCTCGTTCTCCACATCGCTATAGCCCTCGACCTCGGCGATCACCCGGGCCATCACGCTGATGGCGCTGCGGCCGACGCCCTTGGCGACGCCGGCATGGGCCGGCCGGCCATGGGTGTACAGCTTGTAGCGCAGAAAGGCGTGGCGGCCGCTGACCAGCCGGTCACCCTTGGCCGGCTCCGGCACCAGGATGTAGCGGCTGGCCCGGGCCTCCGCCTCGATCAGCGCCCGGGTCGAGGGGCTGCCGACCTCCTCGTCGGGGATGAACAGGAAGGTCACGGGCAGGCTCAGGCGGCTGTGCCGGGCGATCACCCCTTCCAGGGCATGGATGGCCAGATACATGCCGCCCTTCATGTCCAGCACGCCGGGACCGTAGAGCCGGTCGCCCTCCCGCCGAACCGGCAGCGGGCCGGCCAGGGTGCCGACCAGGTGCACGGTATCGAGATGCCCCAGGACCAGGATGCCCGGTCCTTCGCCCCAGGCGAAACGCGCGCGGACGACATCGCCGAAGCCGTCGTTGCCGGCCAGCCGCTCCACCGTGGCGCCCAGCCCGTCCATGGTCGCCGCCGCCAGGTCCATCATCCGGTTGACGGCGGCGGCGTCGAAACTGGGGCTTTCGATGGCGGCCCAGGCGGCAATGCCGGCGGCAATTTCCTCGGCGTCGAAGGCGTCGGCGTAGCTGTTCATGGTCGGATGCTCGATCAGTTTCCTAGTAGCGGCATTAGTCTAGCCCGATCGGAGGAACTTCACCGCCGCGTCGCGTTCGAACAGGTAAAGTAGCACCCGCAGGGCCTGGCCGCGTTCGCCGTTCAGTTCGGGGTCGCGCTCCATAATCAGGCGGGCGTCGTCGCGGGCCGCTTCCATCAGATCCTGGTGCGCCGCCACATCGGCCAGGCGGAAGGTGGGGAAGCCGCTTTGCCTGGTGCCCAGCAACTCGCCGGTGCCGCGCAAGCGCAGATCCTCCTCGGCGATGCGGAAGCCGTCGTCGGTTTCCCGCATGATGGCGATGCGCGCCCGTGCCGTTTCGCCCAGCGGCTCGGCATACAGCAGCAGGCAGCTGCTTTGCTGGCCGCCGCGGCCGACCCGGCCGCGCAATTGGTGCAACTGGGCCAGACCGAAGCGCTCGGCATGCTCGATGGTCATGATCGTGGCGTCGGGCACGTCGACGCCGACCTCGATCACCGTGGTGGCGACCAGCACCTTCAGGCGGCCGGCCGCGAAGGCCTCCATCACCTGGTCCTTTTCGGCCGCCTTCATGCGGCCGTGCACCAGGCCGACCTGGTCGCCGAACAGCTTGCCCAGGGCATCGTGGCGGGCCTCGGCCGCCGCCACGTCGGCTTTCTCGCTTTCCTCCACCAGGGGGCAGACCCAGAAGGCGCTGGCGCCGCCGGCCACGGCGCGCTGCAGGCCGGCGATCACTTCCTCCAGGCGGGACAGCGGCATCGCCCGGGTGTCGACGGCCAGGCGCCCCGGCGGCTTGCCGTGCAGCAGCGATATGTCCATGTCGCCATAGACCGTCAGGGTCAGGGTGCGGGGGATCGGCGTCGCCGTCATCACCAGGACGTCCGCCGCCCGGCCCTTGTCGCCCAGGGTCAGCCGCTGATGCACGCCGAAGCGGTGCTGTTCGTCGATCACCGTCAGGGCCAGATCGGCGAATTCGACGTCGTCCTGGAACAGGGCGTGGGTGCCGATGACGATGTCGATCTCGCCAGCCTGCAGGGCCCGCAGGATCTCCTGACGCGGCTTGCCCTTGCTGCGGCCGGTGAGGATTTGCAGCCGCACCCCGGCTTCGGCGCACAGGGCCGTCAGGGTTTCGAAATGCTGCCGGGCGAGGATTTCCGTCGGCACCATGAAGGCGGCCTGGGCGCCGTTTTCCACCGCCGCCAGCATCGCCAGCAGGGCGACGATGGTCTTGCCGCTGCCGACGTCCCCTTGCAGCAGCCGCAACATCCGTTGCGGCTCCGCCATATCGGCGCGGATTTCCGCCAAAACCGTTTCCTGCCCCTGGGTCAGCCGGTAGGGCAGGGTTTTGCCGATGGCCCCGCTCAAGCGGCCGTCGCCCTTGGTCGCCCGACCGGACAGGCGGCGGGTGTGGGCCCGCACCATGGCCAGGGCGAGTTGATTGGCCAGCAACTCGTCAAACGCCAGGCGCCGCCGGTCGGCGTCATCGGCCTCCAGGACGGCCTGCTCGGCCGGCTGATGGGCCGCCGCCAGGGCTTCGTGCCAGGGGCGCCAATGGTTCTTCTTCAGCCAGGCCGCGTCCTGCCATTCCGGCAGGCCCGGCGCCATGGCCAGGGCTTCGCGGATGGCGCGCAACAGGGGACGCGGCGTCAGGCCCGTGGTCAGGGGGTAGACCGGCTCGACCAGCGGCAGGCTGTCGATCTCCTCCGGCGCGACGATATGGTCGGGATGGCTCATCTGGATTTCCCGGCCGTAGTGGCTGATCCGTCCCGAGACCACCCGTTCGGCACCGATCGGCAGCACCTCGTTCAGATAGTCCCGGCGGGGATTGAAGAACACCAGGCTGAGGCTGCCGCTGTCGTCGCTGCACATCACCCGATAGGGCAGGCGGCGGTTCGGTGCCGGCAGATGCTCGTCGACACTGACCGTCAGGGTCGCCACGGCGCCGTCCGGGGCCGCCGCCACACTGGGGCGGAAGCGCCGGTCGATCAGCCCGGTCGGCAGGTGCCAGCACAAATCGACGATGCGCCCGCCGGCCAGCTTCTCGATCAGTTTGCCCGAGCGCGGACCGATCCCCTTCAAGGTGGTCACCGGCTTGAACAGCGGGAACAGAATTTCAGGTCGCATCGCGTTTCCGGGCTGGATGCTGGCACGTGGGCAATGGCTAAGTTATATCCTGTGCCGGAAAGCGAGTGTAGCGATGGACGAAGATCTGGAAACCCGGCGCAAGCGATTGCGCTACCGTAGTTGGCACCGCGGTACCAAGGAATTGGACCTGGTGCTGGGGCAGTTCGCCGAACGGCACCTGGCTGCCATGTCCGAGCTGGAAATGGCCCAGTACGAGGCCATCCTGGAAGAGGACGAACAGGATATCTATGCCTGGCTGGCCCGCCGTGAGCCGGCTCCGGAGCGTCATGACAATGCCGTCATGAAATTGATCTTGAATTTTAAGATGTCGGCATAACAAGTTGGAATTCAAAGAAAAAATACTTTCGAGTAGAACCAGATTCCGGCTGACCGGCGTCCCCGAGGGGCTGGATGCACGGATCCTGGCGGAACTGGCCCAGGGGCGCCCGGGGTGGCATTTGCACATCGCCCGGGACGAGGGCCGGATGGCGGCGCTGGCCGAGGCTATCGGCTTCTTCGCGCCCGGCACCCGGATACTGCGGCTGCCGGCCTGGGACACCCTGCCGTACGACCGGGTATCGCCCAACCCGGAGATTTGCGCCGCCCGCATGAACACCCTGGCTCGGTTGGCCGATGGCCCGCCGCCCAGCGGTCCGGCCATCGTGCTGACCACGGTGAACGCCAGCCTGCAGCGGTTGCCGCCAAGAAGCGCCGTCGAGGGCGCCTTGTTCCGGGCCGAGGTGGGCGACGGGGTCGATATCGAGGCGCTGATCGGTTTTCTGGTCCGCAACGGCTACAGCCGCACCGGCACGGTGATGGAACCGGGCGAGTTCGCCACCCGGGGCGGCATCGTCGATATCTTCGCCGCCGGCGCGGACAATCCCAGCCGCCTGGATTTCTTCGGCGATGCCCTGGAGACGGTGCGGCTGTTCGATCCGGTCAGTCAGTTGACCATCGGCGAGGGCCGGGGCATCGAGCTGGTGCCGGTGTCCGAGATCCAGTTGACCGAGGACAGCATCGAGCGCTTCCGGGCCGGCTATCGCGAACTGTTCGGCGCCGTCACCGGCGAGGATCCGCTGTACGCCGCGATCAGCGCCAAACACCGTCATGCCGGCATGGAGCATTGGCTGCCGTTGTTCCATGACGGCCTGGAAACGGTGTTCGATTATCTGGGCGAGGGTTTGATCACCCACGATCATCTGACCATCGAGGCCCGCGACGACCGCCTGGCCCAGATCGAGGACTACTACCAGGCCCGCATCGCCAGCCAGGAGGCGGGCTACGGTCAGGCGCCGCCCTACAAGCCGGTGCCGCCGGCGGCGCTGTTTCTGGACGCGGGCGAATGGGATGCCGCCCACGGCGGCCGCCCCGGCGGCGTGTTTTCACCCTTCAGCCAGCCGGCGGATGGCGAAACCATCGATTTCGGCGGCCGTCAGGGGCGCAATTTCGCCGCCGAACGGGCCCAGACGGAGGTCAACGTCTTCGATGCCCTGCGCGGCCATGTCGCCGGTCTGCGCGGCGCCGGGCGGCGGGTGGTGATCGCCTGTTTCAGCCGGGGTTCGGCCGACCGCCTAGCGTTACTGCTGGCCGACCACCAGGTCGAGGGCGTCCAGCCCTGCGAGCACTGGCCGGCGGTGATCGCCCTGCCGGACGGCGAGGCGGCTATGGTCGTGCTGGGCCTGGAGCATGGTCTCGAGACCGACGATTTGGCCATCATCGGCGAGCAGGACATCCTGGGCGACCGGCTGGTGCGCCGGCGGCGGACCCGCCGGGCCGATCAGTTCCTGACCGAGACCACACAGCTGTCGGACGGCGATCTGGTGGTGCACGTCGAACACGGCATCGCCCGCTACGAAGGCCTGGTCGCCATCGATGTCGGCGGGGCGCCGCACGACTGCCTGCACCTGCTCTACGACGGCGGCGATCGGCTGTACCTGCCGGTGGAGAACATCGAGCTGCTGTCCCGCTACGGCTCGGAAGAGTCGGAGGTGGCGCTGGACCGCCTGGGCGGTGCCGCCTGGCAGGCGCGCAAGGCCAGGCTGAAGCAGCATATCCGCGACATAGCGGATCAGTTGATCAAGGTGGCGGCCGAACGGGTCCTGCGCAACGCCCCGGCGATCGAACGGCCGGACGGCCTGTACCAGGAATTCTGCGCCCGCTTCCCGTTCGACGAGACCGAGGACCAGCACAACGCCATCGACGACGTGTTCGACGATCTGTTACGGGGTTCGCCCATGGACCGGCTGGTCTGCGGCGACGTCGGCTTCGGCAAGACCGAGGTCGCCCTGCGCGGCGCCTTCGCCACGGTGATGACGGGCGGCCAGGTGGCGGTGGTGGCGCCGACCACCCTGTTGTGCCGACAGCACTATCAGACCTTCTCCGAGCGCTTCGCCGATCTGCCGGTGCGCATCGGCCGGCTGTCGCGGCTGGTCGGCGCCAAGGAGGCGGCCGAGACCCGCGAGGGCCTGGCCAGCGGCGACGTCGATATCGTCATCGGCACCCACGCCCTGTTGGGCAAGACGGTGAAGTTTCGCGATTTGACGCTGCTGGTGATCGACGAGGAGCAGCATTTCGGCGTCGCCCACAAGGAGCGCCTGAAACAGCTGCGCAGCGACGTGCACGTGCTGACCCTGACCGCCACGCCGATCCCCCGGACCCTGCAGATGGCCTTCTCGGGCGTCAAGGAGTTGAGCCTGATCGCCACGCCGCCGGTCGACCGCCTGGCGGTGCGCACCTTCGTCATGCCGTTCGATCCGGTGGTCACCCGCGAGGCGATCCTGCGCGAGCACTATCGCGGCGGCCAAACCTTCTACGTCTGTCCGCGTATCCTGGACCTGCCGGAGGCCGAGGCCTTCCTGCGCGAACAGGTGCCGGAGGTGAGCGTCGTCACCGCCCACGGCCGGCTGCCGCCGCGCGAGCTGGACGACGTGATGAGCGCCTTCTACGACGGCGCCTACAATGTCCTGCTGTCGACCACGATCATCGAATCCGGCCTCGATATCCCCACCGCCAACACCCTGATCGTGCACCGGGCCGACCGCTTCGGGCTGTCGCAGCTCTATCAGTTGCGCGGCCGCATCGGCCGTTCGAAGGTCCGCGCCTATGCCTACTTCACGCTGCCGCCGCGGCATCGCCCGACGCTGGCGGCGGAGCGGCGATTGAAGGTGCTGCAATCCCTGGATTCCCTCGGCGCCGGCTTCAGCCTGGCCAGCCACGATCTGGATATCCGCGGCGCCGGCAACCTGCTGGGGGAGGAGCAGTCCGGGCATATCCGCGAGGTCGGGTTCGAGCTCTACCACCAGATGCTGGAGGAGGCCCTGGCCACGGCCCGGGCCGGCGAGGCCGGCGCGGTGGCACCGGCCGATCAGGACTGGTCGCCGCAGATCAACCTGGGCACGGCGGTGCAGATCCCGGAATACTACGTCGCCGATCTCAGTGTCCGGCTGGGTCTGTACCGCCGCATTTCCCGGCTGGAGGAACAGGCCGAGATCGACGGCTTCGCCGCCGAGCTGATCGACCGTTTCGGCGCCTTGCCGGCGGAGGTCGGCAACCTGTTGGAGATCGTCGCCATCAAGAAATTCTGCCGCGCCGCCAATGTCGCCAAGCTCGACGCCGGTCCGGCCGGCGCCTCCGTGGTGTTCCGCAACGACGATTTCGCCAACCCGGCGGGCCTGGTCGGTTTCATCAACGGCAACCACGGCACCGCGAAATTGCGGCCCGACCACCGGCTGGTCTACAACAGGCAATGGGCCGAGGAAAAGGACCGGTTGCAGGGGGTGCACCACCTGGTGCGGCAACTGGCGGGGATCGCCACGGCGGCGGCGGCGAGCTGACGCCCGGGCCGCGCTGGCGGGACAACGGGCAGGGCTTTGGCCGGGTATCGCGGCTGCTGCACTGGCTGACCGTCTTGGTGTTGCTGCTGTCGGTGCCGCTGGCCATCGTCGGGGCCGATCTGCCGCTGGGGCCGCTGCGATTGATCCTGCTCACCCTGCATAAGTCCCTGGGCGTCTGCCTGCTCGGCCTCTGGCTGACGCGGCTGCCCTGGCGCCTGTGGCAGGGTTGGCCCCGGCCCCTGGCAACGGCGCCCTGGCTGCAACGGGCGGGCAGGGCGGCCCATATCGCCCTGTATCTGCTGACCATCGCCGCCATCATCAGCGGCTGGGCCTATTCCTCGGCGGCGGCGTTTCCGGTCGGGCTGTTCGGGCTGTTCCTCTTGCCGCCATTGCTGGCGCCGGACAAGGCCCTGGCCGACATTCTGGTGCTGGTCCATCGCACCATCGTCTATGGCCTGCTGGCCCTGATCGTCCTGCACCTCGCAGGCGCCTGGTATCACCATCGTGTTTTGAAGGATCGGACGCTGCGGCGCATGCTGCGGGGATGATCCGGCCCCGCTCGTCCGCCGCCGTGCTGGTTGTCCTGGCCCTGTCGGCCGGCCCGGCCGCCGCTACCACGAACTGCGTCATCGATCCGGCGGCCAGTTCCGTTCGCTTTACCGCCTGGCAGCTGTTCGGCCTGCCGGTGCTGGGCGAGTTCACGGCCTTCGGCGGCAATCTGTCCCTGGACGAGGCCCGGCCCGAGCGCAGCAGCGCCGAGATCGTGGTCGATACCACCTCCGTCGACACCCAGAACCCGGATACCGACGACTTCATCCGATCGGAATCGATGCTCGACAGCACCCGCTATCCAACGGCGGTGCTGAAGACGTCCGCCTTCGATCCCTCCAGCGCGGCGGACATGCTGGTGCGGGGTGAGCTCGCCTTGAAATCGAAGCGGCGGCCGGTGGCCATCCCGTTCAGCTACCGGCTGTCGGCGAACAGTGGGCCGGGCGACCGGAGGGTCATCGCCGACGGCAGCTTCGAGTTTTCCCGGCTGAACTTCGATGTCGGCACCGGGCTGTGGACCAGCACCTTCCTGTTCCACGAACCGATCCGGGTGACCGTGCATTTGGAGGTGGACTGCCCCCGATAGCCGACGATGGGCATCCGCCGCCGCGTTGCCCAATCCCGGTAACTGGACTAGCCTGACTCATTGTCTTTTGCTTGGCGTATCGGCGTTGTCGCGGGCATTTCGTCCGTCTCAAGTTTGCAAGGGAGGTCAACCATGGGCGACAGCAAAGCACCGGCCTCCCAAACCGATTGCATTTTCTGCAAGGTGTTCGGCCGGACCGAATGGTCCGGGATGTCGGCCGCCGACATGGCCAAGTTAAATGAAGCCAAGGTATGCCGCCAATTCGACCGCGGCGAGGCGATCTTCTACGAAGGCGACGAATGCCGCGGCGTCTATTGCATCAAAAGCGGTCTGGTCGGCATTCGCAAAATCGACGGCGAGGGCAATTCCGTCCTGCTCGGCCGCCTGGGCTATCCGGGCACCACCCTCGGCTATCGGCCCCTGTTGGCCGGCGAATGCCACCGGGGCACGGCGGAAGCGCTGGAAGACAGCCAAGTCTGTTTCATCGCCGCCGGGTTGGTCAGGTGGCTGCTCGAGAGGAACCCCGACCTCGGGCTGCGCTTCCTGCATCACGCCGCCAAGGATCTGGGCAACGCCGAGGAGGATTTCTTCCAGAACGCGGCCCATCCCTTGCGCTTGCGGCTGGCGCACCTGTTGCTGGTACTCAAGGATCACTACGGCGAGAACTTCGATGATGGCACGGTGATGGTCGAACTGCCGGTGACGCGCCAGGACCTGGCGTCGATGATGGGCGCGCGCCCGGAATCGATCTCGCGGGTCATCAAGGAGTTGGATCAGGACGGTTTGGCGACGTTCTCGGGCCGACAGGTCCACATTCAGAGGATCGACGATTTGCTGTGGGAATTGGACCCGGCGGGCGAAGCCTGATCTCGCCCGCGACGCCGCGGATCTGCGGCTAAACAACTCAACTTGATCTGGATCATGGCGCGACAGAAGGTGCCCGGACCACAATTTCGGGGCATACGGAGCATTGTCGGCGCCAAAGTGGAACCGTTGGATTGCCAATGAGGGCTGTTTCGTTTGCCTTGAGTGGATCATGGATAACCATGGCTCATTACCTTGCCCGGACCGTTTCTTTGAACTCCGTTTTGAATCCATCGGCGGTCTAGGAGCACACGCGGCGGGGCAGATCCTTGCCACCGCCGCCGTGCTGCGCATGGGCCTGAACGGTGCCCATTTCTCTTCCTACGGCTCCGAGAAGAAGGGTTCGCTGATCAGGTCGTTCATCCGCCTGGGCCGGCCCGAACAGCGGATCCGCACCAGCGCGCCGGTCGAGTCGCCCGACGTCATCGTGGTTTTTCACCCTGCCCTGCTGGACCGGCCGGCGACCCTGGCCGGCATCCGTGCCGGCGGCACGCTGATCTTTACCGGACCCGCCGGCGCGCCGCCCAAGGGCCTCGCCCGCTTGCCCGACACGGTTCGGGTGATCAGGATCGACGCCCAACAAATCGCCCTGGACGAAGGTTCCAGGGCGAACGCGGTGCTGATCGGCACCCTGGCCGCCGCCCTGCCGTTCCTCGACGGCGAAATCCTGCTGCAGGCCCTGTCCGACGAATTCGCCCAAAGGCGGCCGGAAGCGGTCGCCGCCAATGCCCGCGCATTTCACCGCGGGGAGCAGGAGTTCGAAGCGCTGCCGAGTATGGGCCGGGCGGACGGCGATCTGCCTATCCATCGACAACGTCCGTTGTGGGGTTACCAAACCGCGCCCATGGGCGGCGTCATTCCGGTTGCCGGCAACACGGTCTGGAACGATTTGTCGACCTCGCGCACCGGCTGGCTGCCGGTGCTCGATCCGGACAAGTGCATCAATTGCGGCACCTGCAGCATGGTCTGTCCCGACCTGTGCATGGTTTGGAGCGCCGAGGGCAATAGTCCGGTGCCGACGGCCGCGCGCCTGCTGGGCATCGACTATCGCTATTGCAAGGGTTGTCTGCGCTGCATCGAGAGTTGCGCGACCGGCGCCTTGACCAGCCAGGCGGAAACCCCGGGCCTGGCAGAGGGGTTGCGCGTGGCGTTGTTTCCCGAAATGTCGCAGGCCGTGAAAGGGGGCAGCGTTGAATAGACCGGAAGTGATCGATCTCGGACTGGCCGAATCCGGCTCGATCAGCCAACGGGCCGGCTTCTTGAGCGGCAACGAAGCCGCGGCGGCGGCGGCCCGCGACATCGGCTTTCATCTGATGGGCTACTTTCCGATCACGCCGTCCACCGAGGTGGCGGAAAATCTGGCCGAAATGCAGGCGGAGGGGGAGCACGAAATCGCCATGGTTCCGGGCGACGGGGAACATGGCGCCGCCGGCATCTGCTATGGCGCGGCGCTCGGCGGCGGCCGGGTGCTGAACGTGACCTCCTCGCAGGGCCTGTTGTACTCGTTGGAACAACTGCCGGTGCAGGCCGGCACGCGGGTTCCCATGGTGCTCAACGTTGCCACCCGCACGGTATCGGGTCCACTCGACATCCGCTGCGATCATTCCGACCTCTACTTCGCCTTGAACACCGGCTGGATCATCCTGTTGGCGCGCGACCCGCAGGCGGTCTACGACCTCAACTTCGCCGCCGTCCGCATCGGCGAACACCCCGACGTGCGTCTGCCCGTCATGGTCGCCTATGACGGCTTCTTCACCAGTCATCAGCGCCGCCGCCTCGAGGTGTTCGACGACATGGCGGCCGTGCAGGCCTTCGTCGGCCACCCCGAAGCACCCCTCACGGCGCTAGATCCGACCCGGCCGATGACCTTCGGCCCCTACATGAACGATCCGGATCTGATCAACAACAAGATGCAGCTTAGCCAGGCCATGACGGCGGCCCGGCGGGTCATCCCGGAGGTTCTGGCCGAGCTCGCGTCGCTGACCGGGCGGGCCTATCCGGCGCTCGATCTCTATCGCATGGAGGACGCGGAAGCCGCCGTCGTGTTGATCAATTCCGCCGCCGAGACCGCCAAGGACGTCGCCGATCGGTTGCGTGCCGATGGACAACGGGTCGGCGTGGTTTCGCTCAATGTCTTGCGGCCGTTTCCGGGCCGCGAGGTCCGTGACGCGCTGCGCCATGTCGGCGCGGTCCTGGTTGGCGACCGTGGCGATTCATACGGTGCCGACGGCGGCAACCTGGCCCTCGAGGTGCGGGCCGCCCTGCAACAGGACAGCCAAAACCGGACACTGGTGCTGAATAGGATCTATGGCCTGGGCGGCCTGGACTTCTTTGACGCGGACGCCGAGCAGTTCTTTGCCGAGGCGCTGGAGGCGGCGCACCAGCGTTCGGTGGCGGTGCCGTTCGCCTATCACGGGACCTATTCCGGCGAGGCTGATCGGAACCCACCGCCGGGATTGCCTCCGATCACCGCCGAGGAGGTTTCGCGCGGCATGGCGAAAGTCACCCCGAACCCGGAAAGCGGCCGCCTCGACGTCGAGTTGGAACCGCTGTGGGCGATGACCGCGATGCCCTGCCGGATCGCCCCCGGCCACGGCGCCTGTCCGGGCTGCGGTATCTTCCCGGTACTGCATCAGGCCTACAGCGTTCTCGAAGGCGATCTGGTCGTGCTGTTCCAAACCGGCTGCGCCATGGTCGTGACCACGGGCTATCCGCATACGGCGCACCGGATCACCTACCTGCACAACCTGTTCCAGAACGGCGCGGCGACGCTGTCGGGCCTGGTCGAGATGTATCTCGAGCGGATGCGCCGGGGCGAACTGCCGGGCTCGCCGGACATCACCTTCATGATGGTCACCGGCGACGGCGGCATGGACATCGGCATGGGACCGGCGCTCGGGGCGGCCAATCGCGGCCACCACATGATTATCCTGGAGTACGACAATCAGGGCTACATGAATACCGGCGCGCAGCTTTCCTATGCCACCCCGCTGGGTCATCGCACCTCGACCAGCGCGCTCGGCGAGGCCGGCACCGGCAAGGTCTTTCACCACAAGGACACGGCGCAAATCTTTGCCGGCTGCCACTTGCCTTATGTCTTCACCGGCAGCGAGGGCTATCCCGAAGATTTCATGCGCAAGATCGCCAAGGCGCAGTGGTACGCCAAGCGTCAAGGTCTGGTGTACGGAAAGGTCTTGTCGTTCTGTCCGCTCAACTGGCGGACCGAAGACGACGCCGCCGAAGACGTCCTGCAGGCGGCCCTCGATTCCTGCTTCTTCCCGGTCTACGAGATCGAAAAGGGCCACACCACCATCACCTACGATCCCGATGTCGTCGGCCGACGCCGACCGGTCGCGGACTGGCTCGGCCTGATGGGCAAGACCCGGCATCTGCTGGCGCCCGACAACGCCGATCTCCTGGCCGCCATCGAAGACGAGGTCGCGCGCCGCTGGCATCGCCTGAAGGCGATGCATGAACATCCGGGCCTATGATCATGGCCAGAATCGTCGCAAAACGAACACTGACCCCCGTCACCAAATTGTTCCGGGTCGAGGCGCCGTTGGTGGCGAGGGCCGCCGCGCCGGGGCAGTTTGTCATCGTGCGCGTTCACGATGGCGGTGAACGTATCCCATTGACCATCGCCGACTACGACCGCCGGCGCGGCGAGATCACCATCGTGGTCCAGGAGGTAGGCGCCACCACCCGCCAACTGGGGGCGCATGAGCCCGGAGAGGAAATCCTGGACATGGTCGGCCCCCTCGGAGAACCTGCAGACATCCCGCCCGGTGGCCACGTAATTGGCATTGGGGGC